>NZ_JBXANI010000010.1:0-308485 GCF_058801495.1 Cupriavidus sp. GW822-FHT03E04
GCCTTCTTTGCCTACTTTCTTGGCAAGACAAGAAAGTAGGTCGCCGCCCCGCAGGGGTGGTGAAACTGCCTTTGACTTTAGGCTTTAGGTTTTAGGTTTTAGATCCAGAAGCCCGTCCCCCCCCCCCCCCGCATTCCGAGTCCACCATGTCCTACCGCATCCATCTCATCGAATCCCAGCAATCGTTCGAAACCAGCGCCGGCGAAACGGTACTGGACGGCGCCCAGCGCGCCAATGTGCAGATGGCACACGACTGCCGCTTCGGCGGCTGCGCAACGTGCCGCGTCAGGCTGGTCGAAGGCGCGGTGGCCTATGACGAGTACCCCATGGGCCTGACCCCGGAAGAAGAGGCCGAAGGCTTTGCGCTGGCGTGCCAGGCGCGGCCCACCAGCGACCTGGTGATCAGCACCGCGCGGCCAGGCGAGCCATGCGCCGAGCCCGCGCGCCACACCGCGGTGATCCGCAAGATCGCGCCGCTCAGCGCTGACGTGGTGCACCTGACGCTGGAGCTGCCGCAGGCGCAGGCGATTGACTACCGTCCCGGCCAGTACCTCAAGATCTTTACCGGTGACGGCATCGCGCGCAGTTTCTCGATGGCGTCGATTCCCAAGGACCGCACGGTGGACCTGCACGTGCGCCGTATTCCTGGCGGCTACTTCACCGAGCGCTTGCTGGCGGGACTGCGCTCCGATGACCAGCTCGACGTGGAGCTGCCGCTGGGCGGCTTCTATTTCCGCAAGGACGACTATCGCCCGCTGGTGATGGTGGCCACGGGCACCGGGCTGGCGCCGATCAAGAGCATCCTCGAATCGCTGATGGACGATCCCGATTGCCCGCCGGTCTCGCTGTACTGGGGCATGCGCACCCAGGCGGACCTGTACCTGCACGAACAGATCCAGGCGTGGGGCGCGCGGCTCTACGATTTCCAGTACGTGCCGGTGCTCTCGCGTGCCGACGGCGCATGGAGCGGCCGGCGCGGCCACGTGCAGCACGCCGTTGCCGCCGACCTGCCGGACCTGTCCGAGCATGCCATCTACCTGTGCGGCTCGCCCGACATGATCCGCGACGCCCGCGAGACCTTTCTCGGGCTCGGCGCCAGCGGCGCGCATATCTACGCCGACAGCTTTACATTCCAGCGCAGCTGAACCAGCGCGCGCGGGCTGGCCAAGGCCGGCCCGCGCGCCCACAAGACGAACATGTCCGACGACCACGGCAGTGTTCCACCCGCCCACCCGGCGGGCCATTCCGGCGCCAGCCTCGGCTCGCGCCATTCGCCGCTGTTTTCGCAGGTGACCGATACCTTGCGCCAGCGCATTGTCGGTGGCGTGTACCGCCAGGGCGACCGCCTGGTGGAGCACACGCTGTCGGCCGAACTGGGCGTGTCGCGCGTGCCGGTGCGTGAGGCGCTGCGCGCGCTGGCGGCCGAGGGGCTGGTTCGCATCGAGCCGCGCCGGGGCGCGTCGGTGGCGTGCCTGTCGGAGCAGGTGGCCCGGGAGATGGTGGAGGTGCGCGCCACGCTCGAAGGCCTGAACGCCAAGCTGGCCGCGCAACGGCGCGATCCCCGGCTGGTCGCCGAGTTGCAGGAGGTCTTGCGCCAGGGCAGCGCGGCGGCATGCGGCGGCGAGGATGCGCGCCTGCTCACGCTCAATTTCCGCTTTCACGAAGTGCTGGGCAATATCGCCGCCAACAGCGTGCTGCAGGAGATGATGCGCTCCTTGCGCGAACGCACCGGACTGGTGTTTGCGCCCGCGCACCGGCAGCGCGCGCAGCAGAACTGGGACGAGCACGCGCAGATCCTGCGGGCGGTGATTGCCGGCGACGCCGACCTTGCGTCACTGCTCGCCACGCGCCATGTGTACAGCGCGGCGGAGGCGGCAACGCCTGCTGGCCCGCAAGCCTAGGCCCCTGGCCCCCAGCCCCTCAGTGACGCAGCGCCACGGCAATGGCATGGTCCAGGTGTTCGATGCCGAAGGTCACGTCCTGTATTGCCCCATTGACGAAGAATGCCGGCGTGCTGCGCACATGGCTGGCAATGCCGCCTTGCTGGTGCTCGCGCACGCGCTGCAGGTAGGTGTGGGCCTTCATGTCGTAGTCATAACGCTCCAGGTCCAGTTCCAGCGTAGCGGCGTACTCCCGCAGCATCGCCGGCTTGATGCCGTGATGTTGCTCGAAGATCTGCTGGTGCATCGGCCAGAACTTGTGCTGGGCCGCCGCGGCCTCGGCAGCCTCCGCGGCGGCTAGCGCCAGCGGGTGCCAGGCCGTCAGCGGGAAATGGCGGTACACAAAGCGCACGCGGTCGTGGTAGCGGGCAAGCAGGATCTTCACGCCGCCGTAGGCCAGGCGGCAATACTGGCATTCGAAGTCGCCGTACTCGACCACGGTGACGTGGGCCGAGGCAGGCCCCAGTACATGGTCGGTCTTTTCAACGGGTGTCGACAGCATGACATTCTCCTTGCAGGATTGGCGCATGGGGGTTGGCCTGAGCGTGTGCCGGGCGCCGGGCACCCCTCAAGGAATGAACAGCTTGTCGATATAGCACCAGCGCCAGGTTTCGCCCGGCTCGAACGACTGGATCACCGGATGTTCCGTGGCCAGGAAATGCCGGGTGGCGTGCTGGTTGGGCGAGTCGTCGCAGCAGCCGACATGGCCGCAGCACAGGCACAAGCGCAGGTGCACCCATTCGTCGCCGCTGCGCAGGCATTCCTCGCAGCCTTCTGCGCTGGGTGTGACGGGATGGCTCAATGCAAGGTGCGCACACGCCGTTGTCATTGCGGTACTCCAACGTTGGCCCCGGCAGGGCGGGCCCGTGCCGCGCGCGGATGAGCCAGGGTCTTTTATTGTAGGCGGCGAAGATGCGAAGGGAAGCGCGGCAGTCACCGCGCGGCGCGCTTGCTTCGCCTAGACTCAACGAATGGCCTGTTGCGGCCTGAAGTCCCGATTTCGTATTTCGTCATTTTTCATTTCGAATTTGGCATTGCACTCAGGAGGATGTCATGACCTGCAAGATCCAGGTGGTCTTCTACAGCATGTACGGGCACGTCTACAAAATGGCGGAGGCCGTGGCGGCGGGCGCTCGCGAAGTCGATGGCGCCGAGGTGACGTTGCTCCAGGTGCCGGAACTGGTGCCCGACGCCGTGCTGGAAAAGAGTGGCGCCAAGGCCGCCCGGGCGGCTTTCGCCCATGTGCCGGTGGCGGAGCCGGACAAACTGGCCGACGCCGATGCCATCCTGTTCGGCACCCCCACACGGTTTGGCAATATGTGCGCGCAGATGCGCAATTTTCTCGACCAGACCGGCGGGCTGTGGATGAGCGGCGGGCTGGTGGGCAAGGTCGGCAGTGTCTTTACCAGCACCGCCACCCAGCACGGCGGCCAGGAGACCACGATCACCAGCTTCCACACCACGCTGCTGCACCAGGGCATGGTGATTGTCGGCGTGCCCTACGCCGAAGCGCGGCTGCTGGACATGAGCCAGATCACGGGGGGCACACCCTATGGCGCTTCCACCCTCACGGCCGCCGACGGCTCGCGCCAGCCCAGCGAGAACGAACTGGCGATCGCAAAGTATCAGGGCCGGCACGTGGCCGGCATAGCCGCCAGGCTCGCGGCGCGTTAGCCGGGCTGCTGGCCGTGGCCGGATGGCTGGCGGGCGGGTTCAGGTTCAGGCCAATCGCTCGTTCTCCACCTCGGCGAGCACTGCGTCCAGGGTGTCGGCCAGCAGGTCGGCGTGCGCTTCGGTGAACACCATCGGCGGGCGGATCTTCAGGATGTTGGCCGCTTCGCCGGTGGCACCAACCAGCACGTGGCGCCGCCGCAGACCGTTGACGATGCGCGCCGTGCGCGCGGTCGCGGGCCGCGCGGCATCGCCGTCTTCGACAAACTCCACCGCGACGAACAGCCCGGCCCCGCGGATATCGCCGATCAGTGGATGCCGCGCCGCCACGCCTGCCAGCCGCTCGCGCAGGTACTTGCCCACGCGCCGCACCTGCGCCATGAGATGCGTCTGCTCGATGACGTCAAGCACCGCCATGCCGGCGGCGACAGACACCGGGTTGCCGCCGAAGGTATTGAAGTAACGGCACTCGCGCCCAAACGCCGCCAGCACTTCGGGGCGCACGGCCAGCCCGGCCAGCGGATGCCCGTTGCCCATTGGCTTGCCCATGGTGACGATGTCCGGCACCACGCCATGCCGCTGGAATCCCCAGAACGCCTCGCCCGTGCGCCCCAGGCCGGGCTGCACCTCGTCGGCGATGAACACGCCGCCGGCCGCGCGGATGGCGGCGACCGCATCGTTCAGGAAGCCGGGCGGATCGCAGAAGATGCCGTCGCTGGAGAACACGGTATCGACCAGCAGCGCGGCGGGGCGGATGCCATGCGCGCGCAGGTCCTCGATGGCTTGGCGCACACCGTCGGCAAAGACAACACCGAGCTGCGCCGGCGCAACGCGGTAGCTGTCCGGTGCCGGCACGGTACGCACGTTGTCGCCAAGCTTCACGTAGCGCCCGAGCGAGGGCGATGCTTCGGCAATGGACGCGGTCACGCCATGGTAGGCAAAGCGCGTGATGATCAGCCCTTGCGCGCCGGTGTGGGCGCGCGCGATGCGCATCGCCAGGTCGTTGGCCTCGCTGCCGGTGCAGGTGAGCATGGCATGGCCCAGCGCGTCCGGCATGGTGGCCAGCAGGCGCTCCGCGTAATCCAGGATGCCCTCGTGCAGGTAGCGTGTGTGCGTGTTGAGCTGCGCCGCCTGGCGGGCGATGGCTTGCACCACCTGTGGATGGCAATGGCCGACCGATGCCACATTGTTATATGCATCGAGGTAGCGCTCGCCGTTGGCGTCGTAAAGCCAGACGCCATCGCCGCGCACGATGTGCAGCGGCTCCTCGTAGAACAGGCGGTACGCCGGGCCGAGCACGCGGGCGCGCCGCTCGGTCAGTGCTGCAACGCTAGGGGTGGCTGCTGCCGTGGTCATCGGATTCCTTGGTGTCGTGGTCACGCCATCCCGCAGGCGCGGCGCAGGACGGAGCGTGCTTGTTCGGTGGGGATCGCGTCGCAGGCTGCCAGCCGGTCCCAGGAGACCGCGTTGTTGCGCAACAGGTAAGGCGCGTTTTCCGGATGCCGCGCGGCGCGCCAGCCACTGATGGCTACCACCATCACCAGCCGGGCCTGCACCAGGTCGAACAGCACGTCGACCTCATCGGCTTGCAGCGGCAGTACCGCGTGATAGGTGGCGGCAAAGTCCGCCAGCGTGGCCATCGTGTCGCCGGCGGGGTCAACCTGATAGGCGGCGGCAACGGCCAGGTCGTCGATCAGGGGCGCATGGACCATGTCGCCAAAATCCAGCACGCCCGCGATGCGCGCATGGTCTTGCGGATCGACCAGCACGTTATAGATATTGAAGTCGTTGTGGATCGGCTGGGCCCGCAGGTGCGCCAGCCGGGGCTGCACATTGGCGGCAAAGCGATCCAGCGCGCGGTTTGCCAGCGCGCGGCGGCTCTCGTCCGGGACGCTGTCGAGCAGGCCGCGCACGCGGTCGGCGCGCTGGATGTCCCACGGCAGCTCCAGTTCGCCGGCGGGATGGCGGAAGTCGCGCAGCGCCAGGTCGAGCCGGGCCAGCGTGCGCGCCAGCTCCCGTGCCTGTGCTTGCGAGCGCTGCGCCTTGGGCAGCGGCACGCCAGGCAAGTAGCTGAACAGGCGCACCACACGCGCTTCGCCACCGGGTGGCTGGGCGATCAGCGCTGGCTGGCCCGCCAGGGTTGGCACGATGCGCTGCACGGGCAGGGCGGGGTCGGCCGCGGCGATGTGCAGCAGCGCCTGGGTCTGGAAGTCCGCCACCAGCGGCAGCTCGGCCGGGTGGGATACCTTGAGCATGTAGCTTGCCGCGGGCGTTTCCAGCAGGAAGTTCCGGTCGCGCTCGCCGCTCAGCGGGGAGAGCCGGCCCGCCAGCCCGTAGTGCTGCGTGAGCAGCGCCATCGCCCACGTCACAGGGACTTCGGGCGAGCCTTCGCTAAGCACATCGGCGGCAGCCAGTGCCGCGCTTGCCGGCCCGTTCATGCCGCGCTCGCGAAGCCGCGCAGCGCGCTGGACAGGTTGGGCCCGAGATCGTCGGAGAGATACCCGCCTTCCTGCACCAGCACCGTCGGCAAGCCCAGCCGCGCGATTTCCGCGGTGATCAGCGCGAAGCCGGGCGTGGTGACGGCCAGCGCCTGGTACGGGTCGCGCTCGTGCGCGTCCAGCCCCAGCGCCACCACCAGCGCGCCGGGCGCGAAGGCGCGGATGCTCTGGCACACGTCGCGCAGCGCTGCCAGGTAGGCCTCGTCGCCGGTGCCGCGCGCCAGCGGGCGGTTGATGTTGTAGCCGAGGCCCTCCGCCTCGCCGCGCTCGTGCGCGTGTCCGGTGAAGAAGGGCGTGAACAGCATCGGGTCGCCATGCAGCGACACGGTCAGCACATCGTTGCGCCGGTAGAAGATGCCCTGGGTGCCGTTGCCGTGGTGCATGTCGATGTCGAGGATGGCGACGCGGTCATGGTGGCGGCGCAGGTGCTGCGCGGCAATGGCGGTGTTGTTCAGGTAGCAAAAGCCGTTGGCGCGGTCCGCATAAGCGTGGTGGCCCGGCGGGCGGCACAGCGCATAGGCGGCGCGTTCGCCGTCGGCGACCAGTTGCGCGGCGTGGGTGGCCACGTCGGCTGAGCCGACCGCCGCGCGCCAGGTGTTGGGC
This sequence comes from Cupriavidus sp. GW822-FHT03E04, assembly GCF_058801495.1. NCBI lineage: Bacteria > Pseudomonadati > Pseudomonadota > Betaproteobacteria > Burkholderiales > Burkholderiaceae > Cupriavidus > Cupriavidus sp. GW822-FHT03E04. The sequence goes on from NZ_JBXANI010000010.1 coordinate 6,713, forward strand.
CCGATGGAGCAGGCGGCGTCGCCCATGTGGAAGCCCGCCTGGCCGACCACGCTGTCGGGATAGGTGCAGGGCTGCCCGGGGAACGGATGGATGTTGGGCAAGACCTCCTCGGAGGCGTCGGGCAGCAGTTGCCAGCGGTCGTACGCGGTTTCCAGGAAGCGCAGGTATTCCGGCGTGTGGATCGCGGCGCGCGGGCCGGGGCCGTGATCGGCGGGGGCAATCACGTCGTGGCCATCGGCACGCACCGCTGCCAAGAGGCGCAGGGCGCGCTCGGGCTGCTCGTTGCTGCGTTTCATCTTGCCGCGCACCATGAACGCGTGCGGGTCGTGGTCGAGATGCAGATCGCTGTAGACGACTTTCATAGGACGGACTCCATCGGGGGCGCCTCGGCGGCGCCTTGTTTTTGCATGAACACCGCCCGGACATGGACCCAGGCGTCATCGATATGGAAGCGCACCGCGGCTTGCGCGGCGGCTTCGTCGCGCCGCGCAATCGCCTCGGCAATGGGGCGATGGGTCTCGGCCACGGCCTTCGGGTCGTGGTACACGCTGTCGATCAGCGCCACGATCATGCGGATCTCCGTTTGCATCATGGAGAACATGCGATGCAGGTAAGCGTTGCCGGACAGCTCGCAGATGGCCGTGTGGAACGCCAGGTCGCGCGCCACGCGCTCGATCTGCGGCAGCGATTCGGCGTCCTGCACCATGCGGTCGACCATGGCCACGAGCTGCTTCAGCCCGGCCTCCGGCGCCTGCTTGCAGGCGAGCGATGCGGCCATCAGCTCCAGATTCAGCCGTACCTGGAACAGGTCGTCGATCTCGCGCACCGTCACCGTGCGCACCGCAAAGCCATGGCGCGGGCGCGAGACCAGCACGCCCTGGCGCTCCAGCCGCCGGGCCGCCTCGCGCACCGGCGCGCGGCTGACATTCATGCGGCGGGCGATGTCGGCCTCGACGATGCGGCTGCCGGGCGGGAGCCGGCCTTCGACGATGGCCTGGGTGAGTTGCGCCTCCACCGCCGCCACCAGGTCGGAGACTTCGATGGAGGCAAAGGGCGAGGATTCGTCGAATGCGGAATCAGACATGGGCTTAGTCCTTGGGTCGGGCTACGACCGGCTTTACCAGCGGTGCTGGCGGCGCGGGCGGCGCCTGCCGCCCGCGCAATGCGAGGTAGCCGCCCGACAGCATGATCAGCACGATGCCCGCCAGCGCGATGCCATCGGGCGGGCGCTGGAAGACAAAGGTACTGATCAGCACGGCGAGCAGCAGTTGAAAGTAATTGAGCGGCGCGAGCGTGGAGGCGGCAACGCGCCGGAAGGCGGCCAGCAGCAGCAACTGGGCCAGGCCGCTGCAGGCGCCACCGATCATCATCAGCAAGATGTCGGGCGCGGGCGGCATGACCTCAGGCAGCGTCGCCAGCGCCGGCACGCCGGTCACCACCAGGCAGATCAGCGCGGTCCAGGCATAGAGCACCGGCCCGGCGACCACGCCGGCCAGCCGGCGCGTCAGCAGCTGGAAGGCGGCGTAGCATACGGCCGAGACCATCATCAGCACCGTGCCCACGAGCGGCAGGTCGCCGCCGGGCCGCACGATCAGCAGCATGCCGCCAAAGCCGGCCAGCACCGCCGCCCACTGGGCGCGTCCCACCCGTTCGCCCAGCACCGCCGGCGACAGTGCCACCATGATCAGCGGCGCGGTGAAGTAGATGGCGGTGGCCTCTGCCAGAGGCATGTGCACCAGCGCGGCCATGAAGCAGCTCGCCACGATCCCAAGCGCCAGCCCGCGCGCCAGCAGCAGCCACTTGCAGGGCGTGCGCCACAGCTTCAGGTCGCCTTCGCGCACCAGCCACACCAGCGCGATGACGCTTACCGACACATAGCGGGTGAGGTTCATCATGGGCGCCGAGTGGTCGCGCAGCATCCATTTGCAGAAGGCGTCGTAGCTGGCAAACGCCACCAGCGCGCAGAAGAACAGCGCGATGCCATCGCGGCGCGCACTCGCCGTGGTGAGCCGTAGCGAAGGATTGGCCGGGCCGGTCATCAGGCTGCAGCCTTGTTGCCACCATGGCCGCTATTGCTTCCCTTGCTGCCGGCCGGGAGCTCACGCTCCAGCGCCACCATGGCGCGCTCGAACCGCGCGAACAGCTCGTCGATCTGCGCCTCGGTGATGATCAGCGGCGGGCAGAACGCAATGGTGTCGCCCATGGCGCGCACGATCAGGCCGTGCTCCTGCGCCAGCTGAGCCAGGCGCGGGCCAGCCTTCAGGGCCGGGTCGAAGGCGCGCCGCGCCGCCGGATCCGCCGCCAGTTCGACCGCGCCCAGCAGGCCGACCCCGCGCACCTCGCCCACCAGCGCTCGCCCGGCATAGGCCCGCAGCGCTTGCTGGAAGCGGGGCGCGATGGCGTTCACGTGATCGAGGATGTGGTCATCCTCATAGACGCGCAGCGTCTCCAGCGCCACCGCCGTAGTGACCGGATGGCCCGAGTAGGTGAAGCCATGGCCGAAGGTGCCGATCTTGCCGCTGTTGGCGGCAATGGCCGCATGCACCTTCTCCGACACCATCACCGCCGAGATCGGCATGTAGCCGGAGGACAGCGCCTTGGCGCAGGTGAGGATGTCGGGCCGCATGCCGTAGGTGGTGGAGCCAAACATCGCGCCGGTCCGGCCAAAGCCGCAGATCACCTCGTCGGCGATCAGCAGGATGTCATGGCGGCGCAGCACGGCCTGGATCTCGGCAAAGTAGGTGGCTGGCGGCACGATCACGCCGCCCGCGCCCATCACTGGCTCGGCGATGAAGGCGCCGATGGTGTCCGGGCCCCCCGCCTGGATCAGTGCTTCGAGCTCCTGCGCCAGGCGGCTGGCGAACGCCGCCTCGCTCTCGCCCGGCGCGCCGTAGCGGTAGTGGTGCGGGCAGCCAGCGCGCAGGATGCGGTCGATGGGCAGGTCGAAATCGCGGTGATTGGCCTGCAGGCCGCTCAGGCTCGCCGCTGCCACGGTGACGCCGTGATAGGCGTTGGTGCGCGCGATGATCTTTTTCTTGTCCGGTTTGCCGATGGCGTTGTGGTAATACCAGACCAGCTTCACGGCGGTGTCATTGGCCTCCGAGCCGGAGTTGGCGAAGAACACCTTGGACATCGGTACCGGCGCCATCGCCACCAGCTTCTCGGCCAGCATGATGGCCGCCGGGTTGGAGCGATGGTTGAACGTGTGATAGTAGGGCAGCGTGCGCATGGCCTGCACGCCGGCCTCGATCACGCGCGCATGGCTGAATCCGAGCGAGCTGCACCACAGGCCGGACATCCCCTCCAGGTAGCGCTTGCCCTGGTCGTCCTCCACATAGATGCCGTCGCCTTTGGTGATGACGAGCGGGCCGACGCCGGGGTGGGCGGCCAGGTTGGTAAAGGGATGCAGATGGGCCGCGATATCGTCTGCGGCAAGGGCGGCGTGGGAGGGCAAGGCGACGGTCATGTCAGTGACGTCCTGTTGTTGGTATCGGGTGTGTCGGAGTGCTGGGGCAGCGGCATGCCAAGGTCAAACGCGTCAATATCAATATCCCTGTGCCGGGTCGACTGCCACGGCAGGTCGCTGCCCGCGGCGCAGCTGGGCCAGATTATCCAGCGTCTGGCGCGCGATCGTCGCCGGATCGGTGCGGGCCGCCACATGCGGCGTGACGTTGATGCGCGGATGCCGCCAGAACGGATGCCCGGATGGCAGCGGCTCGTGCTGGAAGGCATCCAGCGTGGCCGCGCCCAGCGTACCGTCGTCCAGCGCGCGCAGCAGGTCGGCCTCGACCAGGTGGCCGCCCCGGCCTACGTTGATCAAGTGCGCGCCGCGCGGCAGGCGGGCGAACAGGTCCGCGCACAGGAAACCCTGCGTCTGCGCGGTGAGCGGCAGCAGGCAAACCAGCGCGTCGCAGCCCGCCAGGAAGGCATCCAGGCCGTCCTGGCCGTGGAAGGCTTCCACGCCCTCGGGCAGGTCCGCCTTGGGGCTGCGGCTCCAGCCGCGCACCGCATAGCCCACCGCCTGCAGCGCGCGGGCGCTGGCAATGCCCAGCGTGCCCAGCCCCGCAATGCCCACCCGGTGCCGCGACGGCGCCACGATGGGCTGCTCTTGCCACTGCCCGGCCGCCGCGCTGGCCAAATAGGCGCCCATGCTGCGCTGGTGCTGGATCACGGCCCACGTCACGTAGGCCGTCATGGTGCCCGCCATGGCGGTATCCACGATGCGGCAGACGGTTGGCCCTGGCGGCAGGTCCGGATCGCTGCGCAGGTGGTCGATGCCCGCGCCCAGCGACTGCACCAGGCTCAGCTTGGGCATGGCCGCCAGCAAGCCGGGCGGGGGCGCCCAGCAGACCGCGGCATCGATGTCGTCAAGCGTGCCCAGGTCGGCGCCCACGCGCAGGTCCAGCCCGGGCGCCGCCGCGCGGAAGGCGGGTACCAGGTAGTGCATGTCGAGCACGCTGCTGAGCAGTGCCACACAGGGAGGCTTGGTTGTCGTCATGTCCATCTTGTTGCGTGTTCCGGCCAGATTGTCGAGGTCGGTGCGGGTCATGCGTAGCCCCCGACCGCTTGCAGGCGGGCTGGCTCTGGTGTTTCTGGTGTCTCGGGTGCCTGCGCTGCCTCCTGCACCCGGGTCAGGCGCGGGATGGCTTCGATCAGCTTGCGCGTGTAGGCATGCTCGGGTGCGCTCAGCACGCGAGCCGTCTCGCCGTACTCGACCACCTCGCCGCGCTGCATGACGGCGATCTTGTCGCACATCTGCGCGGCCACGCGCAGGTCGTGGGTGATAAAGACCATAGCCAGCTTGAACTGCTCGCGCACCTTGGCGAACAGCTCCAGCACCTGCGCCTGCACCGACACATCCAGCGCGGAGACGGGCTCGTCCGCCACCAGCAATTCCGGCTGCATCGCTAGCGCCCGGGCAATGCCGATGCGCTGGCGCTGCCCGCCGGAAAACTCATGCGGGTAGCGCTCGGCCGCCTCCGGCCCCAGCCCGACCAGCCCGAGCAGCTCCAGCGTGCGCGCCTGTGCCTCCTGGCGCGATACGCCCTGCGCGATGGGGCCGGCAGCGATGGCCGCACCGATCCGATGCCGGGGATTGAGCGAGGCATAAGGGTCCTGGAACACCATCTGCAGCTTGCCGCCCGCGCGCTGCAGCAGCCCGCCGCCTTGGGACAGGTTGCGCCCGTTGATCACGATGCGGCCGCTGTCGAACGGTGCCAGGCCCACGATGCAGCGGCCCACCGTCGATTTGCCGGAGCCCGATTCACCCACCAGCCCGAGCGTTTGCCCGCGCAGCAGCTCGAAGTTCACGTTGCGCGCGGCTTGCACCTCGCGCCCGCGCCGCAGCAGACCGCCACCGGTGCGGTAGGTCTTGCACAGGTCCTGCACCTGCAGCACGCGGTTGACCTCCACCTGCACGGGCGGCTGGCGCAGGTGCCCGCCGGGAATGGCGCTGATCAGCTTGCGGGTATAGGAATGCTGCGGATCGGTCAGCACGCGCGCGGCCGGCCCGGTCTCGACGATGGTGCCGGTCTGCATCACCACCACCTGGTCGGCGATCTCCGACACCACGCCGAAATCGTGCGTGATGAACAGCACGGCCATGCCGCGCCGCTTTTGCAGCTCGCGGATCAGTTGCAGGATCTGCGCCTGCGTGGTGACGTCGAGCGCGGTGGTGGGCTCGTCGGCGATCAGCAGGCGCGGCTCCAGCGCCATGGCGCACGCGATCATCACGCGCTGGCGTTGCCCGCCCGACAGGCGGAAGGGGTAGCTGTCATACAGCAGCTCCGGATCGGGCAGGCCCACGTCGGCCAGCGCCGCCACGATGCGCTTGCGCTTCTCGGCCGCGCCCAGCCGCTGGTGCGCGTCGAACACTTCGGCGATCTGGTCGCCGATGCGCATGACCGGGTTGAGCGCCGTCATGGGTTCCTGGAACACCATGCCGATCTTCTGCCCGCGCAGCTCGCGCATGGCGTCGTCATCCAGCTGCAGCAGGTCCTGGCCCTCGAACAGGATGCGCCCGGCCACCGGCTCCACATGGGGCCGCGGCAGCAGGCCCATCACCGCATTGGCGATCATGGACTTGCCGGAGCCGGACTCGCCCACCACGCACAGCGTCTGGCCCGCTTGCAGCGTCAGCGAGGCTGCCTGCACTGCCAGCGCGCGGTCGCCGCCGGCAGGCAGGCGGATGCTCAGGTCCTGGATATCTAGTACCGGTGTGCTCATCGTCCACTCCCGCCAAGGCGCGCATTGAGCGCGTCGTTCAGGCCTTCGCCCACCATATTGAGCGCGAGCACCGTCAGCAGGATGGCCGTGCCGGGGAACACCGCCATCCACCAGGCCTGGCGCAGCACGGTGCGCGCCGAGCCCACCATATAGCCCCAGCTCATGTGGTTCGGGTCGCCGAGACCCAGGAAGCTCAGGCTGGATTCCAGCAGGATGGCGGTCGCCACCATCAGCGAGGCCATCACGACGATGGGCGAGCTGGCATTAGGCAGGATCTGCGACAGGATGATGCGCGGTGTCGATTGCCCGGCCAGCTTCGCGGCTTGCACAAAGTCGCGCTGGCGCAGCGTGAGGAACTCGCTGCGCACCAGGCGCGCCACCGGCGGCCAGGACACGATGGCGATCGCTGCCACGATGGAGCCGATGGACGGCTCGAAGATCGCCACCAGCACCAGCGCCAGCGCAAAGCTCGGCACCGCCTGGAACAGCTCGGTGAAGCGCATCAGCGCCGCATCGATCCACCCGCCGAAGTAGCCGGAAATGGCGCCCAGCGTCACGCCGATCAAGAGCGAGACCACCGTGGACACCACGCCGATCAGCAGCGAGATGCGCGCGCCGTGGATCACGCCCGCCAGGATGTCGCGCCCCATGGTGTCGGTGCCCATGGCAAAGCCGGGTTCCTGCATCGGTTGCAGGAACGGCTGCTGCACCATGTCCCAGGGATCATGCCCGGCCATCCACGGCCCGAACAGCGCGAGCACGGCAAAGCCCACCAGTACCACCATGCCGAGCACGGCTGCCTTGTTGCGGCAGAACCGCCGCCAGAAAGTGTTTTTCATTGCATCTCGATCCGCGGGTCGACCAGCGTGTAGACAAAGTCGGTCAACAGGTTGAACAACACGGCCATGGCCGCGGTGACCAGGAAGCAGCCCAGCAGCAGGTTGTAGTCACGCTGCAGCAGGGCGTCGAACATCAGGCGGCCAATGCCCGGCCAGGCGAACACCGTCTCGGTCAGCACCGCGCCGCCGATCATGCCGCCGGCCTGGATGCCGGCCAGCGTCACCACCGGCAGCAGGGCGTTGCGCAGGATGTGGGCGCGCTGGATGCGCCCGGGCCGCACACCCTTGGCGCGCGCGGTCTTGACGAAATCCATCTGCGCCACCTCCAACATCGAGGCCCGCGTCATGCGCGCATACACCGCCATGTAGAACAGCGCCAGCGTGAGCGCGGGCAGCACCAGGTGCGTGGCAATGTCGAACACCAGCGCCAGGCCATGCAGGTCCGCCCCCACGGTGAAGTAGCCAAAGCCGGGCAGCCAGTCGAGCTTGACCGAGAACAGCAGCACCGCCATCATCGCCAGCCAGTACAAGGGCGTTGCGTAGAACACCAGGGCGAACAGGGTGATGGCGTTGTCCACCCAGCTCCCCGCGCGCCGGCTAGCCCACGCCCCCAGCACCACGCCGAACAGCACGGAGAGCAAGAAGGCGCTGCCGGTCAGGATCAGCGTGGCAGGCAGGCGCTGCAGGATCAGGTCCAGCACCGGCTGCTGCTGGCGGTAGGAGTAGCCCAGGTCCAGGTGCACCACATGGCCGAGGTAAGTGGCAAGCTGCTCCGGCACCGGTTTGTCCAGCCCGAACTGCGTGCGCAACTGCGCCACGAACTGCGGGTCGGAGGCCCCGGCCTCGCCAGCCATCACCGAGACAGGGTCTCCCGGCGCGGCCCGGATCAGCAGGAAGTTGACGGTCGCGATGACCAGGATCGCGATCACGCCCTGTACCACCCGGCCTAGCATGCGCTGCGTACGACTCATGGCTTTGCCCCAGAGATAAAGATGACTGCCATCACGCCAGCCAGGCGCGGCCGATGCCGTCGTTCAGGCCAATGCCGGAACTGATGGGATTGTTGATGCGGCTGCGGTACAGCGTGGGGAAGTTGAGCTCGTGCAGCCACACCACCGGCATCTCGTCCACCAGGATCTTCTGCACTTCGTGGTAGATCGCTGCGCGCTTGGCGGGGTCGATCTCGCGCGCGCCAGCCTGGAACAACTCGTCGACCTTGGCGTTGCGATAGCCCTCCACATTGTTGAAGGGCGAGCCTTGCGCGATGTTGTCCGAAGTGTAGTTGCGCGCCACGCCCAGCGCCGGGTCACCGTACTGGTAGACATAGGTGAAGGCCAGGTCGTAGTCCCATTTGTTCAGCCGCTCGCCCCAGCCCGCCACGTCGGTGGGGGTCATCTCGATCTTCACGCCGGCCTGCTGCAGGTTCTGCCGAACGATCTCGGCGGAGCGGGTCCAGGTTTCGCCGTAGGGCAGGGGCAGCAGACGCAGGGTTTCGCCCTTGTAGCCGGATTCGGTCAGCAGCTGCTTGGCGCGAGCCAGGTCGCGCGGATACTTGGCCACGTCGGTGCTGGCGTACTTGATATGGCTGTTGAAGGGGCCGGTGGCGCTCTTGGCATAGCCTTGCCATGCCACCTTGGCGATCGCGTCGCGGTCGATGGCAAAGGCCAGCGCCTGGCGGAACTTGATGTTGTCCATCGGCGCCTTGCGGTTGTTGACCCACAGCCACGAGTGCGGCGCGAAGAACTCCCAGCCCTTGGTGGTGACCTGCACGCCGGGCAGCTTGCTCAGGCGCGCCACGTCGAAGTACTCCACCGCGCCGCCGGGCACCAGGTCGACCTTGCCGGACTCGAACGCCGCGGCGCGCGCCGAGGCATCGGGGATCACGTGGAAGTACACGCTGTCGACCAGCGGCACGTCGGGTTGGTGATACGCGTCGTTGCGCACCAGCTGGATGTACGAGCCGCGCACCCATTCCTTGAACTTCAGCGGGCCAGTGCCGATGGGCTTGGCGTTGGCCGGGTTGGTCAGGAAATCCGTGCCCTCGTAGATATGCTTGGGCACCATGGGCATGGTGCCCACTTCGAAGATGCCGAGGAACGGGCTGAACGGGTACTTCAGCTTGAACTCCACCGTGAGCGGGTCCACCGCGCGGATGCTCTCCACCGCAGCCAGGTTGGCGCGCAGCCGGGCGTGGGTCTTGCGCAGGAACACGTCGGCGGAGAACACCACGTCGGCCGCGGTAAACGGCTTGCCGTCATGCCAGGTGACCTTGGGCTTGAGCTTGAATGTGTACACGGTGCCGGCCGGGTTTACCGTCCAGGAGGTCGCCAGCGCTGGCTGCGGCTCCAGCTTTTCGTCGTAGCGCAGCAAGCCCTCATAGATGTTGCCGGAGATCAGCTGGGTGGGGCCATTCTGGGTAATGCCGATCATCAGGCCGGAAGGCTCAGGCTGGACGAGCGCGTTGATCACGCCGCCTTTCTTGCCGGCCGCGAGGACGTGGAAAGGCACACCGGCGAGCGACAGCCCGGTGGTGGCAACACCCATTTTGATCAGTTGGCGACGATTCATTGCGGAACTCTCCTGGGGGCTAGGGATGGGTAACTGGCAAGACGGAACTGGCAACACAAAATGGCGAAAGCGCGCGGGGCGGGCAGGGCAGGCAGGGCGTCACTCGCGGAACGACGTGGCAGCGGCCGGCTCCAGCCGCTCCCGCAAGGCGCGCCATTCCCGCGCGTACGGATCGGCCGCGCCGGGCAGGCGGTTGGTGTCGCCGCTCTCGTACTGGCGCGCGGTCTTCTCGCAAATGGCTGGCGGCACCGGATTGACGCGCTGGCCGCTGGACTGGATCGCCACCTGCACGCGGCAGGCGCGCTCCAGGTTGTGCATCAGGATGAAGGCCTCCGCCACGCTGCGGCCCAGCGTCACCAGGCCGTGATTGCGCAGGATCAGGGCGCGCTTGTCCGGGCCGAGATCGGCCACCAGGCGCACGCGCTCCTCGTGGTCCAGCGCAATGCCTTCGAAGTCGTGGTACGACACGCGGTCATGGAATTGCAGCGCCCACTGGTTGGAGGGCTGCAGGCCACACGCCAGTGACGATACGGCCACGCCCGCCACGGTATGCGTATGCAGCACGCAGACCGCGTCATGCCGGGCGGCATGCACGGCGCTGTGGATGGTGAAGCCCGCCGGGTTCACGTCTTGCCCCGGCGGGCCGCTGATGATGTTCCCATCCAGGTCGATGCACACCAGCGAAGACGCGGTGATATCCCGGAACAGCATCCCGAACGGGTTGATCAGGAAGCGGTCCTCGGTGCCCGGCACCCGGGCCGAGATATGGGTGTAGATGCTGTCGTCCATGCCGTACAGGGCGACCAGGCGGTATGCGGCGGCGAGATCCTCACGCACCTGTTGCTCGGCCTCGGAGATGGCGGGAACCAGGCGGGAAGAGACGTTGTTGCCCATGTTTGTGTTTCCTTGGATTGGCGATTAGGTCACTGTAGGTCGATGGTCAGCTGTCGACAGTTGGCACTTATACCGATTACGCAAAGTTCAGGCCACGTGTTCAATTTGCAGCCGCATATGTTGCAGTGCGAGATGCAAGGCGTTGATTTTCAAGGGAATGCGGGCTTGCCTTGGCGTGGATGGCGGGCTGCCGGGCGGCTTCGGCGGCTTGCCGGGGGAATGGTGCCATGCGCAAAAAATGGGCACCGGCAGCAGGGTTTCGGGATTGGCGAGCAGGAATGGGGCGCGGCGCACGGTTTGGTGGCGTGCAGAAAATCCAGCGTCGGGATAGGCGGTCAGGGTGTCAATGTGTCTCTTATGACACATGGCGAGCGAGCAAGCGCGGCCTGGCGTGCTCGCGGGGCGCAGAAACGCCGCCGCCGGAAATATAAGAAGGGTTCCGGGCTGGAGTATGCGAAGATGCGCGCACAGCGGCGCTGCGAATACGCGCGGCCGGCTGTCTGGACCTGACCCCAGTCGCACCCACGACTTTCCGCCTGCGGCCTTGCCCCTGGTTCAGTTCTTTCCCGAAGCATGCTGCCTTCCCGCTGGCCTCAAGGCCACCACACGGCGGTCATGCCCGTCGTGTTTTCCGCTCGCTCTCACTCCTGCGCCGTCCAACCGCCAAGGCCCAACCCCCCAAGCCTCAGCCCCGGTAGCGGGCGCCAATTGTCCGTCATCGTACCGACACCGCACGCCATCCATGGCAACGTGCCCGTAGCGGTCAGGTCCATGCCAAACGGCGCGGCTACATTCGCATCGGGCTCGAAGATTCCGGTCCCCTGGCGAGGTATCGGCGGCGGCCTGGCCCATTACGCGGAGTCGGGAAAGGAGCGTTCCATGCTAGGAACCGTATTACTGGTCGTGCTGGTGCTTGTCTTGCTCGGTGCCATGCCGACCTGGCCGCATAGCCGTTCCTGGGGCTACATGCCCAGCGGCGTGCTGGGCCTGCTGCTGATCGTGGTGCTTGTGCTGGTGCTGATGGGCCGCCTATAGGCGAGAAAGAGGCGAGAAAGCTCGCCTTGGCGCAACAGTCCGCGAAGCGATCGCGTGATGGCCGGCAAGCTTCAGGCTTGCCGGCCAGCCGTTTTTAAGGAGGCGAACCCGTCTCCCGATCCCCGTTGGCAACCAAGGCGCCCATGTATTCAGTGCTAGGCCGTACGTTCGAGTACGCATCCATCCCTTCGCCGTGGGACAGCAAGGCGCCAGTCCGGGAGGAGCTGTTCGGCATCGAGCGGCTGGAGCAGCATGCGCAAAGCCTTGCCGCCGCCCAGCCCGTTACCGCCAAGCCCCCGCGCGTGCGCACGCTGCGCAGCCGCCTCAACGACAATGCCGAAGTACTGCTCGCGGCCTACCGGGCCAGCGCGGCGGAGCTGGAGAGCGGCAGGGCCGTGGTGCCCGCGGCCGAGTGGCTGCTGGACAACTACCACCTAGTGGAAGCGCAGATCCGCGAGATCCGCGATGACCTGCCGCCTGGCTACTATCGCCAGCTGCCCAAGCTCAGCGAGGGTCCCTTCGCCGGCTATCCCCGCGTATTTGGCCTTGCCTGGGCCTTTGTCGCGCATACCGACAGCCATATCGACCCGGACACCCTGCGGCGCTTCATTGCCGCCTACCAGCGCGTGCAGCCGCTGACCATCGGCGAGCTGTGGGCCGTGGCCATCACGCTGCGCATCGTGCTGATCGAGAACCTGCGCCGCCTGGCCGAGCAGATGACCGCCGGGCGCATCGCCCGCGCCGACGCGGACGATCTGTCCAGGCAACTGCTCAAGTCGGGCTGCGCCCGCTCGGCGCTCGACACGGATATCGCCTCGCGCGCCGCCGCGCCGTTGTCGGAGCTGTTCGCCGCGCAACTGGCCAAGCGCCTGCGGGACCAGGACCCACGGACCACGCCAACCCTGGGCTGGCTGGAAGAGCGGCTCGGCCGGCAGGGCGCATCCATCGAGGACGTGGTGCGCCACGCCCAGCAGCGCCAGGGCGCATCCAACGTGACCGTGCGCAATGTCATTACCAGCATGCGGCTGATATCGGATATCGACTGGGCCGAACTGTTCGAGAGCGTGAGCCTGGTCGACGCGCGTTTGCGCGATGGCAGCGGCTACGCCGACATGGACTTCCCCACGCGCAATCTTTACCGCAGCGCCATCGAGCAGCTCGCGCGCGGCTCGCCTGCCTCGGAGCTGGAGATTGCCGATCTAGCGCTGGCCACGGCCCGCGCCGCGGCGGCAGGCACCGCCGATGCGGCGCAGGCGCAGCGCATCGGGGACCCGGGATATCACCTGATCGCGGAGGGCCGGCGTGCCTTCGAGCGCGCAATCGGCTTTCGTCCCCCGGCGCGGCTGCGGTTTTCCCGCCTCAATATCGCGCTGGGCATTGGTGGCTATGTGGGCGCCATCCTGCTGGTCACCCTTGCGCTGCTCGGTGGATCGCTCTGGTTGCTTGCGGCGGCGGCCATGCCGGCGCTCTCCGGCGGCTGGCTTGCGCTGATCGGCTGCCTGGGCTTTGTCCCGGCCAGCGAGGTGGCAACGGCGGTGGTCAACCGCGGCATCGCCTGGCTCTTTGGCGCATCCATCCTGCCGGGGCTTGAGCTCACGGCGGGCGTGCCGCCAGCGCTGCGCACGCTGGTGGCGGTGCCTACGCTGCTATCGGGCGAAGCCAGCCTGCGCGAGCAGATCGAGCGCCTGGAGGTGCACCATCTCGCCGGCGCCGGTGGTGACCTGACCTTTGCGCTGCTCACCGACGGCACCGACGCCGACCAGGCCGTCATGCCCGGCGACGCGGCCTTGCTGGCGGTGGCGGCCGAAGCCATCGGCGCGCTGAATCGCCGCTACGGGCCGGGCCCCGCCGGCAACCGCTTCCTGCTGCTGCACCGGCACCGCATGTTCAACGCCGGAGAAGGCAAGTGGATGGGCTGGGAGCGCAAGCGCGGCAAGCTCCATGAACTCAACCGCCTGCTGCGCGGCGCCACGGACACCAGCTTTGTTGCTGTCGATGGCGCGCCGCCCCAGGTTCCGCCCGACGTGCGTTACGTGATCACGCTCGATGCCGACACGCGCTTGCCGCGCGACGCGGCGCTCCGGCTGATCGGCAAGATGGCCCACCCGCTGAACCGGCCAAGGTTCGACGAGACGCTGCAACGTGTCATTGGCGGCTACGCCATCCTGCAGCCACGCGTCACGCCATCCCTGCCGGTGGGGAGCGAGGGCTCGTTCTATCAGCGCATATTCTCCGCGCCAGGCGGCATCGATCCCTATGCGGCGGCCGCGTCGGACGTGTACCAGGACATCTTCGGTGAGGGTTCCTATACCGGCAAGGGCATCTATGACGTGGATGCCTTCGAGGCCGCGCTGCGCGGCCGCGTGCCGGCGAACGCGGTGCTCAGCCACGACCTGTTCGAGGGCATGTTCGCCCGTGCCGGGCTGGCCTCGGATATCGAGGTCGTCGAGGATTTTCCCGCGCGCTATGACGTGGCGGCCAAACGCCAGCATCGCTGGACGCGTGGCGACTGGCAACTCCTTGGCTGGATCGTGCGCGGCCGCAAGGGCAGCCAGGCGGTGCCGATGCTCGGCCGCTGGAAGATGCTGGACAACCTGCGGCGCTCGGTGCTAGCACCGTCGCTGCTGCTGTGCTTTGGCGCGTGCTGGCTGCTGCCGCCGGGCGCGGCTTTGCGCGGCACGCTGCTGTTGCTGGCGGCCATGGCGATTCCCGCCCTGTTGCCGGGTGTGTTTTCCGTCATTCCCCATCGTGCCGGCATCCAGCTGCGCACCCACGTGAGGATACTGTGGGACGACCTGCGCGCCGCCGTGGCGCAGGTGCTGCTGACGCTGGCGTTCCTGCCCGACGTGGCCTGGCGCATGAGCGACGCCATCGCGCGCACGCTGGTGCGGCTGCGCTTGACCCGCCGCCACCTGCTGGAGTGGACCACGGCCGCCCAGTCCATGACCAGCCCCCGGCTTGACCTGGCCGGCTCCTACCGCCAGATGGCGGGCGGCGTCTTGCTGACGCTGGCGCTGCTGGCGGGCACGCTGGCCTTCGCGCCCGCGTCCTGGCCGCTCGCGCTGCCGCTTGGATGGCTCTGGCTGGCCGCGCCCATGCTGGCGCTGTGGGCAAGCCGGGCACCGAAGGTGGCACGGCGGCTGGTAGTGTCGGATGCTGACACGCGCGAGCTGCGCCTGACCGCGCGCCGCACCTGGCGCTTTTTCGAGACCATGGTCACGCCAGCGGACAACATGCTGCCGCCCGACAATTTCCAGGAGCGCCCGAAGCCGGTCCTGGCGCACCGGACCTCGCCTACCAACATCGGCCTGTACCTGCTATCGGCCATCGCCGCGCGCGACTTCGGCTGGAGCGGTACGGCGGCCACGGCCGCGCGGCTGGAAGCAGCCTTCGCCGCCATGCAAAAGCTGCAGCGCTGCCATGGCCACTTCTATAACTGGTATGGCACGCAGGATCTGCGTGCCCTGACGCCTGCCTATGTTTCATCGGTCGACAGCGGCAACCTGGCTGGCCACCTGATTGCGCTGGCCAATGCCTGTGAGGAATGGACCCATGCCGAGGTGACGCCGGATTTCCGGCTCGGCATGATGGATACCGTCACGTTGGCGCGCGAGGCCATTGCCGGGCTGGCGCTGGCGGGCGGCGAGCGCGCCGGCAAGCTCGGCGAACTCCTGGAACAGGTCGAAACCCAGCTTAACGGCACGCAGGGCACGCAGGGCACGCAGGCCATGGCCATGCTGATGCCCGCGCTCAAGCGGCTGACGGAAAAAGCCGCCGCGATCGCCAGCGACATCCTGCCCGCCACCGGCGACGACAGCCTTGGCGACCTGGCCTTCTGGGTGCAGGCGCTGCGCAAGGCCGTGGCCGAGCACGAGCAAGACCGGGTAGAGCGGATCGAAGCGCCGGACCTGCTCGGCGCGCGCCTGCAAGCGCTGGCCGTCGTTGCGCGCGACATGGCGCTGTCGATGGATTTTGCGTTCCTGTTTGACGAAGAGCGCAAGCTGCTTTCGATCGGCTACTCGCAGGACGACAACCGGCTCGATGTCAGCTGCTATGACCTGCTTGCGTCGGAGGCCCGTCTTGCCAGCCTGTTTGCCATCGCCAAGGGCGATGTGTCGACACGCCACTGGTTCCGGCTTGGGCGCACGGCCACGCCGCTGGGCAATGGGTCGGCGCTGATCTCGTGGTCCGGGTCGATGTTCGAGTACCTGATGCCGTCGCTGATCATGCGCGCGCCGGCGGGCAGCCTGCTCGAGCAGACCAACCGGCTGGTGGTGGAGCGCCAGCAAGGCTACGGCCGCGCGCTGGGCGTGCCATGGGGCGTGTCCGAATCCGCCTACAACGCGCGCGACATGGAGTTCACCTACCAGTACTCCAACTTCGGCGTGCCTGGCCTGGGCCTGAAACGCGGGCTTTCCGACAATGTGGTGATCGCACCTTATGCGAGCGGGCTGGCCACCATGGTGGATCCGCAAGGCGCGCAGCAGAACTTCGCGCGTCTGGCGCGGATGGGGGCAAAGGGGCGCTTCGGCTTCTACGAGGCCATCGATTTCACCCGCTCCCGGCTGCCCGAGGATGAGGCGTTCGCCATCGTGCGCAGCTACATGGCCCACCATCAGGGCATGACCATCGTGGCGATCGCCAACACGCTGCACGGCGGCCAGATGCGGGAGCGCTTTCACCGCGAGCCGATGATCCAGGCCACCGAGCTGCTGCTGCAGGAGCGCATGCCGCGCAACGTCGCCATTGCGCATCCGCGCGCCGAAGAGGTGAAAGCGTCCACGATGGAGTCCGGCAGCGAGGATTCCACGGTGCGCAGGCTTGCGGGCTATGCGCCCGGTGCGCCCGTCACGCATCTGCTGTCGAACGGGCGCTACGCGGTGATGCTGACCGCGGCCGGCGCGGGCTACAGCCGCTGGCGCGACCTGGCGGTGACGCGCTGGCGCGAGGATGCCACCCGCGACGACGCTGGCAGCTTTATCTTCCTGCGCGATACGCAAAGCCGTGCCGTCTGGCCGGCCGGCGCGCAATTTGCCGGCGGCGATACGGACGATGGCGAGCAGGGCAGCGAAGTGGTCTTCGCAGAAGACCACGCGGAGTTCATCCGCCGCGATGGCAGCCTGGTCACCACGCTCTCCATCCTGGTCTCCGGCGAGGATGATGGGGAAGTGCGGCGGGTTTCGCTGGCCAACAGCGGGCGGCGCGCGCGCGAGATCGAGCTGACCTCGTATGCGGAACTGGTGCTGACCGTGCCGGCGGCCGACGCCGCGCATCCGGCCTTCTCCAAGCTGTTTGTGGAAACCGAGTACCTGCCCGAGTTCGGCGCGCTGGTTGCCACGCGCCGCCCGCGCTCGCCGACGGAGCCCACGATATGGGCTGCCCATTTCGCCATCGTCGAAGGCGATGTGGTAGCGGATCCGCAGTACGAGACCGACCGGGCGCGCTTCCTGGAAGCGGGGCAAACGGGCAGGATAGCGCACGGCGTGCGGCATGGCCGTGCGCTGTCCAACACCACGGGCACGGTGCTCGACGCCATCTTTTCGCTCAGGCAGCGCGTGCGGGTCGCACCGGGCGGCGTGGCGCGCATCGCATTCTGGACGCTGGTGGCGCCCTCGCGCGCCGCGCTGCTGGATCTGATCGACAAGCACCATGACCGCAGTGCCTTCGAGCGCGCCAAGACCCTGGCCTGGACGCAGGCCCAGGTCCAGTTGCGCCATCTCGACGTCAAGGCAGACGAAGCGGCCGATTTCCAGCGCCTGGCCGCGCCGATCCTCTACGCCGATCCCCGCTTTCGGGGTTCCTCCGAGGCCATAGCCCGCGGCGCGGGCCCGCAGTCCGGGCTTTGGCCGCACGCCATCTCCGGCGACCTGCCGATCGTGCTGCTGCGCATCGACGAGATCGAGGATATGGCGCAGGTGCGCCAGTTGCTGCGCGCGCACGAGTACTGGCGCATGAAGCGGCTTGGCGTGGACCTGGTCATCGTCAACGAGCGCGCGTCGTCTTATACGCAGGACCTGCAGAACGCCATCGACACCGCGGTGCGCAGCAGCCAGTCGCGGCCACGCTTTGGCGATGAGCTCGCCCAGGGCTCGGTCTACACGCTGCGCGCCGACCTGATGCACTGCGATGCCCGCGCGCTGCTCTTGTCGGTGGCCCGCGTCGCGCTGTCCGCGCGCAGGGGGGCCATTGCCGAACAACTTGGCCGGGTGCCCCAGGCGCCGCAGCGCGCCGCGCCCATACGCCGCCGCACGCCACCACGGCCGGCGCCAATGCCAGCGCCAGCGCCAGCCACGTCGGCGCTCGAGTTCTTCAACGGCCTCGGCGGCTTCGACAAGGACGGGCGGGAGTATGTGATCGTGCTTGACGGCGCCGCCACCACACCCGCGCCTTGGATCAACGTGATCGCCAACCCCAGCTTTGGTTTCCATGCCTCGGCACAGGGCAGCGGCTATACCTGGGCCGAGAGCAGCCGCGAGAACCAGCTCACGCCCTGGTCCAACGACCCGGTGCTGGATCCGGCCGGCGAAGCGTTCTACATCCGCGACGAAGACAGCCTTGAAGTCTGGAGCCCGACCGCGCAGCCCATCCGCGACGCAGGCACCTACACGGCCCGCCACGGCCATGGCTACAGCCGCTTTGCGCACCACGCGAACGGCATCGCGGCTGAGCTGCTGCAGTTCGTCCCGCTGGAAGACCCGGTCAAGATTTCACGGCTGACGCTGAGCAACCTGACCGCCGGGCGCCGCCGGCTGTCTGTCACCGCCTACGTGGAGTGGGTACTCGGCACGTCGCGCGGCGCATCGGCACCGTTCATCGTGACCGAGCGCGACGAGGCCACCGGCGCGATGCTGGCGCGCAATCCCTGGAGCTCCGCCTTCCCGGGCCGGGTCGCCTTTGCCGATCTCGGCGGCAGGCAAACGGCCTGGACCGCCGACCGCACGGAATTCCTCGGCTACAACGGCGGCGCCGAGGCGCCGGCGGCCCTGCTTGGCACCACGCCGTTGTCCGGCGCGGTGGGCGCGGGGCTGGATCCGTGCGCCGCGGTGCAGTGTGTCGTGGAGCTTGCCGCGGGCGAGACGCTCGATATCGTCGCGTTTCTCGGCGAGTGCGGCTCGGCCGGGGCGGCGAGGGCGCTGATCGCCCGCTATCGCGCTGCCGATCTCGACGCCGTGCTCGATGCCGTGACCGGGCACTGGGATAGCCTGCTTGGCGCCGTGCAGGTCAGCACGCCGGACCGGGCAATGGACATCATGCTCAACGGCTGGCTGCTGTACCAGACCCTGGCCTGCCGCATCTGGGCCCGCTCGGCCTTCTACCAGGCGAGCGGTGCCTATGGCTTTCGCGATCAGTTGCAAGACACCATGGCGCTTACCTTCGCCAAGCCGGCGGCCACGCGCCAGCACCTGCTGCGTGCCGCGGCCAGGCAATTTGCCGAAGGCGACGTCCAGCATTGGTGGCTGCCGCACACCGGGCAGGGCGTGCGCACGCGCATCTCCGACGATTGCGTCTGGCTGGCCTTCGCCACGGCGACCTACATTGCCGGCTCTGGCGATGCGGCGGTGCTGGATGAGGCGGTGTCCTTCCTCGACGGGCCGGTGCTCGGCGCGGATGCGCATGACGTCTTCTTCCAGCCGATGACCGGGGAGGCGTCGGCCTCGCTGTTCGAGCATTGCGCGCGCGGCATCGAGCGATGCCTTGCCTTGACCGGCGAGCATGGCCTGCCGCTGATCGGCGGCGGTGACTGGAACGACGGCATGAACCGGGTCGGGGCCGGCGGCAAGGGCGAGAGCGTGTGGCTTGGCTGGCTGCTGATGCGCACGATCGCACTCTTCGCGCCGCTTGCCGAGGTGCGCGATGCCGGGCGCGCAGCGCACTGGCGTGCCCACGGGGCAATGCTGGGCGCGGCATTGGAGCGCGACGGCTGGGACGGCGAATGGTATCGCCGTGCCACTTTCGATGACGGCAGCTGGCTGGGTTCAAAGACCAGCCCGGCCTGCCGGATCGACGCCATTGCCCAGTCGTGGGCCGTGCTGTCGGGCGCCGGGGATCCCGTGCGCGCTGCCACCGCCATGGCGGCCATGGCCGAGCACCTGGTGCGGCGCAACGACGGCCTGGCGCTGCTGTTCGCGCCGCCCTTCAATGGCGCCTCGCCCGATCCTGGCTACATCGAAGGCTATCCCCCGGGCGTGCGCGAGAACGGCGGGCAATACAGCCACGCCGCGATGTGGTCGGTGCTTGCCTTTGCCCGTCTCGGCGCGGGCGCAAAGGCCGTGGACCTGTTCTCGATGCTCAACCCCATCCACCACGCCAGCACGCCCGCAGGCGTGCAGCGTTACAAGGTCGAGCCGTACGTGATCGCGGCCGATGTGTATTCGGTGGCGCCTCACATCGGGCGCGGCGGTTGGACCTGGTACACCGGCGCGGCCGGCTGGATGTATCGCGCCGGGGTGGAAGGCATCCTGGGGATTCGCCGCGAAGCGGGCTGGCTGATCGTGGCGCCGAGCATTCCGGCGGCCTGGCCTGGGTTTGAGGCGACGGTGTGCCTGGGGGCGTGCCACTACGACATCCGGGTGCAGACGCTGGCGCCAGGCGCGGGCGGCGCGCATGCCGTCCTCGATGGGCTGGCGGTGGCATGCGGCGACGGTGCCGTGCGCGTGCCGCTGGACGATGGCAGGCACAGGCTGCTGGTATGCATCCCGGCGGCGGCGGAATAAGGCGGAACAAGGCGGAATGGGATGCATGGGATGCATCTGGCGATGCCCGGAGAAGTCTTTCCGGGAATCGCTTGACTCCTCGGGTAATAAGCTTATGATGTGTCCAATTGCTGCATTGCAGCAAAACGATGATGCCGCTCACGGAACCTTCTTCGACAGCGTTGGATCATCCCCAGGAGACTATTTCATGGCACATCCCACCCAAGCTCAATTCTTCGGCGTCCAGCAAGCTAACCTGGACCTGTTCCTGGCCTTGGTCGGTCCCCTGGCCCGTGGCGCGGAGAAAATCAACGAGCTGAACATGCAGGCCGTCAAGACCAGCCTGGCGGATACCACGAACTACGTCCGCGAATCCAGCCAGCAGCCGGTAGGCGCCGGCATGTCCGGCCTCAAGCCGGAACTGGCGAACGGGTTTGCCCAGAAGATGAACGCCTATGCCGGCCACATGAGCGAGATCTTCGCCAGCACCGGCGCAGAGTTCGCGCAGGAAGCCCAGCGCCAGATGAGCACCTACGCCACGCAGACCCAGGAAGCCATGGCGTCGTTCGGCCAGAACCTGATGTCGAGCGCCGGTGGCGCGTTCCCGGCTGCCGGCGCGAGCGCACCGAGCTGGGTGGCAGCCTACGAAACGGCCATGAAGCCGATGCGCGACGCCTTAGAGAAGGTCATGCCCGCCACGGCTGCCAAGTAAGGCCAAGCCAGGCGGCACCGCTGGCCGCTGTGAAGCCAAAGCTAGTAGCAAGAAAACTGCGCCCATGTGGCGCAGTTTTTTTTTGCTGACAAAGCGGGATCTGCGTCGTCGTGCTCTGTAGTGTGAGGACGGCCAAAACCCAGCCATGCGACTGGGGTTGGCGAAGGATTTTTCACTTTGTCTCTCAGCGAAAAACTGCTCCGCAAATTAGGGCCTCACGGCGTACCGGCCAGTGTATGCGCAACGGGAAGGTACTTAGCCAAGATGCTCAGCATGGTGGCGGCCTCAGCCTTCGATACCGGGGGAAACGGTGAAACGTACGAGGTACCGTTGCGACGCTCGTGGGCCTTCGTGATGAAGGCAAATTCTTGGGAGTCCACGCCCAGCGAGGTGGACACACGCTGGATGGCTAGGTTACGGCCGGCATCTTTGGTGCGTACCTCATAGAACTCCAGTACGGCCTGGACCACCTGGAAATAGCCTTCGTAGGCCAAAGTAAACACCTGCAGATGTCGGCCAGGCTGTGGACCTATAGTCCGCTGCATTACGCAGGAAGCCTGCGATAGCGCCAGGCGTTGGGGCGACCGCCTCAAAGGCTTTCGTCTCGATAAGGTTTTCGTATTCAGCTGCGCGCGGCATCACAGTACCCTCAGCGTAGGGCCTTGTGCAATCTGGGCCATGATGGGGTCAGACTCTAACAGAGCGGCCCATTCAGCAGGCTCGTACAAAGAGAAGTTGACGGGGCGCAGCAGACCTTGTTCGGCCTTGTGCAAGGCCTCGGATAGCTCGAGCAGAGGGATGCTGCCGACAACAATCAGATCGATATCGCTCTGGCCACCGTCGGTGCGCTTGGCCACGGAGCCAAACACGAACGCTGAGGTGATGTGGTCGGCAAAAGGCGCGAGGGCTTCTTTCAGCGGCTCCACAACGGCAAATGATTTGCGCGCGATACTGAGCAATTCTGGATAGAGGGTGAATTCGGTATTCGCCCGGATGCTTCGTTGCCGGCCTCGTCGGGCGTCTTCCCGAAGTACGCCGGCGGCGACTAGGCGGTCCACCTGCTTTTGAGCGCTTCCGCGCCCACTGTCTGCCAGATGCAGCAGTTCCTGTAGCGTAAAACTGCGGTCAGGCTGCAGCAGTGTGGCTCCGAGCACTCGCTGCAAGCCCGGTGTGAAGAGAAAGTCGGCAAGGCTCACGGTGAATCCTCTAAATAGGGACAAGTGTCCTTATTATAGGGATTATTTGATGAATCCTCAATAGAGGGATTTATGTCCCCATTTTGGGGATTAAATAGAGTAGTCAGCCGACGAGCCTGGCGATGCCGACACCGCTGATGTGCTTACCGAAGTCTCGCGCGGCATCGACCAAGAGCTCTGGATGGCCGAGGCGCAACTCGCCGGGGCCCGGGCCAAGCTCGCGTCGCCAGCGGGTGGTGCCAATAGAACGGCCTCCACGCGCCGGCGCAGCACCGGCAGCAAGTCCCGCGCAAACCAGTCGTTGTGCTTGAACCAGCCCTGGTTGCGCGGCGATGGGTGCGGCAGCGGAATAAAGCGCGGCCCATGCGCGCCAAAGGCCGCCACGGTAGGCGTCACGCCACCGCGCGCCGCCGCTCCCAGGAAACGCCGCTGCGCATACTGCCCGACCAGCAAGGTCAGCTCGATCTCCGGCAGGCACGCCAGCAGCGCATCCATCCACAACGGCGCGCATTCCTTGCGCGGCGGCAGGTCGCCGCTGGCGCCACGGCCCGGATAGCACAGGCCCATCGGGATGATGGCAATGCGCGCGGCATCGTAGAACACCGTCTTATCCACGCCCATCCACTCGCGCAGCCGGTCACCGCTAGGATCGTCCCAGGGAATGCCGCTGGCATGCACGCGTGTGCCTGGCGCCTGGCCGACAATCAGGATGCGGGCGCTGGCGGCTGCTTGTACCACCGGGCGGGGACCAAGCGGGAGGTGCGCTTCGCACAGGCGGCAGGCGCGTACCTCGGTCAGCAGGGTGTCGAGGTCGGTCTTGCCCTCATCGCTTGCGGCGCAGGCAGCGACGGACGCTACGGGAGTTCCGGGAGTTCCGGGAAGGACGCGCTTCATGTCCGGCAAACGTGAACGGGATAGTCGTGCCGATGGCGCCCAGTGTATGCAGTTCGGCGAGGTTTGCCAAACAAGGCAGGTGCGCAAGGGGGTGCAATGACCACAAAAGGTGGCCGGGCGGCCACGGAGCCTTTCCAGATTGCGCAAGCGGGCCGCGCCGAAGCACGGCCCACCCGCGTGGCGCTTCCAATCAGAAGCGGTGACGCATGCCCACGCCAAAGCTGTCGCCGTGCGACTGGTCGCTCAGCTTGTCGTAGAAGTACGCGGCATACACGTCGGTGCGCTTGGACAGGTTGTAGTCGTAAGCGAGGCCGGCCGTGTTGCGCTTGAAGTCCGCGACACTGTTCTTGGTCTTGTCGTACGCATAGGAGACCAGCACGCTGCCGTTGCCCACCGGGATCGAAGCGCCAACCTGGCCGTTGGTGTGCTTGATGTCGCCCGTGGCGTTGTTGACGTCGCTCTTGATGTACTGGCCCTGTGCGAACAGCTTGACCACCTTGAAGTCGTAGCTCACGCCGACCTGCACGGCGTTCTGCTTGTCGAAGCCGGCCAGCGCCGTGGGCGCGGTCACATCGCCCGGGGTGCTGTTGAACTTGACCTGCTGGAACGCTACGGTGGCGCCGAAGTTGCCGTTGAAGTAGAGCACGTTGCCGCCCCACTTGTTCTTGCCGACGCTGCCTGCCTGCTCGCCGAACGAGTAGATCGCGTTGGCGGTCAGGCCGCTAAAGTTCGGCGTGGAGTACACCAGCGAGTTGCTCCAGCCCGAGTCGCCGATGATGCCCGGGTCATAGACGCGGCCATTGCTGGCCGAGAAGTAGGTGTGGAAGATCGCCGGCGAGAACACATAGGAGTCCACCAGCGGGTTGAACAGGATGGTCGAGATGAAGTAGGGTGTGGTGTTGCGCCCGAGCTTCACCGTGCCAAGCGTTGCGCTCTGCAGGCCGACAAAGGCGTTGCGGGTAAACAGTGCATCGCCGTCGAAGCGGCCTTGCTTGCCGGTGTCCGGGCGCAGGAAACCGTTCAGGTCGAAGATCGCCTTCAGGCCGGTGCCAAGATCCTCGGTGCCCTTGATGCCGAAGTACGAGGTTTGCATGCCGCCGCTGTTGACGCCGTAGGCGCGGTCCGCACCGCCGGCCTTGGTGGCGCCGACATAAGCGTCAACCATCCCGTAAAGCGTGACGCTGGATTGCGCCATGGCGTTGCCGCAGATCAAGGCTGCTGCCATGACTGCCAGTTTCGCGACCGGCTTGAAATTGTGTTGCATAAAGACCTCCGTGGTTGACCCGTTTTCTCTCGTTGCTGGCTCTGTCGCATTCACTGGGCACGACAACACCCCTCCGGGGGCAAGCCCCGGCTATCTAAAAACGCGTGCTCCTGAAATGGCTGGCGCGGGATGGCGCCGGTACGCTAGCGCCGCTGGCTCATGCTTGCTGCCAGCTCACGTGCGCGGCCACCACCTGCCAGCCTTCGGGCAGCCGCACCCAGCTCTGGCTCTGGCGGCCCAGGCGCGGCTCGCCGGCGCGGCGAAAGGCGATATTCGCGACGGCGAAATCGTCGCCGAAGGTGGTGACGCTGCGCTCGGTGATCTCGCGGGCGAGGCCGTTTGCCGGGCGCGCCGCGCGGAACGCGCGGATGGCCTCGATGCCGTAGAGGTTTTCGCCCGCGCCGTAGCGCAGCGTGTGCGGGCTTTCCCAGAACAGCCGGTCGAGCTCGGCGACGTCGTTGCCCACCAGCGCCCGTTCATAGGCGTCGAAGGCGGCTTCCACCTCGGCGAGGATGGCGGGATCGTTGATTCTCATCTTGCTTTCGTGGGTATCCGGAGCGGCCCGGTAATGCTGCCTGGCATGACTGCGATGGATGCAGTTTGCGGCAATTCGATTGCATACAACCAGCACTTATTTCTTCTCATGGCGCACGCAATTTGTGTGCGCTCGCTGTTGCATGTGCCGGCTCGCCGTGCAAGCCCCGGCCACGCATCAGGCGGCCTCGGCCAATGGCTGGTGCAGGCCGGTCAGCGCGGCCTTCAGATGCTCGGCAAACGCCGCCGCCGCGGGCGGCAGGCTGCGGCCCTTGCGCGCGCCCAGCACCAGCCGCCCGCCGCACAGCTCGGGGTCGGACAGGGGCACGGCAATCAGCGTGCCCTGGCGCGTCTCGCGCAGCGTGCCGGCCTGGAACTGGAAACAGATCGCGCCGGTCTGGCGCGCAAAGCTCTTCAGCATCTCCACCGTGGTGGCTTCCAGCATCACCCGCAGCGACAAGCGGTTGCGCGCGCAGATCGCCTCGATCAGCCGCCGGCTGCCAAAGCTCTCTGGCCCGAGGGCCACGGGATAGGGCTGGCAATCGGATAAACGCAACGTGCGCCGGCTCGCCAGCGGATGGTCCGGGCGCATCATTGCGCAGAAGGGCTGCGCGGACACCGCCAGTTCGTGCAGGAAGGTTGTCGGGGGCGGGTCATGCGCCAGCAGCAGGTCGGCCTCGTCTTCCTTGAGCGCGGCCAGCAGGTCGCCGGAGTTGCCTACCGCTACGCGAAACTGCACGCCGCGGTGGGTGGACTGGTAGCGGCCAATGACTTCAGGCAGGAAATCGGTGGCGACGGACTCGACCGTCGCCATGCGTACGGTGCCCCGCACCAGCCCGCGCAGCTGCTCCATCTGCGCGGCGGCCGAATCCAGATCCGCGAGGCTGCGGCGCACGGTGGCGATCAACACCTCGCCAGCCGCGGTCAGCCGCACGCCGCGGGGCAGGCGCTCGAACAACGCCGTGCCGATATCCTGCTCCACCTCCAGGATCTTCCGGTTGAGCGCGGTGGAGGCGACGTGGAGTTGTTCGGCGGCCTTGCGGATCGACCCAACGCGGGCCACGGCGTCAAGATAGAGATAAAGGCGGGGCGGGTGGAGCATGGCGGCGTGCGCTCGGGCGCTAGTGAGAACGATCCGCTCTCACTAGCAAGGATCGTGCACGCGCCGACGCTACGCGGGCAGCCCGGTCCCTGTGACAGGGCCAACGCCATGGCCAAAGCCAGCGCCAGCGACGGAGCCGCCGCCATGGCAGGGCAACGCGACCTGGCAGTAGAGCTGGCGCAGCGCGCCCAGCGCCGACGCCCGGTCCTGCTCCGTGGCATCGCCCAGCATGAGGCCGGCAGCGTGCGGGGCCACCGACATCACAAAGCGCAAGCGTTCAAGCCGGGCCGCTTCAAACGTCGCCAGCCAGGCGCGCGGGCTGGTCTCGCCCCCGGCCAGCGAAGTGGCGATCAACTCGGCGGCGCTGCAGGCATCCTCGATGGCCTGCGCCACGCCCTGGCCAAGCGGTGGCGCCATGGCGTGGGCGCTGTCGCCCAGGTACATCACCTGCGCATGCGGCTCGGCAAAGCGGATGCCGCACGCCTGCATGCGGTACCAGCAGATGGCATCCACATTGGCGCAAAGCGTATCGATCAGCCAGCCAGCCTGCGGCCCCGGCCTGGCGTGTGCGGGCGTGTAGGCGGCGCGTAGCGCCTGCGGGCCGATGCCCGCGTGAGGCGTCTTTTGCGTCTTTTCGCCGGGGGCCAGCGGCAGGCTGCCGGCGATATTGATCCGCCCGTCCGGCAAGCGGAAGGCCAGCAGGCGGTTAGGGCCGTTGCACCATTGTTCGTAATCGTCGATCCGGCCGGCGCCGGCGTCCGGCACCAGGAGGCGGAACAGCAGGGCACCAAGCTGGTGCATCCGGGGCTGGCTGTCAAACGCGCTTCGGATCGGCGAGTCACGGCCATCGGCCGCGATCAGCAGGTCGATGTCGTCAAGCCGGTGTTGTTGGCCATGCTGTTCCCAGACGACGTAGCTGCGTGCCGGATCCTGCGGGCTGGCGCCGCACGCCAGCAGCTTGCAACGGTAACGCACGGTGTTGCCGGCGGCCTGGCGCAGCACGCGGTACAGCGTGGCGCGCAGGATGCGCACGCCGCCATGGTCCGCCACGCGTGTGAGCGGCAGGTCCAGCAGCACCTCGCCGCTGCACAGCGACACACGCCAGTGATCCCAGGGCAGGCCGGCCTCGCCAATGGCGCTGGCCAGCAGCGGGTCGCGCATGTGCAAGGCCTTGATGGCGTTGGGGCCGATCACCAGCCCGGCACTTGCGTGGTCATCCGGTGCAACCTGCTCCAGGCAGGTGACTTCCAGCCCGGCTTGCATGGCCAGCGCGCGGGCCATGATGCTGCCGGCCACGCCGGCGCCGACGATGACAATGCGTTTGGTGGGGATCCTGGGCGTCATAAGCGTCATGGGCGCCAGTTTGCGCAAAAGGACTGCACGCAACCAGCACCGATTTGGTCTCATGGCGAGCGCGCATTGTGTGCGCTCGGCGGGGAGAAGCCATCAGCCAGAAGCCGCCCCCGCCGAGACTGTGCCCGGCTTAAGGCACGACCGACAAGAACAGGTACGCCGCCAGGATGACCAGGTGCACCACGCCTTGCAGCATGGTGGTGCGGCCCGAGTGCAGCGTGAGCGTGCTGACCAGCAAGGTCAGCGCAAGCAGCACGGTTTCCGTCGGGCCCAGGCCCAGCGTCAGCGGCTTGCCAACCGCGATAAATACCGCGGCCACGGTGGGAATGGTCAGCCCGATGCTGGCCAGCGCTGAGCCCAGCGCCAGGTTCATGCTGGTCTGCAGGCGGTCGGCGCGCGCGGCGCGCAGTGCGGCCAGCCCCTCGGGCAGCAGCACCAGCGCGGCAATCACGATGCCAACCACGGCCGGCGGGGCGCCGGCACTTGCTACCGCCGCTTCCACCGTGGGTGAGAGCAGCTTGGCCAGGCCGACCACCGCCACCAGGCACACCAGCAGCATGCCGCCGCTGGCGAGCGCGATCTTCGTGGGCGGGGGCGGGGCGTGCACGCTTTCGTCGGAGGTGCCTTCCACCAGGAAGTAGTCCCGATGGCGCACGGTCTGCACAAAGACAAAGCTGCCATAGAGCACCAGCGAGGCAATGCCCGCAAAGGCCAGCTGCGACTGCGACAGCATTGGCCCGGGGATTGCGCTGGTGTAGTTGGGCAACACCATGGTGAGCACGGCAAGCGCGGCCAGCACGGCCAGCGCGGCGGTGGCGCCCGGCGCCTGGAAAGCCTGCTCGCGATGGCGCAGGCCACCCACCAACAGGCAGATCCCCACGATGCCGTTGCACACCAGCATGGCCGCGGCAAACACGGTATCGCGCGCCAGCCCGGCCTTCTCGGGGCCGGCGGACAGCATCACCGAGACGATCAGCGCCACTTCGATCACGGTCACGGCAATCGCCAGTACCAGCGTGCCAAAGGGCTCGCCCACTTTATGCGCGACCACCTCGGCATGGTGCACCGCTGCAAACACCGAGCCCGCGAGCGCCAGGCCGGCCAACACCAGCAGCAGCGCCTGACCGGGCGCGGCCATGCCCGCCCCGAGGATGCCCCAGGCTGCCAGCGGCAGCCACAAGGTCCAGGCAGGCAATTTATTCGACGTCAATGGCATCCGATCTCCCTTTCTTGTTGATGAAATGTGTGGATTCAGCTTTTTTGTGATTAATGAGGCGCGTCCGGGCTGACGAGAAAGTGCCGTCCTTAGTGGGCTTGCTGGCCGTTTTCCCCTTGGCGTCCTATTGTGGTTCAGCTTGGGGCGGCAGCAATCCGCTCGGGCGGCAGCGCGCATGTAAGGCAATCGCATCAGGGATTCAGTTCCCTGAAATTCGCTTAAATTAAAAGGAATTGAAGGTTTATTTGCTGGATTTGGCGGGGATTTGGCGGGGATTTGGCGGTTTTTTCCTGCGGTCCGAAACCCCTGGGCGCCACAAGTCGTGAACCCGGCCGGCCATTCTAGCGTCGCACCATGGCAGCACAAGCGTTTCCGGACGCGCCGCAAGCGTCCCATTACCGGTGCGGTGAACGCCGCACCTTTCCCCCCTCGACGATGGAGAGTGCTCATGAAAAAGTACGGATCGGCTAAATGGCAAGGCGGCATCAAGGACGGCCAGGGCAGCATCTCGGCAGAGAGCGGCGTGCTCAAGGATGCGCCCTACGGTTTCAAGGCTCGCTTCGAAGGCGGCCCCGGCACCAACCCAGAGGAGCTCATCGGGGCGGCCCATGCGGGATGCTTCTCCATGGCGCTGTCCCTGATCCTGGGCGAGGCCAAGATGGTCGCCGAGAGCATTGCCACCAAGGCCACGGTCACGCTCGACAAGGACGGCGCCGGCTTCACCATCACCGCCGTGCACCTGGACGTGACGGTGCGCGTCCCGGGGGCCGACAAGGCGGCGGTAGAGCAATGCCTGCAAGGAGCCAAAGCCGGCTGCCCGGTGTCCAAGCTGCTAAAGGCGGAGATCACCATGGACGCCAAGGTGGAAACCTGATCCGGCCACGGCGGGTGCCAGGCCCGGTGTCCGGTCAATATCTCAACAGGCCAGCAGGCCAGCAGCCCAATAGGTCGGGCGTGGCCATCCTGGCTACCTATAATGAAGATTCGCCGTCCCGCGCCGCACCTGGCGCGGGACCGCGCGGGCGTTCAATGGACTGAACGCGTCTCCTATATCCAGACCTTCCAAGATAAGGCAGACATCATGCATAGCAGTGAAGCAGTCCTGACTCAGGCTAGGGCGGCCATCGCCCACGTGCCTTTCCACAGCCATCCCATCCATCCCACCATCCACCTGCGCCTGAGCGACGGCGCGCTGATTCTCGAAGGCGAAGTCCCCGATATTGTCGACAAGAGCCGCGTTGCCGCGTCGGTACGCCGTGTCGACGGTGTGTCCGCCGTGATCGATCACCTGCGCGTTGCCGATGGCGGCGCGGCGGTTGGCGACGGCGAACTGCGCAATGCCATCTGCGTACGGTTGCTGCAGGCGATCGATTTTCGCAATTGCCGCATCTGCGCGCATGCCAAGGGGAGGATCGAACCCGTGCGCGAAGCCGTTGGCGAGTCCAGCGGAGAGATCGCCATCGAAGTCGTCGACGGCGTGGTGACCCTGCGCGGCCACGTGATCAGCCTGTCGCACATGCGCCTGGCCGGTGTGCTGGCGTGGTGGTCGCGAGGTTGCCGCTGCGTGGTCAACGAGCTGGTGGTGGCCCCGGCCGAAGCCGACCGCGACGACGAAGTCACGGAAGCGCTGAAGCTGGTGCTGGAGACCGACCAGTTCGTCGATGCTGACCGCATCCGCGTGCAGACCAAGGACCGCGTCGTCACGCTCGAAGGCTACGCCACCACCGAGGCCGGCAAACGCCAGGCGGAGCGCGATGCCTGGTACGTGCATGGTGTCGAGGACGTGGTCAACCGCATCGTGCTGAGCAACTAAGCGCCACTACTGCCAACAGCACGTCGCGGGTTTGCAGGTTCGAAAGTTCGCAGGTTCACAGATTCAATCGCCGGATCGGATCATGCCGTGCCCGCCGGGCGCGGCATGTCCTCCACGCGCCAGTAGCGCCGCTGCGAGCGCAGCGCAAAGCGCGCCCGGTAGCTCGACATCGACATCCCCGTTGCCCGCTGGAACAGCCGCCTGAACGCCGCCGCATCACTGTAGCCGCAGGCTTCGGCCACCGCCTGCGAGCCATGCAGGGTCACTTCCAGCAGGGTCTTGGCACGCTCCACGCGCAGCCCGTGCAGGTATTCCAGCGGCGTCATGCCGCTGACCTGCCGGAAATGCCGCAGCAAGGTCCGCTCGCTCACGGCCGCCGCCTGGGCCACCAGCGCCAGCCGGTACGGCGTATCCACGTTGGCCTGCAGCCAGCGCATGGCGCGGTAGACGGGGCTGTCGGCGGTCTTGCTGAGCCAGCGTTGCGACACCAGCTCCGGCGTGAGCTGCTGGCGCTCGGCCTGGTACAGCAGCATGCGCGAACAGGTCTGCGCCAGGTCCGGGTCATGCAGGTGCCCCAGCACGCGCAGCATGAACTCCGTCTGCAGCGCCGGCGCCACGCAGCCAAACACGCGCTGGTGCAAGCCCATCGGCTCGCTCGCGGAAAAATCGCAGCGCGGATAGCGCTGGCTCATCCAGCTCTGGAAGGTCCACGGCGCGCCCATGCGCGCGCCATCCAGCAGGCCCAGCTCCGCGGGAAAGGCGATGCCGCTCGCACCCGCCGCGATCCATCCGCCCGCCTGCGCGTGCCGCTCCAGCAAGCGCAGCGCCTGGCCGGCGCCACCCAGGATCTCGCCCAGGTGCGGCGCATTGCGCGCAAGCACGCCCGGCACCACCACCAGCGCATTGCCGTCTTCCGTCGCGCGCCGCCGCCGCGCGGGCTCCAGCCCCAGGGCGGGCAGGGCCAGCGCGCGGCCTGACGGGCCAATCACGGTCCAGCTCAGATCGCGGTCCGCATCCGGGCGTTGCAGCCGGGCCACCCCGGCCGCGGCGCGCAGTACATCCAGCGCGCCGAACAGCATGCCGGGCATGGCCTCGGGCAACCACAGCAAACGCACGTGCAGCGGCACGGGGCGCCTGGTGGAGGGCGGCTCGGGCAGGGCGGTAGTGGCAGAAGAGGGAGGCATGGCGGGATCGGCATTCCAATTGGCGGGATTGATCCTACCTTGGCGCGCCCGCAAGGGCTAGCATCGTCGCTCGGCGAACCACCGCCCTAACCACAATAACGAAGCAAGCAACAGGAGACTTCATGCAGCCATCCCTGCGCCGACTTACCCATACCGCTGTGGCAGCGCTCGCGCTGGCCTTCGGGGCAGCCGGCAGCGCACGTGCCGCGGACACGCAATTGCTGGACGCGGCCCGCGCGGCCGAGCCCGCGTTGATCCAGTCGCTCAAGGACATGGTGTCGATCGAGTCCGGCAGCACCAATGCCGCCGGCCTGGCGCAAATGGCCAGCTTCACGGAAGCACGCCTCAAGGCGCTGGGCGCGACCACCGAGCGCATCGCCGTGACGCAAGGCCCCGGCACCATGGTCAAGGGCACGCTCACCGGCACCGGCAAGCGCCGCATCATGCTGATCGCGCATATGGACACGGTCTACGGCCCCAACACGCTGGCCACCCAGCCGATCAAGCTGGACGGCAACCGCCTGTACGGGCCCGGCATCGCCGACGACAAGGGCGGCATCGCGGTCATCCTGCATACGCTGGCCATCCTGCAGGCAGCCGGGTGGAAGGACTATGCGCAGATCACCGTGCTGTTCAACCCGGATGAGGAAGTGGGCTCGCTGGGTTCCGGCGACACCATTGCCAAGCTCGCGGAGCAGCACGACGTGGTGCTGTCCTGCGAGCCGTCCGCGGGCTCGGTGGTCATGAAGGGCCAGCCGCTGCTGCTGGCCGCGGCTGGTGTCGCCACGGCCACGCTGGATGTGAAGGGCCGCGCCGCGCATGCGGGCGCCGCGCCGGAGCTGGGCCGCAACGCGCTCTATGAACTCTCGTACCAGATGCTGCAAACGCGCGAAGTGGCCAAGGACGTGCCGGGCGCCGCGCTGATCTGGACCCAGGCCAACACCAACGGCCCGCTGAACCAGATCACCGAAAAGGCCAGCGCCGTGGGCGACGTGCGCCTGACCCAGCCCGACGCGCAGGACAAGCTGCAGGCCGCGCTGCAAGCCAAGGTCAGCGCAAGCAAGCTGGTTCCCGACACCGAAACCACGGTCAAAGTCATCTCCGGGCGTCCACCCTACGTGAGCGACGCGCGCAGCCGCGCGCTGGCGGCAAAAGCCCAGGCGATCTACAAGGAGATCGACCGCGAGCTGACGCTGGTGCCGCAGACCGGGGGCGGCACCGACGCCGGCTTCGCCGTGCGCTCGGGCAAGGCCACGGTGCTGGAGAGCTTCGGCCTGGCGGGATTCGGATACCACGCCCGCGACGAATACATCGAGATCGACTCGATCGTGCCGCGGCTCTACCTGATGTCGCGCATCCTGCAGGAAATCGGGCGCAACTAAGGCGCAACTAAGGCGCTCCGGCGCGGGCGGCAGCACCCTTGCGCTGCCGCCCGTGCCCGCGCTAGCATCGCCCGGCAGGCCTCCCGGCTTGCCGTCACAACGATCCAATCCTCCACAGGAGACACCATGCATCCCTCCCTGCGCCGGCTGACCCAGGCGGCCATCGCCACCCTGATCCTTGCCACCGGCGGCGCCTACGCCGCCCACGCCGCCGACGCCCAATTGCTGGCCGCAGCCCGCACCGCAGAGCCCGCGGTGATCCAGTCGCTCAAGGAGATGGTGTCGATCGAGTCGGGCAGCGCCAACGCGGCGGGCCTGGCGCAGATGGCCAGCTACACCGAAGGCCGGCTGGCGGCGCTGGGCGCCCGCACCGAGCGCATCGCGGTCACCAAGGGCCCGGGCATCATGGTCAAAGGCACGCTGACCGGCACGGGCAAGCGCCGCATCATGCTGATCGCGCATATGGATACGGTCTATCCGGCCAACATACTGGCAACGCAGCCCATCAAGCAGGACGGCAACCGCCTGTACGGCCCCGGCATCGCCGACGACAAAGGCGGCATCGCGGTGATCCTGCATGCACTGGCCATCCTCAAGGCGGCCGGCTGGAACGACTATGCCGAGCTGACCGTGCTCTTCAACCCCGACGAGGAAGTCGGCTCCATCGGCTCCGGCGAGACCATCGCCAAACTGGCCGACCAGCACGACATCGTGCTGTCGTTCGAGCCGACCGCAGCCAAGGCCGTGGTCAAGACCGAGGCCCTGCTGATGGGCGCCAGCGGCACGGCAACCGCCGTCATGGAAGTAAAGGGGCGCGCCTCGCACGCCGGCGCCGCGCCGGAGTTGGGCCGCAATGCGCTGATCGAGCTGGCCTACCAGCTGCAGCAAACGCGCGACGTGGCCAAATCCGTGCCGGGCACCCAGCTCAACTGGACCACCGCGCAGGCCGGCGAGGTCCGCAACCAGATCCCCGAGCACGCCACTGCCATCGGCGACGTGCGCACCACGGTCAAGGACGGCGCCGGCAAGCTGCAGGCCGCGCTGCAAAAGAAGGTAGACGAAGGCAAGCTCGTCCCCGACACGCAAACCACCGTGACCATGGAAACCGGCCGGCCGCCGTTTGTCGCCAACGCGCGCGGCCGCGAACTGGCGCAGCGCGCGCAAGCCATCTACGCCGAGCTCGACGGCCGCCAGCTGGCACTGGCCGAAGGCACCGGCGGCGCCACCGATGCGGGCTTCGCCGGGCGCTCCGGCAAGGCGGTGGTCGTGGAGAGCTTCGGCCTGGCGGGCTTCGGATACCACGCGCGCGATGAGTACATCGAGATCGATTCCATCGTGCCGCGACTGTACCTGCTCACGCGCATCCTGCAGGAAATCGGGCGTAGCTGAAGCCGCGCCCGGCTTGCGCGCTAAAGGATCGCGGACATCTGCCGTTAATGGAGGTAGTCGGAGATAGTCTGAATTCCGTTCTTAGTGAAATGTATCTGTTCTGATAATTCCTATTGATTAAGGCGCCTAGGACTAGGATTAGGAATGTCTTAATCCTAGTCCTAATCCTAGTCCTAATCCTGGGCGTTGCCTTTTATCCCGGCGCTAATAACACGCCGCGCGTCTGCTTTTCAATCCCCCTTCAGTAGGTCAAAGCGCGCCCTGCGCTGCGAAATCTCCCGCAATGCCACTTGCAGCCGCCGATTGGCGGTGAGCAGCGGTGTGCAATGCCCGCTCTTGTGCGCTCGCAATACCCCTCTATTCGTACGTGTCCGATTGACCGCATTGCCGTCATCATTAAATATTGTCCACACATTCAAAGAGGGTGACGGTTGTCGCCAGTCATTCCGGCAAGGGTGCCAGTCATCAGAAAAGCACCGCTAATCCAGGGTCTATCCAATTATGAACAAGGGCAGTTTCCGCCTGGTCTACAGCAGGCATCGCGCGATGCTGGTCGCCGTTGAAGAATCGGCCGCCAGCATCGGAACAGGACAGCAAGGCGGCGCACGCGCGCAACGGCGCCGCCGCCGCGCAGGGCAAGGCCCGGCGCCTGGCGCATCGCTGGCATCGCTGGCATCGATGGCATCGATGGCGGCCGCGCTGCCAGCCATGCCGCGCGCGCGCTTTGCCTCGTTTGCCTCAACTGCCTCGTTGGCCTCGGTTGCCCTGCTTGGGCTGGCTGCCCCGGCCACGGCCCAGATCGTGGCGGACCCCAATGCCGGCGCCAACCGCCCCGGCGTGATCCAGACCAGCAACGGCCTGGCGCAAGTCAACATCACGCGGCCCTCGGGCGCGGGCGTGTCCACCAACGCCTACACCCAGTTCGACGTGCCCAAGGGCGGCGCGATCCTCAACAACTCGCCCACCATCGTCTCGACCCAGCAAGCCGGTTTCGTCAACGGCAACCCCAACCTGCTGCCGGGCCAGAACGCGCGCGTCATCGTCAACCAGGTCACCAGCGCGCTGCCCAGCCAGTTGCGCGGCTACCTGGAAGTGGCCGGCGCCCGGGCTGAAGTGGTGGTGGCCAACCCCAACGGCATCATGGTGGACGGTGGTGGCTTCATCAACACCAGCCGCGCCACACTGACCACCGGCGTGCCCGTGTACGGCGGCACCGGCAGCCTCGACGCCTTCCGCGTCACCGGCGGGCAGATCTCGGTGCAGGGCACCGGGCTGAACGCTGGCAACGTCGACCAGGTCGACCTGATCGCCCGCAGCGTCACCGCCAATGCGGCCATCTATGCCAACAACCTCAACGTCATCGCCGGCGCCAGCCAGGTAGACCGCGCCACGCTGGCCGCCACGCCCATCGCCGGGACCGGTCCCGCGCCGGGCATCGGCATCGATGTAAGCCAGCTAGGCGGCATGTATGCCAACAAGATCCTGCTGGTCGGCACCGAGGCTGGCGTGGGCGTGAGCCACCGCGGCGTGCTGGCCGCGCAGGCCGGCGACCTGACGCTCAGCGCGCAGGGCCGGCTGGAACTCGCCGGCAAGACCAGCGCCAGCGGCAACCTCGCCATCGCCGCGCGCGAAGGCGTGGAGAACAGCGGCACCATCTATGGCGCGCAGGCGGTCTCGCTCGATACCGCGGGCGCGCTCGGCAACAGCGGCACGCTGGCGGCGCAGCAGGGCTTGCGCGTCAACGCGGGCAGCGTGGTCTCCAGCGGCACGTTGGGCGCGGGCGTCAATGGCGACGGCGCGATCGGCCAGCAGGCGGACCTGAGCGTGGTGGCGGCCGGCACGCTGTCGGCCAGCGGCAAGCACCTCGCGGGCGGCAATGCCAGCCTGCAGGGCACGGCGCTGCAGCTCGCCGGCAGCCAGAACGCGGCGCTGGGCAACCTCAGCCTCGCCGCCAGCGCGGGCGACATCAACCTGAGCGGCGCCAGCAGCCAGGCGGGCGGGGCGCTAAGCGCCAATGCCAGCGGGGCGCTCGTCAACGACCGGGGACAGTTGACCAGCCAGGGTGGCACCACCATCACGGCCGGCAGCGTCTCCAACCAGGGCGGGCGGATGCTGGCGCAAGACGCAGCCACGCTGCAATCGGCCGGCGCCGTCAACAATCAGCAAGGTGAGTTGCAGGCGGGCGGCGCGCTCGCCGTCAACGCCGGCTCGCTGGACAACAGCGCGGGCCGCCTGGCCTCGCTGGGCGCCGGCGGCCTGGCGGTCACCACAACAGGCACGCTGGCCAATGCCGCCGGCACCACGGCCAGCGGCGCCAAGGGCGGCGTGATCGGCGGAAACGGCGATGTGCGGCTGAAGGCCGGCGCGCTGGCCAATGCCGGCGAGATCAACGCGCGGGCCAACGCCAGCCTGGACGCCAAGTCGCTGGACAACAACCGGGGCAGTGTGACGGCCGGTGATGCGCTCACGGCCACCGTGGCGGGCGCGGCCAGCAATCGCCAGGGCACGATGTCAGGCGCCACGCTCAATCTGACGGCCGGCTCGCTCGACAACGCCACGGGCCGCATCGAAGGCGACCTGGTTGGCGTGCGCACGGCGGGCGATCTGGCCAACCGGGGCGGCGCCATCAACCAGTTCGGCAAGGCAGACACCCGCATCAGCGCGGGTGGCGTCCTGGACAACACCTCGGGCACGCTGGCCACCAACGGCAAGAACCTGACCGTGGATGCGCAGTCGCTGTCCAACGACAGCGGCCGCGTTGCGCACGCGGGCGACGGCACGCTGGCCGTGACCAGCCGTGGCGCGCTGGGCAATGCCGCGGGCACCATCCAGACCAACGGCGCGCTGGACCTGCGGGCCGCCGGCGCGGTGACCAACGCGGCCGGCCGGATCGAAACCGCCGGCACGCACAGCGCAATGTCACTTGCCGCCGCGAGCGTGGACAACACCGCCGGGCGCATCGTCAATGCGGGCGATGGCTTGACCCGGGTCCAGGCGCAGCAAGCCTTGGTCAACGCCAATGCGGGCCGGATCGGCGGCAACGGCAAGGTGGAGCTGGCAGCCGCCACGCTGGCCAATCATGCACAGATCACCGCCAAGGGCGATGCCAGCCTGGATGCACAGTCGCTGGACAACGGCCAGGGCAGCATCACGGCGGGCGAAGCGCTCACGGCCACTGTGTCGGGCGCGGCCAGCAATCGCCAGGGCACTCTGTCCGGTGGTGTCGTCGACCTGTCGGCGGCGTCGCTGGACAACGCCGCCGGCCGCATCGAAGGCGATCAGGCCGGCATCCGCACCACAGGCAATTTGTCCAACAACGGCGGCGCCATCAACCAGTTCGGCAAGGCCAATACGGTCATCAACGCGGGTGGCGCCTTCGACAACACCGCGGGCACGCTGGCCACCAACGGCAAGAACCTGACGGTGGACGCGCAGTCGCTGGCCAATGACGGCGGGCGCATCGCGCACGCCGGAGACGGCGCCCTGGCGCTGACGAGCCGGGGCGCGCTGGGCAATACAGCCGGCGCCATCCAGAGCAACGGCGCACTCGCCGTGCAGGCGGCCTCGCTGGACAACACCCGGGGCAACCTGTCCGCGCAAGGCGCCGCCAGTGTCACCACGGGCGCGGACCTGGTCAACCGCCAGGGCACGCTCTACGGCCAGTCCGGCCTGTCGCTCACCAGCCAGGGCCAGGTGGACAACACCGGCGGCACGGCGCAGACCAGCGGCGATTTGTCGGTCGCAGCCGCTGGCACACTGAGCAACGCCGCCGGCACGCTCACCGCCAACGGCGCGCACGGCAAGGCCACCGTCTCCGCATCCGGCATCGACAACCGCGGCGGGCGGCTTGCCAACGCGGGCGACGGCGCCACCACCATCACCGCCGCCGGCGCGCTGGACAACACCAGCGGCACGCTCGGCGGCAACGGCGACGTGACCCTCGCCGCCACCGATCTCGCCAACGCAAGCGGCGCGCAGATCGCCGCGGCCGGCGCGCTCACGCTGGGCGTGACCCGCAGCGTGGACAATCGCAGCGGCAGGATCTACGGCGCCAAGGGCCTGACCCTCAACCAGGCCAGCACCACGCTCGCCAATGAAGGCGGCAACGTGCTTGGCGGCACCGACGTGCAGCTCACCGTCGCATCCATGACAAACCAGGGCGGCGCGGTACGCGCCAACCAGGACGTGGGCGTATCCAGCCGCGCCGGCACCGTCAGCGGCAGCGGCGAGATGACGGCGGGGCGCAACCTGACGCTCAACGTAGCGGGCGACTATCTCAACGACGCCGCCAACAAGCTGCGCGCCGACGGCGACCTGCAACTGCGTGCCAGCGGCGCGGTCACCAACACCGGCACGCTGGCGGCCGGCGGCAGCCTGGCCGTGCGCGGCGCCAATGTGAACAATGCCGCCGGCGCCGGCATCAACTCGCAGGCCACCACCGTCCAGGCCGACGGCACCATCACCAACGCCGGACGCATCGAAGGCAATGCCGTCAACACCATCAGCGGCGCACTGGCCAACACCGGCGCCGTGATCGGCAACACCGTGCAGGTGCAGGCAGCGGACGTGAGCAATACCGGCCCGGCCGCCGTCATCGCCGCCGCGCAGGACCTCAAGATCCATGCCTCAAACGCCGTCTCCAACCTGGACGGCGCGCTGATCTACAGTGCCGGCAACCTGCAGATCGCCCGCGACGGCACGCGCGACCCGGGCACCGGCATGCTGGCCAACCAGGTCGGCGTGCTCAACAACCGCTCGGCAACGATCGAGGCAGACGGCGATATCGACATCGCCGCGCGCACGGTCAACAACACGCGTACCAGCATCGTGACGGAGGCGGGCACGCCGCAGACCACGACGACGCAGACGCTCTCGCTCTGGCTCGCCGGGCTGGGTGACGGAGAAACCAATGGTCACTTAAGTGCCACGTTCCCCGGATGGGCCTGGCGCACTACGGCGGCAAGCATCAGCGGGGACATGGTCAACGCGCTGCGCGCCCCGGTCACGCTCGAAGTGCCGAAGTCCAAGGTGGTCAATCTCAATACCACGGCCAAGACGCTTTCCTTCACGGAGCCGCCCTTTGAGACATACGGCGGCTACTTCGGCCCGATCTGCAACGACAACGGCTGCACCGGCGGAGACGGTCCGGGCGGGCGCCCGTTTGCCACCAACCCCACCCAGTACTACCAGGACATCCAGGACACCGGCACCACCTACAGGATCACCTTCTGGCCTGACTGGGACCCTGCCAAGCACCTCCGCCCGGACCAGGTGCGCGTGCGCTACGACCTCGGCCCGGACGTTCACGACTACAGCGAGACTTCCCGCACCACCGTCACCACTGTTGCCACCGACCGCCTGGTCAGCGCGACCCCCGCGGCCAAGGTCCAGGCCCAGGGCTCGATCCGCATCAATAGCGACGGTGGCAGCATCCTGAACCAGTCGTCCATCATGGCCGCCGGGGGCAACCTGTCCCGGCGCGCTGCCGGCGGCGGGGTACAGGACGTCGGCACGGTGCTCCAGCAGACGGTCAGCACCACCGACACCTCCACGTTCTACTGGCACCAGAAATCCGGCGGCAACAGCGATGAGCAAACGGTGCCGTATCCGACCACGCCCCAGGCGCCCACCACGGTAGCCGCGCTGCCGGCCCTTGCCACCGCCAACCAGGCGGTGCAGACCACCGCGCAGGACATCACCGTCGGCTCCGTCAACCGCGTCGGCCAGACTGTCACTGGCAGCGGCGTGGCCGGCGGCAGCGCCTCGGGCACGCAGCTTGACAGCCTCGCGGGCACGGCCGGCGCCGCGCCAACGCTCGGCGCCGGCCCCGTCGCGGCCGCCACCGGCACCACCAACCGCCCGCAGACGCTCGGCACCGCCGCCGGCGGCATCCCCAACCTGACGCTGCCCGTCAACGGCCTGTTCACGCTGCGCCCGGCCCCGGCCACGCCCTACCTGATCGAGACCGACTCACGCTTCACCCAGTACAAGACCTTCCTCTCCAGCGACTACATGCTGGGCGCCCTCGGCCTGGACCCGCAGCAGGTGCAAAAGCGCCTCGGCGACGGCTTCTATGAAGAAAAGCTCGTCCGCGACCAGGTCACGGCACTAACCGGCCGTACCTTCCTGGCCGGCTACACCGACCAGCTGAAGGAATACCAGGCCCTGATGAACAGCGGCGTGACCTACGCCAAAGCCTTCGGCCTGTCCCCCGGCGTAGGCCTGTCCGACGACCAGATGCGCCAGCTCACCACCGACATGGTCTGGCTGGTAGCGCAAGAGGTGACGCTGCCCGACGGCACGCATCAATCGGTGCTGGTGCCCAAGGTCTACCTGGCGCAGTCCAACGCCGTCGACCTCAACAGCACCGGCGCGCTCGTCACCGGCAACAGCGTCGCGCTCAATGCCACCGGCAACGTCAACAACAGCGGCCGCATCGTTGGCGACGTCGCCACGCAGGTGCTCGGCAACAACATCGTCAACCGCGGCGCCATTGGCGACACCACCGGCACCACCGTGGTCCAGGCCCTGCAGGACGTACGCAACCTGGGCGGGCGCATCGGCGGCCAGGACGTCCTGGTGCAAGCCGGGCGCGATGTGGTCAACGAAACGCAGACCGTCACGGAAGTCCGCACGATCGGGCCCAACGGCTACAGCGCGGGCGCCACGGGCGTGGCCGCGGTGGCGGCGATTTCGGCAACCGGCAACGCCGTGGTGCTGGCCGGGCGCGACGTCACCCTCAGCGGCGCCGTGCTCGAAGCCGGCAAGGGCGCACTGATCGGCGCCGGGCGTGACCTCACCATTGGCGCGGTCACCCTCGGCACCACGCAGGACGCCGTCTCGCGCGGCGGCCAGAGCTATGCCCACGACAAGACCAGCACGGTGGCCGGCAGCACGGTGCAGGCAGGCGGCAATGTGGTGGCGGTGGCCGGGCGCGACGCCGCGCTGGCGGGGTCCAAGGTGGGGGCGGGCGGCGATGTCTCCCTGATCGCCGGGCGGGATCTCACCGTCACGGCGCTCAAGGACACCACCGCCCACAGCGAAGGCTCGCTGGGCGGCAAGGGCGCGTCCTACACGCAGTCCGCCTATGACGAAACCGTGCGCGGCAGCACCGTGCAAGGCGGCACCAGCGCCACCCTGGCAGCCGGGCAAACAACGCTGGCGGCCGGCCTGCTGGAAGCCAACGGCATCACCGCCGCGCCGGTCACAGGCACGGGCAAGGGCAGCGTCACGCTGACCGGCTCGGAAGTCAGCGCCGGCAAGCCCGGCGTGAGCGGCTCCGGCGTCAGCATCGTCGCCACCCAGGACATCACCATCGGCGAAGCCCGGGAAGTGCACGACGCCAGCTACGATGGCCGCAGCAGAAGCAGCGGACTGCTCTCGCGCAGCTCCAGCCACGACCAGACCAGCAGCCATGCCGACCTTGGCGTAGGGAGCCTGGTCAGCGGCGACACCGTGCGCGTGACCGCCGGCAACGACCTCACCGTGCGCCAGAGCGGCATCGCCGCCACCGACGGCGTAGCCCTGGCCGCCACCAAAGGCAACGTGCTGATCACCGCCGGCCAGAACACCCGCGAAGAAAGCTACGCGCACGAGCAGAAATCCTCCGGCCTCTCCGCCTTTGCCGGCAAGGGCGGCATCGGCGTCTCGGCAGGCAGCAACCAGGCCAACAGCGCCGGCCACGCACTTGCCGTCACCCAGAGCGATGCGCGCAGCACGGTGGGCGCCACCAACGGCAATGTCACCATCAGCGCCGGGCGCGATGCCACTATCCTCGGCAGCGACCTGATCGCCGGGCGCAAGGAAGGCAACACCACTGCCGGCCATATCGACATCCAGGCGCAGAACATCGCCGTGCTGGCTGGCGTGGACCACATCACCCAGGAAAGCAGCCAGAGCAGCCGCTCCAGCGGCCTGTCCATGGCGCTCACCGGCACGCCGCTCGACACGGCGCGCAACCTCCAGGACATCCAGCGCAACCCCAGCACCGTCACCCGCGCCAAGCAAACGCTCAATGAACTCGGCGCCGCCGCCTTCACCGCGCCGCAGGTGGGCATCACCTTTGGCAGCAACCGCAGCAGCAGCCAGGTGGAGACCGAATCGATCTCCCAGCGCGGCAGCCAGCTCACCGGCGCCGGCGATATCCGCCTGCGCGCCACCGGCAACGGCGACAAGGACGCCAACGGCAAAGCCACCGACGGCAATATCCTGATCGCCGGCAGCACCGTCAGCGCCGGCGCTGCCGCCATCCTCGACGCCCAGCGCGACGTCCTGCTGCAAGCCTCCACCGACAGCTACCGCGAAGCCACCAGCTCCAGCAGCAGCGGCTGGAGCCTGAGCACCGCCGCGCCCTCGCTTGGCGACGTCGGCCGCTTTGTCGGCGGCGGTCCCAACAACGGCGGCGTCTCCATGCTGCCGTACGGCAACCAGAAAGCCAGCGCCAGCGGCGACGCCAGCGCCGCCCGGCAAAACGCCACGGTGGTCACCGGCAATACCG
This sequence comes from Cupriavidus sp. GW822-FHT03E04, assembly GCF_058801495.1. Taxonomy (NCBI): domain Bacteria; kingdom Pseudomonadati; phylum Pseudomonadota; class Betaproteobacteria; order Burkholderiales; family Burkholderiaceae; genus Cupriavidus; species Cupriavidus sp. GW822-FHT03E04. The sequence continues at coordinate 49,503 of NZ_JBXANI010000010.1, forward strand.
TCGCCGTCAAGGCCCGCAGCGGCGACATCACCATCGCCGGCAGCGGCCTGTCGGCTGAAGGCGACCTCACGCTAGCCGCCCTGCAAGGCAAGGTCGACATCCTCTCCGGCCAGGACAGCAAGACCAAGCGCAGCGACAGCAGCAGCCGCCAGATCGGCGACCTGGGCGGCACCGGCTACACCGGCACCGTCGGCATCCGCACCGAGTCCCACCACCTGGACACGGCGCAGACCACCGAAAACACCATCCGCAGCCAGGTGGTCAGCCAGAACGGCAGCGTCACCATCAGCGCCAAGGACGACCTCACCGCACGCGGCGCCGACATCGCCGCCGGGAAAGACGTCACGCTGATCGGCAAGAACGTGGTGCTTGACCCCGGCAAGGACACGGCAAACAGCCACCAGGTCGACAAAACCAGCCAGTACGGCGTCACGCTCGCCCTGTCCGGCTACGCGGTGACCGCCGCGCAAACCATCGAGAATGCCGCCCGCGGCATGGAAGACAGCAAGAACGACCGTCTGCGCGGGCTCTACGCGGCGCAGGCCGCGCTCGCGGTCGCCAACGGCGTCAGCACCGTCCGGGACCTCGCCAGCGGCGGCACCGGCGGCACCGCGCTGATCAAAGCCACCGTCAGCATTGGCGGCGGCAGCTCCGAGTCCGAATCCCGCAGCCAGGCCAGCGCCAACCAAGGCACCACCGTCAAGGCCGGCAACGCCGTCACCATCGTCGCCGCCGGCTCCGGCGGCAAGGACGCCAACGGCTACGCCACCGACGGCGACATCACCGGGCGCGGCGTACAGATCGACGGCAAAACCGTCACCCTCAGCGCCGCCCGCGACGTCAACCTGGAAAGCGCGCAAGACACCGCCAGCCAAAGCAGCAAGAGCGGCGGCAGCAACGCCAGCATCGGCGTGGGCCTCGCACTTGGCGGACAGCAAAACGGCTTCACGCTCGAACTCGCCGCCAGCCAGAACAAGGCCAAGGGCGACGGCGACTCCGTCACCAACCACAACAGCCATGTCAGCGCCAGCGACCAGCTCACCATCACCAGCGGGCGCGACACCAACCTCAAGGGCGCGCAAGTCACCGGCGACACCGTGCGGGCAGAGGTGGGGCGCAACCTCAATGTGGAAAGCCGGCAAGACACCGACAACTACCACAGCCGCGAATCGTCATCCGGCTTCCAGGCCAGCCTGTGCGTGCCCCCGATCTGCTACGGCACCACGGTCAGCGGCAGCGTCAGTGTGTCGAGCGGCAACACCGACAGCACCTACAACTCGGTCAGGGAGCAAAGCGGCATCTACGCGGGCAATGGCGGGTTCCAGGTCAACGTCAAGCAGAACACGGACCTGAAGGGCGCGGTGCTGGCCAGCACGGCTGACGCTGGCAAGAACAGCCTCACCACCGGCACGCTGACCACCAGCGATATTGAGAACAAGGCGGAGTACAGCAGTAGTTCGTCGACTATTGCCGGCAGCTTCACCGCGGGCAAGAGCATGCCCGACGTCAAAGACGGCGACACCCTGATCAAGGCGCACACCGAATGGGGCAACGGGAACCTGCTGCAGAACGGTGTCAACTCCCTGGCAGCCACAGCAGCAGGCAATGCGCAAAAGCCGATCGAAGGCAACGCCGCCGGCACTACCCGGAGCGCCATTGCCAATAGCACGGTGACCATCACCAATGCCGAGGCACAGAAGGAGAAGACTGGCAAGACGGTGGAAGAAGTGCTTGCCAGCTTGAATCGGGATACGGATGGCGCTAACCAGGCTCTCGATAAGATCTTTGATGCGAAGAAGGTGAAGGAGCAGCAGGAGGAGAACAAAGTCCGGGCCGAACTGGTGCAGCAGTTGGCGCCGATGGTTTATGACAAAGCAGGAGACCTTCTCCAGGGCCAGCCCACGGCGACCAAGGTGGCTGTGCACGGCCTTCTGGGCGGTCTCATGTCAATGGCGATCGGCGGAAACTTTGCGGCTGGCGCAGCAGGCGGGGCCGCCGCCAAGCTGGCAGTGGAGTCATTCGGCGCTCAACTGCTTGGTATGGAAGGCGTCAGCGTAGAAGACAGAAAGGCGCTGGTGCAGCTTGCAGGCATGATCGTTGGCGGCCTAGCAGGCGGTGCTGCCGGTGGATCCGGCTCTGACTTGGCTGTGGGCGGTAGCGTTGGCAAGGTTGCCACGGAAAACAACTATCTGAAGCACCAAGAGATACTTGATTTCACGAAGGCAAATCAATCCTGCACGGCAAGCGGTAACGCAGAAGCTTGCCGGGAGCGCGATCGGCTCGTTGCACTTGACAAGCAACGTGATGCAGCTCTGTCAGCCTGCGCGGGGAGCAGCAGCGCGATTTGCACAGGATTGCAACAGGAAGTTCGCTCCGCCCAGGCCGAGATCCTTCGTAAGCGGGACGACACCTTCGGTGCATTCGGCGTGAGCCCGGTCGACTACATTCTGCTTGCCATGAACACAGAGGCGCAGGCGGCGGGAACGATGTCGAAGGTCGATCGCCTTGTCGGCACCGCTACCGGCGCCGGGCATGCAATTGCCCAGGGACTTGCTGACATGGCAAAGCTGGCGGGCACCGTCGTGGCCTCAGGGATGGGTGACCAGAAGGCGGGTGAAGAGTTGCGAGGCACGATCGATGGATTGGGTCGGCTTCTGGCGAATCCGACAGCCTGGGAGGCGTTGATAGCTAGTGCTACGGCTGAGCAGAGGGAGAGACTGGCGTCGGCCTACGAGAAGGGAGACGCCAAGGAAATTGGGCGAATCGGTGGTGAGTTGGTTACGTATTTGCCGTTCGGTGGCGCTGCCGGCGTAGTCAAGACAGCGACAACGGCGGCGGAGGAGGCCGCAAAGGCGGCAACCCTCGGAAAGGGCGTGGGGATCACTGGTGAAGTCACTCTTCCCGGCATGAGTCGCCCCGTTCGTCCGCCAAATCCAAGTTTCCCGCCGAACCAGTCTGTGCTTGATGCAATGGGTACAGCACAAATGCGGGATATGGTAGCGAATACGCGTTGCACTGATTGTTCAGAGATTGCGTCGCGTCTGCTTGACGCCGCTGGCGGGAAAGGTGAAATATTGGAGGTTCGGTCAAGTAAACCTCATAACTTAAATATATTTGAGAACGGAAATAACTTAGACGGACTATCCTATCATCAGATCTATACTGATGGCCGCTATGTGTATGATCCTCGTATTTCGAAAGAAGCAATTCCATTGGGGGACTGGGGGCAACATATGAGAAAGATGAATCCAGATGGAATAACAATTTCTAAAAAATTAATAGGACTGCAATAATGGAAACCGATGATACAAAGCAAGGGCGGGAGTTACTTGATTTTATTGAAAAGCTTGGTCCGCTCGCCTGGCAAAGATTTGAGTCTAGATATCCAACTTTCAAATTTAAAGGCCAAGATCCAATAAGCGAGGATAGATCGAAAGTTCCGCCTTTTACTAGTTTTAGATTTGTAGTTGAGAACTCTGAGACAATATCAAAAATCAGATTGGGTGTGGATACATTTGAGGGGAATGTCAAGTGGGTAATTGTGGGTCATTCCCGGGACTTTTTTCCGGGCACCACAAATTGGATGATTTGCCCAAAACTCATTATAGATGTGTCGGAAATGGCGCGAGATATCGGAATTACACCGGAGCAATACGTAGAGGAAAACTATCCAGACTTCGGGCCGTTGGCTTATGCGGATCTACGTGAGTTGGCCGAGCATTTGAAAGCAGTGTTTTCGAAATAATAGCTGCGTGAGTCCAGTTAACGTTGGCTGTGCAATATTAGTCAGGTATTCCGGGCATCCGGATATTTCTGGATGGCGGAGTATATTGTTAAATAAGAAAAAATGGTAGCTATCGAGGGTGCTAAATGGACAGCGCTGTTTGCGAGGGGATCTATTAATCTCAGGTATTTTGTCCACGCAATGCAAAGAAAAGAGTTGCTTGATTTTATTGGGGAATCGGTTCCAGCGGGCAAGATAAAAAAGGTGAAATGAAAGCGGAGTTAGATGGATGTATACAGCCAAAAATATCCCGGGATCCATGCCTTCAAAAACACTTGCTCAGTTATTCCAAGAGTCCCAAGGTCAGCCAGAGCATCCGGTTTGGTGTAATCAACGGGGCAGTGAAAATGGATATTGCGGAAGCTAGGAAGATTGCCGAGAAGTACTTGCAAGAGAGTTTGAGTCCTCCCAAGTGCGATCAATATGTAATCGTCGATGCGGGCATTAGGGAGGCCGATGGGAGATGGCATTTCCCGTATCAAACGCGCCGGTTCGTCGAAACCGGTGATATTGATCATTCTGTTGTCGGAAACTGGCCTATATTCGTAAGCAAGGATGGTAGTTGTCATGGAGGAAGGCGCCCTGCATAGTCTTACGCGTGCATCAGCTCGTTCATGCGCCTCCATGCTAGAAGATGACCAGCGCTTCTATAGAAGCTAGAGGACATGGATACTAGAAACTATGCATCCAAAAACGCTCGCCAAGTTGTTTCAAGAGTCAAAGGCACAGCCAGTAATTCTGGGTGATATGCTTGTGGTACCAATTTATCGGATCCCTCTCGCGGCGGGGAAGTGGCATGTCCGTGTAGAGCGAATATCAGCAAAAAATAGTCCAGTTCAAGGACTTAGGTTAAAGGTTGATCTTGGTCATATCACCGTCGCTGGCCAGAAACAGAAAGACATCGTTCTATGGGAAGACACTAGTCCAGATGTTGTTGATATGGAGATTTCATGTGCATTGGAAACTGTTTTTAAGGCTTGGAATGTGTGGCGAGTTGACGGGATTATGCAGGCTTGGATTGGTAATTCTGGAATGATTGTTGAGAACGATATAGATAGAATTAAATTGCTCTGCAGCGATGGAACATCAGCCCCAGAATTCGATAATTTAATTGTGACGATTGCAATGAATTAGCGCTTAATTTTATATCTTTGTTAGGGTTGCAAGGAGAAACTCATGACCGGTGATATTAATTATTCCATTTTTGGAAACTGGATCATATTCGTAAGCAAGGATGGTAGTTGTGACGGAGGAAGGCGCCCAGCATAGTCTTACGTGTGCATCAGTTCGTGCACGCGCCTTCATGCTAGAACATGACCAGCGCTTCTATACAAGCTGTTGTCCCTCGACCGCGCGTGGGCACTGGGTTGTCGGAGAGCGACCGCAACGCAGTGCTTGCAACTGCCGGTTGTAAACGGTCGGCCATCCCCGCAGTGGCGGTTGCATTGCCTCCTGAGCCGCCTCCAGCCTCCGTCGGCCACCCCTACCACCTGCAGCAGACCATCAAGGTCAAACTGGAATTAGGTGGGCAGTTTCAAGTCCCAAGTGCAACACCCGCGTCAGCGCGAATCCAAAGGGAAGTGTGAAATGAAAAATTTGAAGCTCATGGCTGACTATCAATGCCATCCTCTATGGGACATGTCGCCTGGTATGTACGGTGATATTGATCCAAACACTTTGCCAATCTCTACAGAACTTCGGCAGAAAATAGCGGATTGGGCTCGGTTCTTCGATGAAGCTATCGATATAGAGGATCCAGTGAATTCCGGATTCAATAGTGATGAAATAAAGGCGGAATTCAAAGTGCAAGGTATTAAACTTGCAAAACAATTACAACAGGAGCTCGGGTCTGAATTCGTTGTTTCTTTCACGGTATGAATCGTTAATCTACGCTGGTTCAGAATGGGTTTTTTATCTCAATAAGATACGAATTATGGGTAGAAGTGGATTCTATTATGCTGATGCAGCCGCCCTCACGGTGAAGAGAGAATAATGCTCTCTTCACCGTGCCGAAAGATAATATTCGAAATATCATCGTATTTGATGTCAGGCAGAATCAAATGAAACTCATCGGAAGTGTGACGGAGAATAAAATTAGAGGAGATTTGATTGCGGGCCGAAATTCAATTTTTATTGAAGGATGGTGTCCGCTTTTGTTGGGAGCTATACGGGACATTTTTCCGTCTATAGAAAATGCGGTGGTTCTTAATTCTATACCTGATCAAGGCGAAGATATTTATGAATTACTTGTGTCGGAAGATATGGTGGTAACGCTAGAAATTCCCAAGGATGGATCACCATATTCATATGAAACTAGTTCGCGACAAGAATATTCGAGTCGCCACAAGTCGAGGATGAGTCAGATTAAGATGGCCGTAGCCATAGATTTGATAAGGAATCCGTAACCCGTCGGTTCTTCGCAGCGGGAAGCGAGTGGGAGTCGTTGGTCGGCTGCTAGCGGCGAGGTAGTTGAGTTATTTTTGTACAGAAATTCCGATGGAGTTGTTGGGCATTGTGTTTTGGTTTTCGATGAGGCTGATAGCGGAATTCGGCTCTAGTGCGAAGAGTTCTGTTTAAAGGGGTCGCCGATTCGGTGGTGAGCGTAATTTATTTCAATGCGTTGCCACTACCTTGGGAGAGATCGATAATGAGATCAATTAATAATTGCTGGGGCGATATTGATACATTTAATTGTCAGTATGGTGCTCGCATTTTCGATGGTTCCGCGCTGAAGATTTATGTTAGCCATTGGCTGGCTGTTAGATCTGAGATGGTCCATTTATTTTCGCGCAGAAATGTCGATGGATTTGTTGGGCACTGTGTTCTGGTTTTCGATGAGGTGAGAACTTTCACCTTTGAAGTGAGGCAGATTTCTGAAAAAGATGGTGAGACGGTCTGGCTTGATCCTGTCGTTTATGGTTATAAAGGGGAGGGTAAAGATCGTTTCGAGAAGTTCTTGTTTGAAGGAAGTCTAAAAGGATTTAAATCATCCGTTAGAGTGGATGTAGAGGCAAGGAGGTTTCGCCTTGAGATACTAGAAAGAGATGAGCCGGCTCGGGAGGGGTGAGGGAAATTTCGTTTTTGTATTATAAGAATGAAGGGGTGAACGGTCGATCGTACGCGTATGGAGAGGTTGCGCCGAATGTGATGGATTGACTCTCATGTTCAATTTATTGGAAATACGTGCCGAAGTCCAACTGAGATCCGAAACTGCTTCGAGAGTTGGATTCTCCCGGGTGGGCGTAAATATACCAGGGCGGCGCACAGCGAGTCATCGGGAATTCGTTGATGTACACATTCCTACTAATCATCGATTCCTCAAGTCGGCCTGATTGTGTCGGCGACTTAATAAAGAATATTGGTCTGATGCGACGAGAATATGGTGAGCGATATATCGTCGAGGAGCCGGGTGGTATGCGGGATGGTTGGATCGCTATTCAACCTGTTGATATCGAGATGGGCTGCTATAGCAAAGACGAAATTGACCGGTTGAAGGAGCGAGTTTCAGATCCTTGATTTATTTTGGTTGAGGGGCGTGACGGTGGAATGGAATTTTCTACCAAATTCGTTCTGGGTCTAAGTGATCCTGAAACTGTGCTGCTGGATAATGACCATGGGATCATCGAGGATGCAAAGAAGATTAAAGAACGGATTTTATCCGGTTTGGAATGGCTGAATGCATCGAGCTGATGTGAGTTATGCAATTCAACGGCCAGTGCGTGCTGCTATCGAAACGGGAAATTCTCGGATCTAAGACTAGGTTCTCGAATGATAGCTTCCGCGATGATCTGCTTATGGTTCGGAGGAAGTACTTGAACCAGTAGCGTAGCCGAGGGGGTGGTGTGGTTTTGAGGAAGGATTGATATTTCCCATGTTCGAAGATGAGCGCCTGCAGGAAATTGCCGATCTTACAGAAGGGATGGCGCTCGATGCCGTATGGTTATGCGTGCAGCAGGATTATGGGGATTTCGACGTCGCAAGAGAAGCATTCTTGTGGCTATTGGAAAGGTTTTTAGAAAACGGAATAATTAAGATGGGAAAGAGGGAGCTGGTTTCGGAGGATGACGAAAAGAAAATAATTAGGAGATTTCTGGAGTCTTTCCCTACGAGTGAGGCAGAATTGGAAAATAATACCGGACTTGCGATATGGTTCTTCTCAGAAGATTGCCCAGGAGGAGCCATCTGGATAGATGACGTAGGTAACGAAATCTGGACGTAGACGAGGTATGTACCGTTCGTCGCACGCAATTTCGAGATGCCGGCGCGTTGGTCATTGCGTATGCCGATCGAAATCGGACTTTGGAACATAGAGCCACATTAACTTTAACTTTCTATAAAAAATCATGAAGCATCTATTTTTAATCGGCTTTTGCCTTTCCACTACCACCGCCTTCGCAGCCAGCCCAGTCCTCCTGGAAACCCCAGTTACCTACGCCCCCGGTGCCAGCGTAGTCGACCAGGTCAAGTCCGAGTGCCAGATCGAGAACATGCTGACCACCCGCGTCGGCGATGTGCTGCGCAAGCGGAACAAGACCGGCGACGGCACGGTAGCCTCCACGGGCGATGCCAACGGTGCACAGGTGCTCCGGCTGCAGATCACCCACATCCTGGGTGTTGGCGGCGGTGCCTGGACTGGCCCTAAAGCTATCACTGTGACTGCCGATCTACTTGAAGACGGCAAGGTGATCCGCAATACCAAGATCAACCGGTGGTCGGTGGGTGGGATGTGGGGTGGCTTCAAGGGAACGTGCTCCATCCTTGACCGTACCGCCGTTGCCATCGGGAAGGATCTGGGGCGTTGGGTTGCCGATCCGTCCTATGTGATTAAGGAGGAGGCGCCGCCTAAGGAGGCTGCCGAGCCGGCGGCGGAAGCCGCGCCGGCTTCTGCGGTTGCTCCGGCTAGCGTGGAGTAGCGCTCCGCGGTTGTTGTCTTGTCGGGCTGGGGTTGCGGGTGTTGTGCGTAACGCAGAGTGCACGCCCTCTTGGCCGGACGTCGTATCCGGGGGTGCATTTCCCGGCGTTGTCATCAAGCCAATATAAAGAAGTCGCTATATGGGTCAATTCTCTCGTCTCGCCGTGCTCGTACTGCCAGCCCTGCTGGCCGGCTGCACATCGGTTTCCACGCTCGCGCCGCCGCTCGGCCCCGACGATCCGTCTGCCGAGCTTTACGGAACCGGCGGCTTCAGCATGACCATTCCGCAAGTGAACCAGAAGGGATGCTATCAGGGCGATGCCATCCTGAACACGCAGTCCGCTGCGCCAGGCATCCGCGTGCGTGCCGCGCGTCCGCTGGTGATTGCGATTGACGGTGCATCGGGCATTCATCGCTGCCGCGATATGGTCCGGTTCAAGCCGGAGGCGGGGCACAAGTACGTCGCGCATGGCCGGCCGGGGCCGGATGAGGAGTCGGCGAAGGTTTCCATCTGGAAGCAGGCGGTGAGCGCGAACAAGCCTTACTGCCATATCGCGGTGTTCGATGAGACGGACGAGACGGATGTCAAGCCGGTGCAGATCAAGCGGGTCGAGCCGCGCCAGCGGGGTTTTACCTGCATCGGTTTCGATTAATGGCGTGAGCGGTTAGCCGCGCGCGGGCGCCAAACATGCCGTGACGCTTGGTCACGCAAATACAAGCTTTCATGCAGATCAGAAGACGAATGATTGCCGCCATGCTTTCGGTAGCGGGTGGTGCGGGTTACACCAGCACGTCATTGCGTGCCCAGGTGCCTCCCGCCAATCCGGGTCAGGCCGCCATCCTCTCCGGCGCGGAACAGGAGCAGCGCGTGCGCCAGCAGCAGGAAGCCCGCGAACGCGCCCAGGCGGTCCAGGCGCCGGGCGTGCGGGCAGCGCAGCCGTCGGCAGAGGGGTTTCCCGCGTTGCCGGTTGAGCAGCCGTGCTTTCGCATCGAGCGCTTTGTGCTTGAAGTCCCGGCGGAGCTGCCGCCCGCGCTGCATGCGCGCGGCGCGTCTGCCTTGCCGCAGGATCCGTTCGCCTTTGCCCGTGCGTGGCTGGATCACTACCAGGGGGCTTGCATCGGCAAGCAGGGCGTGGACATGCTGGCCAAGGGCGTGCAGCACGTCATCCTTGGCCAGGGCTATGTGACCACGCGCGTGTTGCTGCCCGAGCAGGATCTGAGCTCCGGTACGCTGCGCATGGCGTTGATCCCCGGCGTGATCGGGCAATTGCGCTTTGCCGAGGCGGATCTCCGGGGCACGTGGAAGAGCGCGTTTCCCGCGCGCCCCGGCGATCTGCTGAACCTGCGGGACCTGGAGCAAGGCCTGGAGCAGATGAAGCGCGTGACCAGCCAGGATGTGGACATGCAGGTTGTGCCCACCAGCGTGCCGGGCCAGAGCGACGTGGTGATCGCGGTCAAGCGGACCAAGCCGTGGACGGTGGTGGCGTCGATGGACAACTCGGGCACGCGCTCCACCGGCAAGCTGCAGGGCAACCTGAGCGTGGGCATTGACAACCCGCTGGGCCTGAACGACCTGTTCAACGTGGGCTACAGCCAGGACTTGGCCTTTGGCGACCGGCGCCACGGCACGCATGGCTGGAACGGCTTCTACTCGGTGCCGTGGGGTTACTGGACGGGCACGGTGTCGGCGTATTCCAGCACCTATTACCAGCAGATTGCCGGCGTCAACCAGACCTTTGTCTCCAGCGGCAATTCGCAGACGGTGGATTTCAAGCTGCAGCGGGTGCTCAGCCGCAGCCAGAACGATGTGCTTGGCCTGCAGTTCCGGCTGTCCAAGCGCTTTGGCAAGAGCTTTATCGAGGATACGGAGATCGAGCAGCAGCGGCGCAACAACACGGTGGTGGAGGTGGGCATCACCGATCGCCACTACTTCGGCGCCGCCCAGTTCGACGGCAGCCTGGCCTACCGCCAGGGCGTGGCCGGCCTTGGCGCGCAGCCCGATACGCTGGCCCAGCTGGGCGGCCCCACCTGGCGTTACCGCATGGCCGTGCTGGATGCGAACCTGTCGGTGCCGTTCAAGCTGGCGGAGCAGTCGCTGCGCTATGTCACCACGATCCGCGGGCAGTTCACCAATGACCGGCTGTTCTATATCGACGCGCTGACCATCGGCAGCCGGTACACGGTGCGCGGCTTCGATGGCGAAAGCCTGCTGGCGGGGGAGCGCGGTTTCTACTGGCGCAATGAGCTACAGGCGCCGCTGGGCGGGAGCGGGCAGGCGCTGTACGCGGGGCTGGATTATGGTCGCGTGTTTGGGCCGTCGACCGAAGGGCTGGTGGGTACGCAGTTGGCGGGCGCGGTGATTGGGCTGAGAGGCGGGCTGGGGTCGAAGCTGGGGGCGGTGTCGTATGACTTGTTCTTGGGTATGCCGGTTTATAAGCCGGCGGCGTTTCATACGGCGGGTGTGACGGCGGGGTTGCAGTTGGTGTTTCAGTATTGATGGCTCGATCGGCAAAGACACCGGTTCAATCTCGGATTGGAACTAGCAAGCTACAGAAACTTGTCCGGAATAACTCCGATTATTTTGATGAACGTTCGTTTTCTTGTTCTGGCATTTTTGATGCTGGTCTCGTCCGCAGGCACCGCAGGGGAATCTACAGGGCCTCTTCCTTGCAGAAAACCGAGTTGTGAGGCAGGGAATTTGTCAACAAACCTACGATTGAACGGAAATGAGTCTGATCCCAAAGATCTTCTGCCTACGGCCTCCTGCGGATGCACCGCACGAGACAATCTACTTCCCCAAGAGCAATCCGGTTCCTCTTCGGGCCGCGCTCGCGCGGATCGCGGCCACGGATGATCGCGAACTGCTGGCGGAGGCGATCTGCCACTATTCCGGCTACGTAAGGGAGGCAGGCATTGCCCGGTGCGTGGAAATCGGCGACCCGCGATTCCTTGCGCCCATCGCAGACCGCCTGAACGACTGGGTGCCCCAGGTTCGCAAGGTCGCCGGCGATGGGCTGCTCACGCTGCTTGCGACGACGCCGGCCGAACTCTTCGTGCCGCTGCTACCGAAGCTCCGGAGCCTGACCCAGGCAATGCGCACCGATCATGGCCCCTGGCTTGCCAAATTCGAACAGCAGCTTGTCCAGGCAGGCGGCAGCGCAGCTATCTCCGGCGCACTGTCCAGCACGGATATGAGGCTGCGCCGCGCCGCATTTGCCGTTTGCCTCGATCATGGGCTCCAGTCTATCGTCGACCTTGTTAGGATTGGCTTGGCATCCGGCGATATTGTTCTTGCCCGTCAGGCAGCAAATCTGATCGACAAGGTTCCGCATGCGGAGCAGCAGCGTTGCATTGAACTGGCAATGACATCTACCTTTGGGCCTGTGCGCCGCGCCGCCCTGCGGTCCATCCTTGAGCAAGACGACCCCGCTGCCATGGACTTCGCTAAGCGCGCGCTCCTTGATCCCCAGGGCAGCCTGCGCTGTAGCACGGCGCGGTGGCTGATGCAGCGCGGCTTTGATGCCTTGCGTCACTGCGTCGACACCCTGGATTCGGGACGCCTGAGACCCGGGCAAATCAGAGCGGTGTTGTCTCTACTCGGGGAACTGCAAGGCAAAGAGGCGTTGCCAGTCATTGGGCAGCACACACGATCGGCGCACGTGGAGGTGCGCGCGCAGGCCCTGATTCTCATGGCGAAGCTCGCGCCGTCCACCAAAGACGATATCGCCGCTCGCGCCATGCAAGACCCATCTCGCCGGGTTCGCAGGACTGCCGCTCTTCTGTGCGTAAGGCATGGTGCCTTTGTCTCGCTCGCCCAGCTACGGGGCATGCTCGAGCAATACGGGGATCACATCACGGCGCTGAGGATCGCCAAGCGAGAGAAATGGGACTATCTGGTTTGCATCGCCTTTGTGGGGCAGCTATGCGAGCCGGATGAACGAACTCGTGAGGATCTGGCTTCGGCTATTGACATATGGCTTGCTACGGAAGGGAGTAGCTGGACGCGGCCGAGTCCCGCGCATATGGAAGTGTTGGCGCAGCCGGGCATGATGACGTTGCTGTGCAATCTCGCGAACCGCTCGCAGGCATTGCTTGTCCGGCGCCTGCTTGAAGTGGGCGTCTCGGCTTGACAAGGTCGCTGCGTCCAAGAACAAATATAGTGCACATCGAGCATTGACTATCCATGGCGTTTATCCACATCATCTACGCGGGCACGAGAATACTTCTGTCGAGAAAGCCCTACTTGTCATGGCGTGAGATCCAGGAGGAATTCTGCGACTATTCGGCGTCACTCGGTCCGTGGTCGGCAATCGAGGTCACGGAATTTTTGAGTGACGAGTATCAGATGCTGATGCCATCAGCCGCGACTCAGGTTTCGGCGTTCATCGATTCCGATGCCGTGATCAAGGAGGTCTCGTTTGCCGGCGAATCCGGCCAGGAAGGGCCTTTCGGCTGCGGCCCCTCAGTATCTGTCGGGTCACCAGTCACCTGAAAAGAGGCAATCATGCGTCTTCGCTTACCGTTCTCGTCGTTCGGCTCAAAGGTACCTCAGGAGCAACCAAACGGCGCTGCGGTCTACGCGACTACAGCTTGCAAGCGGTTCAATCATCCGGAATTTCAGGTTCGGGTCTCAAACAGCGTGGTTCCGACGGAAGACCTCAATTGGTTCCTAAGATTTCTCGAACAGCGGGTTGCCGACGGCGAGAGATTCCGAGGCGGTGAGAGCCTGCAAGTCGGATGGATGCTCACGATGCTCGAAGAGGGGCCGGCCGGATATCTACGGGTGATGGAGCCCGATATGAAGGTTGTCCCCGTGAAGTTCACTGACGCGATTGACAGCACGCTGATGTACCTACGCCATCAGAAAGATATGGTTCAAAGCCTCTCGCCCCAGGTGGATCCTGACTTTCCTTCGCTGCGCCAGAGCGCTGTCGTGCACGTGAACTACAAGACTGCAAGCCGAATACTGCTGACGCGCGGACCCGTCCAGGACACGGACTCTGACTGGTGGCTCACAGACTTGGATGACAACGCTGGCTCACAGGACCCGACACGCTTCTTCAAAACCTCGCTCTATCAACTCGGTGTTGACCGGCCAGATTTGGTCAAGTTCTTCGCGGTGCCATCGGGTTTCCAAGTTGCCGTAGACAACACATTCATCGGGGTACTCGGACCAGATGGAGAATTGAAGCAAATACCTGGCTCATACCTTAGCGAGTTGAATCGGCACCGGCAGCAGCGCTCGAATTGAGCCCGGATTGACTTGGGCTTTGCGTAGAGAGTAGCTCGAGCGGATGGCCGTCGTTGGTGGCAGATTCAACCCGTCGATGCAACAGCTTGATAGAATCGTTCAGCCGGTGTATCGAAGTTTAGTGTCTTGCACGGGCGTTCATTCAGTCGCCTTGCTATCGCCTTCGCTTCGTCCGCGCAAAGGCCGAGTTGCTCCTCCTCATCAATCTGTGACGTCGAGATGGCGAGATTGGGCTTGCATCCATCTCAAAGGACTCCATGCTTGTCGGATCGGCATCTAACCCAACAATGGGCGCGGACAGGGATCAGGTCGGTACGCTAGTGTGCATTTGCATGGGTTTCTTGTGCAAGCCCAGGGAGGAAGGTGTCGATGGGACAGTGCAAGGGCCTGCCGTGCCAGGCACGAGGCGATCGCACCGGGCCGCGTCACTTTGCTGGATGCTTGGCTGAGGTATTTGCGTTCGCCTCAAGCGCACCGAGCCGAAGGCTCATCACTTGCGCATGCAGCTTGATGGCCTTGACTATCGATTGAACGTCTTCATTCTCGCTCTTGGATGCGATATCGTCGAACTCTGCCCACAGCTTCTTCTCAGCATCTGTCGTCATGGCTACTCCTGATGGCAATGGCAAACACCAGCGTTGGCAGAATCGGCGATGCAACTTCTCTGCCGGCTGATGGGCCGGGGGGCCGAGAAGGTATCTTACGAGCCGCTGTAGCGGGAGTCTGTGCGATGCCGTACGCTGGGGAGGGGGCGCCGCATAAGGCTTCATTGAAAAAACCAAGACTCTCCTGAAATCTGGAGGGAAGACGGGTCTCAGGTCACCACCGTCATCTTCTGGCTATGATCAATGTGTCCTGAGGCGAAGGATATCGGGACGGTCATGCGAGTGCGGTGTCAAATCCAAGGCGTCTGTACAACCTTTCAGCACCGGTTGGGTTATCACACTCGACTTTCAAGCACACGCGTTTCACCCCTCGTTCTCTAAACGTCACCAGCAGGTGGCGTAGCAGGGCTTCCCCAAGTCCTTGCTGACGCCGATCGATATCAACGACGAGGTCTTTGATGAAACCGCTGCTCCAGCACTGGGCGAACGCAACCATTCGCCCACAGTTATCTAGCACTGGAAAGACTAGAGCAGGATCGTATTCTGCATCGGCGAGAAGCGTGTCCAGCCACGGTCGAAATTCTGAAATTTGACCGCCACCCATGGCGTAGGAGGATTGCATCAAATCATGGGCATCTTCAGCCAATGACAGTGTGAATTCGACCAAACGCGCATTTCCTGGCCAATCAGGCTGGTACGCGCCCTCATCTTCAGTCTGTCTGCAGAGGTGGAGATATGGCTTCGCACTCATCTAGAACTTCCTTGTTGTCGGAAGGGTAATTTCACGCATTCGGTTTGCCATAGACCGTCAATTCTGAAGCGAAATCGGCTCGGTTAACGGGTAGTTCCCAAAACAGATTATCACAACACACCGGTCTTCATGATACGTTCCGTTTGGTGGCCGTTCTGGGAGCTACCCGTTAACCGAGCCTTGGTGACAGATGGAAGGCGTGGTGCCGTGGTCGCGCCTGATTGCGGCGGTCGAGCCGTACTACCCCAACGGCAAACGTGGGCGGCCGCCGATCGGACTGGAGCGAATGCTGCGCATTTACTTCCTTTAGCAGTGGTATGGTCTATCGGACGAGGCGCTGGAAGACGCTCTGTACGACAGCATGGCGATGCGCGCGTTCGCCGGGATCAACCTAGCAGTCGAAGCGGTGCCGGACGCGACTACGCTGTTGAAGCTTCGCCGCATGCTCGTCGCGCTTGAACTGACGCGAAGGCTGTTCGACGAGATCGGCATTTCCCAAGGAATCCATCGAAGGAGCCACATGATCGCAACAAAAGCGTGCCCGATTGTTTTGCGCAGTCGTCACGGTATCGTACATATCCTCGCATTCAAGCATCCTGCCGCAGGCTACCAGTTGGTAAAGGGCACCATTGAGCAGGGTGAGTCTTCGCCGGAGGCGGCAATTCGTGAGCTCTGTGAAGAGTCAGGTATTTGCGACGCTCACGTGGTCTCCGATCTTGGTCTTTGGAGCGCTTCCTATCAGGAACAGATCTGGTCTTTCCAGCTGTGCGAGTCGGGGGCGGAATTGCCTGACGAGTGGACCTTCGAGACTAGCGACGACGGCGGCCACACGTTTGCATTTTATTGGCACCCGCTGCAGCGGGACTTGCCCGAACAATGCCACCCTCTCTTTCAATCGGCTTTACGCGAGGTTCGTGCGCGAATCGGAGCGCTAACGAGGTCAGCTTGAGCGGTCCGCCGAAACAACCCCGTACTCGCGCTGAAGGAGCTGAAAGGCGCTGAAGGAATGCACTGGCTGTGGACAGATTACGCCGAGCTTTGCGATTCGCGACTCGACCAAATTTCCATGCCAAAGTTGGCCATGTTGATTGAGGACGGTAGCCGAACTGCATGGCTCTACCCGGGAACGGCCGTTCGGCGAGGGGGTGGGGGAGTGCATGCGGGCCGCTAGTGCAGTAGGCCTATGTAATAGGCCACCCACAAGAGCAGGGCCACTACGATCGCAAGGACAGCGCCGCGCCAGACCGTGCGTGCACTTGGAAGATCACTCCCGCCAGAAGCCAGAGTCACGACCAGGAAGATGAGAATGCCGACGACCTTCAAACCTTTGACAAGCGCGCTGCATACTGTGTCAGCCATTCCACGCCAACTGGTGGCCCGATAGGGGCGCACTACCGGACGCCGAAATTCCGGTCGCTTGTCGAATATCACGGGTTGAGACTCTGCTTTGGTTGCCAGGCTGCATCTTACCAATTCCGGATAAGGCAGCTCCGATGGCGGCAGGCTTCATCGCTTTGCCCAGAACTGGCGTAGTTGGTCGAGATCCGGTCTTGGCCCACCGGCCTTGCGCTTCCGAGTGCTGCCAATTTCGATCAGCCGCCACATGAGCGGTCGAAGTCCGGGCCGGCAGAATGGCACCTACGCCATTATCACTTTGCTGAAATCGGACGCGATCCCATCAAGGCGTCAATAGAGGGGGCCTTCAGCGCAAGGTACTCGGCGATACCGCCGCGGTTGCTTGCTTCGATCTCGAATTTCAATTCCTGATCCTTTGTGCGCCATCGGCCAAGAGCTGCTAGTCCCAACGCAACCGCTCATATCGCATCCTTTCGCCCCGCCCCAAACGCCTCCTCACAACAAACCAGCCAGGCGCGTGCCGCCCGCGACAAATACCCCTCCCGCCAGACCAGCCCCAGTTCCCACACCAGCTCAGGTGCAACCAGGGGCCGGATCGCTACCCGCTCGGGGTCTAGCTGCCCGGCAATTGGCGCAGGCAGGATGGCGACGCCTACATCGGCCGCGACCAGTTCGCCGATAAAGTCCCAATGCCGGCTCTGCCCGGCAATCTGCGGTGCAAAGCCGGCGGCTTCGCAGGCGTCCAGGATGACGCGATACAGCACGAAGTCGTCCTCGTACATGACGAAGGGCAGGGTGGCGAGGTCGGTTAGCCGGACCGCGCCGGCACGGCGTGGTGCGCGCTCGGCGGGAAATACGGCGACCAGTGCCTGGCGGGTCACGGTGAGGCTGGCCAGGCCGGCTACGGCGGCGGGCAGCACCGTGACGCCGAGGTCGAGCTGGCCCGTGGCTACGCCTTCTTCTAGTGCGCGGCCGCCTTGCTCGCTTAGCCGCAGCTTTACGCCGGGGTACTGGCGGCGATAGGCGCCGATCACCGGGGCGAGGTAGCGGCCGGCCATGGGCGGGATGCCTACCTTGAGCTCGCCGCGCGCCATGCCGTCTACCTCGGCGACTTCCTGGCGCAGGCGTGCCACTTCGGCCAGCACGGCCTGACTGCGGGCGAAAACGACCTCGCCGGCGTCGGTGAGCTGTACCGTGCGGCCTTCGCGCAGCAGCAGCGGGCCGCCGAGTTCGTCTTCCAGGCTCTTGACCATCTTGCTGATGGTCGGCTGGGTCACATGCAGGGTTTCGGCGGCGCGGGTGAAGCCGTTCTGGCGGACGACTTCCACGAAATAGCGCAGGGCGCGGATATCCATGGGGCTCCTCGGATGTGGCGTGCGTGGGTGATCACGGCTTGCCATTCCAATATGGCATCGAATCAATAATTTATATTCATTTTATATATCGAAGTGCGCTTCGTACACTAGCGTCACTGCCACGTCTTGCGTGGCGCCATAGCTTGAATGTTCCGATGCCACGCGCTGTGACTGTCACTTCATCCACTTCATCCACTTCTACCTCCACCTCCGCGACCTTGCCGCAGCCGCCCGGTGCCCGCCTGCGCACTGGCGCCATCGCGCTGGGCCAGGTGGTGGCGCTGTCGGCCCTGTGGCTGCTGGCGGACTGGTTGCGCGGGCGGCTGGGGTTGCCATTGCCGGCTGGTTTGCTTGGGCTCCTGGCCTTGGCCGCGCTGCTGTTCAGCGGGGCGGTGCGCGGTGGCTGGGTGCGTCGCGGGGCGGACTGGCTGCTGGGCGAGATGTTGTTGTTCTTTATCCCGGCGGTGCTGGCGGTGGTGCAGTATCCGGAACTGGTCCGGCATCAGGGCTGGCGGATCTGCGCGGTGATTGCCTTGAGCACGCTCGCGGTGATGGTGGTGACGGCGCTGGTGGTGGAGCAGGTGGTCCGCCTCGAACGCAGGCTGGCGCGCCGCGCGCGCCGTGCCACATACAACCGGCAGCAGCACCATGCATGACTCCATGCTGGCGGCGCTGAGCCTGGTGGCTACGGTTGCCTTCTATTACATCAACAAGCGCCTCTATGCGCGCCGTGCGCGGCTGTGGCTGATGCCGCTGCTGGCCACGCCGGTGGTGCTGATCGCGCTGGTGCTGGCCGCGCATGTGCCGTATCGCGACTACATCGCCGACACGCGCTGGCTGATGTGGCTGCTTGGCCCGGCCACCATCGCCTTCGCGCTGCCGATCTACGATCACCGTGCGCTGGTGCGCCAGCATTGGTTATCGATATCGGTTGGCGTGCTGGCGGCGGTGGTGACGTCGGTGCTCAGCTCGGTCTGGCTGGCACGTGGCTTTGGCTTGCCGGTGATGCTGCAAAAGGGGCTGGCGGTGCGCTCGGTGACCACGCCGTTTGCCGTGGATGCGGTGCGCGCGCTGGGCGGGCCACCGGATCTTGCCGCGATCTTTGTGGTCATGACCGGGCTGACGGGCATGGCGATTGGCGAGACCGTGCTGGCCTGCCTGCCCTCGGTGCGCAGCCGGCTGGCGCAAGGCGCAATCTTCGGCGCCGCAGCGCATGGTGCCGGCACGGCCAAGGCGAGGCAGCTGGGCGAAGTGCAGGGTGTCGTGGCATCGCTGGTGATGATGATCGCGGGGCTGGTCAGCGTGCTGGCCGCGCCGCTGATCCGCAGCGTGTTTTTCTGAGCGGGCTTGCGTAGTACTGCGCAATGGCTGCGGGCGATTGGGCGCAGACCCTGAGTAGTACTGCGTAGCCTATGGCCTTGCGACCGCTCCGGGTGCAGGGTTTTTCGCGCGCCCGCCAACGCGCCGCGCGAAATTGGCGCAAAATGCGGCACTTGCGCGATCGTGCCGGCGCGCCGACATGCGCCGCTCATCCGCACGTGGCTTGCCGTTCTTCCCGCCACGGCGCGCGCGGCGCCCCTCTGCGCCGATTGTGCGCACCGCACGCGCAAGCTCCACCGATCTCTCTCTCGTTTTTCAATAACAACATCATGCGATTACCGCTTCTCGCGCTGGCTGCCGCGGCCTTTGGCATTGGCACCACCGAATTCGTCATCATGGGGCTGTTGCCCGACGTGGCCGCCGATCTTGGCGTTTCCGCGCCGGCTGCCGGCATGCTGGTCTCGGGCTATGCCATCGGCGTGGCCGTGGGCGCGCCCATTCTGGCCATTCTCACCAACAAGTGGCCGCGCAAGACCGCGCTGGTGGGGCTGATGGGCTTGTTCATCCTTGGCAATGCGCTGTGCGCGCTGGCGCCCAACTATGCATTGCTGATGGCTGCGCGCGTGGTCACGGCGTTCTGCCACGCGGCGTTCTTCGGCATTGGCGCGGTGGTGGCCGCGGAGCTGGTCCCGCGTGAGAAGCGCGCGCAGGCGGTGGCATTGATGTTTACCGGGTTGACGGTAGCCAACGTGCTGGGCGTGCCGTTTGGCACTGCATTTGGGCATGCGTTGGGCTGGCGCTCCACGTTCTGGGCCGTCACCGTGATCGGCGTGGCCGCTGCGGCGGCGTTGGTGGCCTGGTTGCCCAAGGCTATCCCGATGCAGGCCGGCAGCATCCTGCGCGAGTTCCGTTCCATCGGCGCGGCGCAGGTACAACTGGCGCTGCTGATCAGCACGCTGGCATCGGTCAGCATGTTCACCGTGTTCACCTACATCGCCTACATCCTGCGTGACGTCACGGGCTTCACCGCGCAGCAGGAGAGCATGGTGCTGCTGTTGTTCGGGGCTGGCATCACCGTGGGCGGCCTGGCCGGCGGCAAGCTGGCCGACTGGAAGCTGATGCCCGCGCTGGCCAGCCTGCTGGCCGCGGTGGCGGTGGTGCAGCTGGTGTTCTCGTGGACCAGCCATTTTCCGGTGCCGACGCTCTTCACGCTGTTTGTGTGGGGCATGGTCAGCTTTGCCGTGGTGCCCGCCACGCAGGTGCGCGTGCTGGACAAGGCCAAGGGCGCGCCCAACCTGGCCTCCACGCTGAACCAGGGCGCGTTCAACCTGGGCAACGCCACCGGCGCGTGGCTGGGCGGGCTGATGATCAGCGCCGGCCTGCCGCTGACCCAGCTGCCGTGGCTGGGTGCGGCGGTGGCCGCGCTGGCGCTGCTGGCAGTGGGGGTGTCGGCGTCGCTGGACCGGGGTGGGCCGGTGCCAGCTTAGTACTAGCCGCGCCATGGCGCGCAGAGTGCCGGCGGGGCCCGTCGGGCTGTAGGATGTTGCCAGCAACGTTTCTTCGGGCCTGGCATGGACTACGCACACATCCTCCAACGCATCCACCGCGACATCGCGCCCTTGCTCACCCAGGGCCGCGTAGCGGACTACATCCCCGAGCTCGGCAAGGTACCCGCTACCCATTTCGGCATGGCGCTGGTGTTTGCCGATGGCCGCAGCCATTGCGTGGGCGACGCCGCGGTGCCGTTCTCCATCCAGAGCATCTCCAAGCTGTTTGCCTGCACGCTAGCGTTCCAGTTGCTGGGCGAGGATCTATGGCAGCGGGTCGGGCGCGAGCCTTCCGGCAATGCCTTCAACTCGCTGGTGCAACTGGAGTACGAGCAAGGCAAGCCGCGCAATCCGTTTATCAATGCGGGCGCGCTGGCGGTGACCGACGTGCTGTGCAGCCGTTTTGTCCAGGCGGAGACCGCCATGGTGCAGTTCCTGCGCCGGCTCAGCGGCAACCCGGCCATCGACTACGACCCGCGCGTGGCGCAGTCCGAGCGCGAGCATGCGGACCGCAATCGCGCCATGGCGTATTTCATGAAGGACTTTGGCCGCCTTGAGATGCCGGTGGACAAGGTCATCGACGCCTATTGCCGCCAATGCGCCATCACCATGAGCTGCGAGGACCTGGCGCGCGCGGCGCTGTTCCTGGCGCATGGCGGGGTGGTGCCATGGAGCGGCGAGCGCGTGCTGGACACCAGCCCCACCAAGCGCCTGTCGGCCCTGATGCTGACCTGCGGCACCTATGACGCTGCGGGGGATTTTGTCTATCGGGTGGGCTTGCCGGCCAAGAGCGGCGTGGGCGGCGGCATTGTGGCGGTGCTGCCCGGCAGGTGGGCCGTGTGCGTCTGGTCACCAGGGCTGGACCACAGCGGCAATTCGCTGGCCGGGGTGCAGGCCCTGGAGTGGCTGACCACGTTGAGCGGGCATTCAATTTTCTGAATAGGGAGGAAATGTGCGGCAAGCGCCATAAATGCAATTATTCTTGCACTACGGACGCACGATGGCCGGAGTATTTGCCTTATTGCGTCGCTCCTGAAAAGTGCTATTATTTTTGCATTCTCGGCCTGGATATGTAGAAATATTGCCGCCATGGCGAAAAAAACCGCGCCACTCCTTCCCTCAACCCAGCGTTTGCTTGTCGAGTTCGGCGAACGTCTCAAGCTCGCTCGCCTGCGAAGAAAGCTCACGGCCAAGCAGGTGGCAGAGCGTGCCGGGATGTCTCAGATGACATTGCGATCGCTTGAGGCCGGTGGCTCGGGCGTAACGATCGGCGCTTATCTTTCGGTGATGCAGGTGTTGGGCGTCGAGAAAGACCTGGCCAAGATCGCGGAGACGGACGAGATCGGCAGAGGCCTGCAAGATTCCCGTTTGCTAGGACGCACGTCCAGCCAGCGCGCCGCTGCGCCGCGCCTGCCTCGCGACGAAACAGTCGCCCGTCCAGAGGACAGGTGGCCAGTTGAGACAGCAACCCCGCTTCCCGTCAATAGTGAGTCCTTGGCTGCCTTGATCTCCCCAAGGAGAAAGAAGCCAGCGGACGAGGAACACGAGTGATGAGCAAGATGATCGGGGTCTACGCTGACTGGGATGGCCTGGCATCCGCCAAGCGCCTTGGCTGGTTGCATGCCAGGAAGGCAAGGGCAGCAGAGCTGTTCGAGTTCGAGTACGATCCGGCGGCCTTGGCTGATCCCGCATTGGGGCGCTTGCAGATTGATCCCCGCATCGGGCTCTATTCTGGCCCACAGTTTCCAGGAGAACATCACGACAAGTTCGGGGTATTTGTCGACTCGTGTCCTGATAGATGGGGGCGCGTGTTGATGAGGCGGCGGCTGGAGCGCGATGTTCGCGACGGCATCTTCCCCAAGGGCACAAGGCTCTTTGAGTCCGACTACCTGCTCGGACAGCGATGGCCACCTCTGGATCGCAAAATTCCCGAGCACCCGTGATGAGCATGATGTTGGCGCATGGGAGATGGTCGTGAACGCCCTGGCTACAGCGTGCGAGTTGCGGGTAGCGAAAGGGATGGCGCAGCGCTTCGCAAGCGACCACCACTGCTTCATGGTCAAGCGCTTCGATCGCACCAGTGCTGGCCGGAGACTGCATTTCGCTTCCGCCATGACCATGACCGGTCGGGTCGATGGCGACGACGCTGCCGCTGGCGCGAGCTATTTAGAATTGGCCGAAGTGATCATCCGGCATGGTGCGCAGCCCAGCGAGGATTTGTGCGAGCTTTGGTCACGCATCGTCTTCAACATCCTTGTCTCCAATACCGATGACCATTTGCGCAATCATGGATTCATCCTGATGCCAGGAAAGGGGTGGCGGCTATCCGAAGCCTATGACATGAACCCTGTTCCCATCGCCGATGGCTTGACGCTGAACATCACTCACGCTGACAACGCGCTGGATCTGGAGCTTGCACGAGAGGTGGCCGGGTATTTCCGGGTTTCCATGTCCGATGCCGATGACATCATCGAGGACTTCAAGAGGGTTGTCGGTCAGTGGCGGATTGCTGCGAACGGACTGCAACTGTCGCAGCGGGAACAGGACAATATGGCTTCTGCCTTTCGCCTGGCGCTGCGATAGGCAGGGCGCGATACCGCTCGGATCGAAGAGGCCCGGAGCCGGAATCCGTTGGTTACTGGCCTGAGGTTTTCCGGCTCGATGTGGGTATCGAGATCAGCCAGTCAGCCCAGCATCAACCCGGCATGCGCCAGCAAGTGGCGAAACACTGCCAGCCGGGCATCTCCCGTTTGCGCCAGCTTGCGGCAAACGTGCAGGTGCGCCGTCATGTCGCTGTGTCCGCGCAGGGCGTCCTTGCACTCGCGGTCCGAGATCTCCAGGTGGATGCCTGTGAGGATGGCGCAGCCCTTGCCCACGGGGGCGCTGACGATGGCGGGCGGGGTGCCTTCCAGGCCCGTGTACACGGCCAGGATCTGCGCCGCGTGGTTTGTTGCATCGCCGAAGTCGAAGCGGCAGCCGCCGTGGTAGTGCGCATACAGCGTGATCGGGGCATGGGTCAGGCTATGGGTGGTGCGTATTTCTGCTGCCGCGGTGCTTCGCGGTGTTGCGTCATACGCGACGCCCCGGGTGAGTTCGGGCAAGCAGCCAACCGCGACAGCATCCACGAAACTCAGTTCGCGCGGGCCGCAGATGGCACCTTCGGTGCCGGCATGGAAGGCGAGTTCCCTGCAGGCGTAGTACGCGCCCGCGCAGATGCCGAGGTAGGCGCCGCCTTCTTCGACAAAGCGCCGGATGCGCGCGTTGGGCGCGCCGTTCAGGGCTGCGCAATAGGGCAGGTCCGCACCGCCCGGCATGACAAACATCACGGCATCATCAAAGAGCGTTTCGTCCTGCCGGATGTCGTCGGCCATGACCGCCCGGATCTCGTACGCGCCGGGAAGCAACTGCTGCCCGATCATCCGCATCAGGCGCGAGGTCCCGTCGGAGGTGCCGGCGTCGATATAGGTCAGGATCTGGGGCTTCGGCATGATGGTTTGGCCCTTTTTTGCCCGATTGGGCGCGATAGTGTGGCAGCGGTGCTGCGTGCCTCAGGTTTGCGCGCGGCGGTAAAACGCCAGCCCGCCAGCCAGCGCAATCAGCGTGCCGCCCGACAGCCGGTTCAGCCAGCGCATGCCGTCACCACGAAAGGCGTGCACAATGCGTGCGCCCAGCGCCGCGTACACCAGCATGACGGCCAGGTTCAGCAGGCATTGGGCCAGCGTCAGGATGGCGTATTGCGGCAGCAACGCCGCGCTCGTATCGATGAACTGGGGCAGGAAGGCCGAGATAAACAGCAGCGCCTTGGGATTGGTCAGCGCCACCAGGAAACTGCGTGAGAACAGGACGCGGCCCCGCGCCGATGCCGGCGTCCGGGCGGCAGCGGAATCCGAAGGCGTATCCGGTGTCGGCTCCGGTGTTGTCTCCGGTACCGTCTGCGGCTCCTTGCCTGAGCGCAGCATCTTCCACCCCACATACGCCAGATAGGCGGCGCCAAACCATTTGATCGCCTCGAAGGCAACCTCGGACGCGGCGATGACGGCGCCAAGCCCTGCGGCCACGGTGACGACCAGGATGATGTCGGCCGCGAGCGCCCCGGCCATGCCCCAGCACGCCTTGCGTACACCATGCCTGGAGCCGTTGTTCAGGGCCAGCAGCACGGTCGGGCCGGGAGTGGCAATGGTCACTGCCGAGGCAAAGATGAAGAGCAGCAGGGTAGGGAGCGTCATGGTGCAATCTGGCTGGCGCACACGTGGGCGGGCGGGAGACATAGGATGATTGCCCGCCGGCAGATTGTCCAGTGCCTGGCATGCCCGGCGTTGCCGCGCCATGTGTTGCGCAATTGGCAAAAATGCAAGCCGGGATTGCACGAGATGAGCAGACATTGCGTGTTTTGATACGATGATGGTTAGAACGCAACGGTAGCCCGCAACCGCTATGGCGCTTGCGATGCGCGCTTGAACGACTAGCGTTCGCCCGGCGAGGTTGCGGTTCTCCAATAAAAAGCGGAGACGGCCATGATTAAAGAATACGCGTGGAAGAAGCGGGTTTTCGAGACCCATGAAGTACAAGTGCAGGTGCGGCCGAGAACGCCCACGGTCTGGGAGTACACGGTGCGGGTCTGCCGCCCGGGCACGAACATCCGGGCCGCCGGGACGTTGCTGGAATCGTCCAAGGTAACGGACCTGTTCCCCACGGCGGACGCGGCGGAGACGGCTGGTTTTGCCCACGGTGCGGAGCTGGCGAAACGGCTGGCCTAGGGTGCGGTTGATGCCCGGAAAGGGCTGGTAAACGTCGATTTGGTGCTTTTTGCCGGCTGATGGTGTAGCAGTGTGACTTTTTGTGGCGGGTGGTTTGGAGCGTACTTTGTGCCGTTATACTGCGCAGGTCGTTGCAACCACAGCGACCGGGTTTAGCGGCCCGCGGAAAAAGGTGACCAATCCGCCATCAATCCGCGTGAAAAAGGAGGCATACCCATGCCCCAGTCTTCGCTTGCTCGTCCCGGGCAAATCGTATCTTCCAAGCCAGCCATCCTCAGCCAGCGCCCGCGCGCCTGCCAACGGAGGGCGCCCGATGCATAGGTACCCGCACTACAACATCACCGCCCAGCGCGCCGGGCGTGACACCTTCCTCACGGCCCACGCCCTTTCCGAAAGCCCGCTAAGCCTCGCCGCCGAGAAAACCGCGCAACTCAACGCGCTGCTTTCGGTGGCTGTCGAGAACGCTGCTGGCGGCTCCTTGTGCAACATCACCGAAGAGACGCAGAGCCATCTGCTTTCGCTGGCGGCCGTGCTCGCGCATGAAACGCTGGTGCTGAGCGAGTTGGCCGCCCAGGACGATGAGGGTGAGGGTGAGGGTGAGGGTGAGGGGGAGGGCGGCGATGGATGATGGCTGGCCGGCCGTCTAGCCACAGGGGGGAAGATGGCCGCGCGGCGCATGACATCGATACGGTACTTCGCGCGCATCGCAGCTTGGCGGCGCCAAACAAAGTGCACTACAACACGCGCTGCCGATCGCGCTGCCAATCGCGCGCTTGCGGCCCCATGCAGCCATCGACTATGTTGAATCTCAAGGCCGATGTGGCCGCGTCGATGAGGAGCCGTGATGAACAGGGTCATAGGACACCTGGCCGTGCTCGTTGTCCTTGGCCTGTCTGTCTTGCATGGGGCGCAGGCCTCCGACATCGACTGTAAGTCAGCGTTCGGCGCGGGATCGGTCCGCTGTGAAGATCCAAACGGCAACGGGATGCGATGTGGCCTGGCGACCGACGGGCGCTCGCGCAACAAGCACCTGGTCTGCGATAACGCGGAGCTTTCGACGCGCTACGAGCGCATCTATGCCGAACAGCAGAGGCTGCTGCACAGCGGCGTCACCAACGATGCCGACGTCCGCGCCTGGCGCAGCAAGCGCGATGCCTGCGGGTCCGTGCGCTGTCTTGATAGCCTGTTCCATGAATGGTGGCGGTGGCGGGACGTTGCCCGCATGAAGCCGGCACGGCCCGCCGTTGCGCCGAGCAAGCCCGTTGTACCAAGCACGACCGTTGTGCCGAGCACCGCCGTTGCAGCCTCTGTCCCGCCAAAGCAGGAGCCGGCACCTCCCGCGCAAGACCCGGCGACGCCGACTCAGTTGGCTGCCGTGCCAGAGAGCGCGCAATCGAGCGAGCCGACATCGCCGGCGGTCGCCGACGTTCAGGCGCCGCCCGCCTCGATCGAAACCGGGCAAGTCCCGCCCGAGCCAGCCTCTCGCGCCATGGTGTCGCCAGGCTTATCGCCAGGCTTGTTGTCAGGCTTGCTGATGGGCTTTGCCGCCTTCAGCATTGGCGTGGCCTGGCTTTGGAAACGCAAGCGAGATCGGCTCGCCTCGCCTAAACATGAACGGCGTCGGGCCATCTCCGCAGGCATGGCGATCCTGTACGGCTTGCTCATCGTGAATGTGCTGCTCCTGGCGTTCACGCTGAGGTCGAGTTAACACACCTTGTTTTCACACGGCTGGCCAAGACAATCGTCAATGGTCAACCTGACCCTTCGGAAGCGCTTAGGCGCTTGGCCCGGTGAGGGCCGGTTCTACGGCCGGCATGCCGGCCGTAAAATGTGGACTACCGAATGGCATTGGAGTGTCCTCAATATGCGCATGCTGGCGGTTCTGACTTGTGCGCTATGGTCGGTTTCGGCCATGGCCGGCGGACTGGAGGTCGGCGAGGCGGTCCCGGCTTTCGACATCAAGCTCACCGATGGTCGCCATGTCACGCCGAGCGCCGCGGCGGGCCGAGTTACGATCATCAACTTCTGGGCGACCTGGTGCGCGCCATGCCGCAAAGAAATGCCAGCGCTTGAAGCGTTCTATCGAGAACATCACGCGCAAGGCGTGGACGTGATTGCCGTCAGCATTGACAAGCCCAGCGACCAGGCCGAGGCGCAGGCGGTAATGAAGTCCTACACGTTTGCGCTGGCTTTCGTTGGCGATGCCGACGTGAAGGGCTTCGGCCGCCTGTGGCGAATTCCGGTGACATTCGTGATCGACCAGAACGGCATCTTGCGCAGGGATGGCTGGCATGCCGAGCCCACTGTCGACCTGGAATTGCTCGAGAAGCAAGTCGTGCCGCTGCTCAAGCGTTAGGCTACCGCGACGCCGGCCGGAAGCTGCGCCCCCCAGCCGGTTCAACTCGGTCAGAAGACGTAGCGGGTGCCGATCGTACCCGTCCAGCGAGGGGCCAGTTGCAGCCCGTTGACCCGCTGGTAGATTGGCACCTGGACAAAGGCGTAGAGCTTGACGTGCTTGCTGATGTTCACCGTGGCGCCCGGGCTCAGATAAACCAGGGTACCGCCACTATTTTCGGTGTCGGCATTGTCGCCAAGGTCTCGCTTGGCAATTCTGGTGTTGATCTGCAACTGCGGCGTAACAGCTTCAAAATGCAAATACCGCACCCCGGCGTTGACTGACAGGGACATGCCCGGCTTGTATTGTTCCCGATAATCTAGCGGCACCTGCAGCATCGCTTGGGCGAAGCCGTCGAAATCCTGGCTTATCGCTCCATAGTAATAGGCGCCCGCCATCAGGTCGGTAGTGCCGGTGCCAAACTGCAGGCCACGGTCAAGCGGCGAGCCGGCGGAAGGCCCCGAATTGAAGTTCTGGTGAAAACCTCCTGTTGGAAGCTTGACGCCGAATTGCAGGCCGAAGTTCTTGCTCTCCAGGAGTCCCTGGTATCGGCCCACCACGCGCACATCGCCCAGGCCGTTGCCGGACGAGCCGGATACGTCCGTGTCTCCTGGCGAGATCGTGGTATGGGTCCGGCTGACATAGGGCACCTGGACATTGACGCCCCAATCGGCGTTGAAGCTGTAATCGACGCCGAGCGTAGTGTAGCGGTTGATTGTGCCTTGCTCGACTTCGCGGTCGTTCGGGACAGCGAGGCTGCCGCGGTCGACCGCGTGCGTGCCGGATCGTAACTGCGATTGGTTCAGGTAGTCGTAGCGTAGGTCGAGTCGCAGGCCTGCATCGGCATAGTAGCCTTGGCTGTCCCAGTCGGAACTCAGCGTGCAACCGCAGCTTGCGCACGCGAACGCAAAGGTGGGGAATAGCAGGGCGGCACCTGTGGTGCCGGCGCGAAGGATCGGATTCATGGCGTTCTGGGCATACGGGGGCGAACCGGTGGTCCGCCCGTGGCAAGAGCGCGGGCTTTTGGCGCGCGCGGGTGGTCAGGCGATGGTGCCTATGCCAAGGGTGGCGCTCGAGCTGTCGCGCGAAGGATGCCCGGAGGCCGATACGCATTGCGCTGTGGCACTGCCCGCACGAAACCAAGCTGGCTGAGGTGAGGCAGAAACACAAGTGGGGCGTGCGTTATCGCATCCGTGCCGCCGATGTCCGCGCAGAGCAGACAGCAGAGGCGATCGTCGAGGCTCTGGTGGTCCCCGGGAGCGTCCTCATCGGGCGCCACTTGATCATCGCTGGAGACGACGCGGTTTCCGCCTGCGCTGCAGATTGTGTGATCTATCACCCCCTCGGCCGATTGTGCGTGGGCCATCATCGGCCATGGCGCGTGCAACGCCATGCCAAGCAGCGCAAGCCACAAGATGAGCCGATGTGCGAACGACATATCGTGCAGAGAAAATGGGTCGCTGATTATCGTGGTGGGTGGCCGCCAAAGCCGACGCGTTCAGTCCTCGTTTTGCGTGATCCCGGGTGGGACACAAAGCCGCACCCACTGACATCGTGGCTGCCATGTGTAGCATCGGGCATTCATTGTCCCTTCCCTTGTCATAGTGAGCCTACGCCGGGATTTCCCTGCTCTTTGTGCGTTACACCACGAAAGCGGTGGTGCATGATGCGGCGCCATCAAGTCGATGTCTCTTTTTGTTTCCGGTGACTTGTCATTAAGGAGCTTGGCATCAAGCCTTCAGACAAAGTACCCGCAGCGTGTATCCTCTGCACTCACTGAACAGCAAGGACATGAATACAGTGAACAGGGAAATCACCTTAATGCGTCACGGCCAGCCGAATCTGGCCGTGTTCGACAAGGTTTCGGCACGCGATATGCAACGCTGGATTGAGCAATATGATCTATCCGAAATCATTGACCAGCCCGCCCCGGAATACAGCCCGATTGCTAGCTGTTCTGTCCTAGGCATTGAACAGCGGGGACATCGTCGCTATGCTGGTGCGCAAGATTGGCATCGTCCGCTACTGGCCGGTCTACTTGACCCGGGCGCTGACATTGCTCTATCTGGCGATGCTCCTGTCCTGGGTGTACGCCTTCGGCATCTCCGGCCGCCAGACGGCCCGCTTCAGACCACGGCAACCCAGCGCCAGAAACGGTTCCAGCGCGACGTGCCGTTCGCCACCCACTGTCGGCGCAGCCCTTCCACCAAGTCATCCAGCAGCGGCAACTGTTTGCGCACATCCTTGGTGCGCACGATGCGCCCGCTTGAGGAGCACAACGCTCCCCGTGCGCGACGACTTCAGGAATGCGGTCAGTCGATGTGGAGCTTCAGATTGATTTCGAACGTCCGCTTCGGCGGCTTTGTTGCCGAGCCCTCCCATGTCGTCGTCGAGCGCCGCATCGCCGGCCAGCCAGACACACGAATTAACGCCGCGCGTGTCCCTTTGGTGTTGACTTTGCCATCGCACGGTGTCGCCAATTGTGCTTCCTATACGATTGGCGTGCCGAGCCGGTCGAGAACGGGCAACAGTTCGGCCGGTTCCGGTCGACGGGTGTAGTCGGGGTTCACCTCGGCATAGACGATCATGCCGTTCTGCTCGATGACATAGCGGGCCGGCATCGGCAGGGTCCATGAAGGATCGTCGTTGATGACAGCCAGATCGTTTTTGAAGGCGGTCTTGTAGATGTCGATCAGATAGTCTGGCAACGCGAAGCGCAGGCCATACGCGTCGGCTACTGTACCGCGTGGGTCGATCAGAATCGGGAAACCGAGCTTATTGTCTCTGATCGACTTGCGGCTGTTCGCTGCGGTCTGCATTGAAATGGCGACCAGCTGTGCGCCCCGAGCCGCGACGTCGCTGCGGGCCTCTTCCAGCGCCTGAAGTTCCATATTGCAGTAGGGACACCAGACCCCGCGATAGAAGGTCAAAACCACCGGCCCATTGGCCAGAAGATCTGCAAGATTGATCGTTTGACCGTCGGTATTCTCGAGCGCAAACGTTGGCGCTCTGTCGCCTGCCTTTTTCGCTCGCTCCGCTTGGCCTGAGACGACGAGTTCCTCGGTTGACCTGTGAAGTTTCTCCACCACGGAACTCGGGATTCTCGTACCAGATTCGACGTCTGCTCTGAAGGTGTCGAGCTTTTCTTTCAAAGACATAGCGATTTCCATTTAGGGAATAACTGAATAAAGGCATGTACACCGGCAGTGGCTCTGCGCTTTCGCAAAACCGATCTGTCGCTTCATCTCTGACTCATCTCTCAGGCACACATATGACAGCGCTTACGAGCCACTCAACGATGACTGCCACGCAGATTAAATCAGCCTTTCCTTTGCTGTTGCTTCGGCTGGCTCAGCGGTGCGTCGTCGACAGGATGCGACTGCGAGGAACCCCGTTCTCATCCGTAACAAGAGCTAGGCGCGACGGGTACTGTCTTGAGAACGTCCGCCGGTCGAAGTCGGCTGGAACTTACGTCCCAGCCGACCAAGCCAGCGCTTCCGAGCGCCGCCTTCAGGCGGTAGCGGCGGCGAACTTCAAAGCTTCGGCGCGATAGAGGGAAATCATGTCGGCCATCATTCCTTCGAACTTGCCCACCGCCGCGGGACCTGCGCTTGCCGCGGTTCCGGTGCCGAATGGCGGATGCGGGTCGTACTCGACGATAAATTCGGCCAGTTCCGCGACCTGTCGCCCGAACGCCTGTTCCGCCACGAGAAGGGCCGCTTCGAAACTGCCCACGCTCGGACCGGCGGTATAGACATTCCCATCCGCGACAACTCCACCCGTGACGACCTCCGTCACGCCGTAGTGAGGCAGAATCGAGTGGGAGTTATGGCTGATCGTTGCGCGCTTGCCTCGCAGAAACCCGGCGGCACCGAGCGTCAGTACGCCATTGCAAACGCCGATGAGGTAGCGCGCCATTTTTCCCCGGGTCGCGACAAAGTCCACAACTTCGCGATCGGTCTGCACTTCCGGAGGCATCATCGGCACGGCGATGACATCCAGGTCAGGGCAATCGGAAAAGGTCGCTGTGGGGAGCGTCCAAAAGCCCTGGAAACCTTCGACCGGCTCGCGCGACTTCCAGACCAAGTAAATTTCGGCGCCAGGCAACGTGCCAAGGACGGCCTGGACACCAACCATGTCCAGCGGAAAGTAGCCGGGACCGATCATAATGCCGACCCGGAACGGAGGGCCCTTTTTTGCGGTCGCGTCGCGAAGCCTGTTGAGAGAAGGAATGTCTGTTTTCAGGGATTCATTGGTCATCATTACGCTCGCTTTCTATTGATACTCAAAGAGACATCGATTGGAGATATGGTTGTAATCAAACAGCCGCATCTAGCAGCTGCGGCGCTTCCTGGTCTGTGGGACTGGGCACATCCTCGCCGACGACGCTCATCACCTTCCGGCGCGTTTTGTCGACGACGAGCCGCACGGTGTCGGGGTGCGAATAATGTCCCACAGGATCGGCGGCACTCTTGGAGAGGACGATTTTGGTGGGATCGAGGTCGGCATAGAGAATGCCTTCCTCATCCTCGGGCAGAGGCGAACACAAAGGATGGCCATCCAGCCCATAGATCATGGAGAAGCCGCCTCCCGGCTTGCCGGTAGTCGGACTCAGTAGCTTGACACGGGGGGCCGCCTGTACGCACGCGGCTTTGATCGCTTCCATCGCCTTTCTTCACGTTGATATGTAGTCGCCTAGACTATTCCTTTGCCGTCCGCGCACTTTTCTGGTGGCGAGGTAATAGTTGTTTCCAAGCGCAGTGCGACAAATCGCTCCAGGAGAAAAATGCCCAATGTGTCACGTGTCGCTGATGCATTGAGATTGGAGCGGTCACGTGATATCGTGGCTGCCTCCAAATGCCGTATTTCGTGCAGCGGGTGGCGGGATGAACAGGTTCCATTCCACGACAGGTGTAGCCGACTCCAAACGGTTCGCCTACTGGCAGGATGTCGTGTGCAACACATTTGTGCAGATAGATTGTGTTCCGCTGTCGGATCGCCCTTTTTTTGGCGAAATTAGTACGGCACAGGTCGACGACTTGCAATTTTCCCAGGTGCGTAGCCGCGACCATCAAGTGATTCGTACGTCCCAGCGGATCGACGGAGGGCGTGAGGAGTACGCCCTCATGCAGTTTCAGTTGAGCGGCAATAGCACGGTTGTGCAGGACGGGCGGGATGCAACGATCACCGCCGGAGATTGTGTCTGCTACGATTCCGTCCGTCCGTACACGCTTCAATTCCGCGATGATTTCGAAGCGCTGGTTTTCCAAATTCCCCGGCAACGATTAGTCGGCCGCTTGGGGCAAACGGAACGGATGACCGCTCGTGCCGTCCGTGGCGGTAGCCTGTTAGGTACCTTGACGGTGCCCTTCCTGCGCCAACTTGGCGGCGTGGTGTCGCAGGTCGATCCGGCCATGGCGCGTCGTCTATCCTCCATCGCCGTCGATCTGGTGACCGCTGCTCTGAGTGACTTAATCTCCGCCGACGAGCGTCGACCGAGTTGGGCCGGTACCGCACTGAAGTGCCGGGCCAAGGCGGTAATCGAAGAGTCGCTGCACAATCCTGATCTCAATACGGAAAGGGTGGCGTCGGTCCTCGGCATCTCGCCTCGCTATCTGCAGTCGCTGTTCCGCGAGGAGGGGGAAACAGTCAGTGACTGTATTTGGAGCAGGCGCCTGGAACGCGCGCGACGCGACCTGGCTGATCCGCTGTTGGCGGCTAGATATATCAGCCAGATCGCAATGGACAATGGCTTCAATAATTTTGCCCACTTTAGCAAGCGGTTTCGCGCCGCCTTCGGCATGTCGCCGCGCGAATACAAGGCGACGCTCGTTCGAGATTGAAAGCGTTTTCGGAAAGTTCCGCCTAGCCTAGCCTCGATCGCATTGGCGATCTTGAGCACTCGGGCGTCGCCGCCTGCATGGCCTTGAATTGCCGTGCCGATGGCCGCCGCTGATCCGGTTGTGTCGCGATAAAGACGGGACGAAGTTGTTCGCGTCAAGTAGGGGCCAATATGGCCCTACTTGGGCTGCCCTAGCCCCTTTAGCCCGGCTCGCCGTCTCGCGCGAAACGTCGCGCGTACTCGTTGGGGCTCACGCCCATACGTCTTATGAACGCCTTTCGCAGCACGTCGACGCTACGATAACCGCATCGACGTGCGATCTCTTCCGTCGAATTCCGCCCCAACTCGAATGCCCGGCAGGCAGCTTCTAACCGCACCTCTTCCACATACTTGGCGGGCGTGACGTTTAATTCCCGTCGAAACGTACGGATAAGCGTCCTGACACTGGTTGATAGTCTGTCTGCCAGTATCTCTACCGTAAGCTCCGCATGCAAATGCTCGCCGATCCAAAGGCACAACTCGTCCAGGCTCGAACTCGACGCCCGCTGCGATCGAAGGGCGACGCTGAACTGCGCTTGCCCGCCTGGCCGTCGCAGGAATAGGACTAAAGTCTTCGCAATTTCCAGCGCGGCATCATCTCCTAGGTCTTCGGCTACCAGCGCGAGCGCTAGATCGATCCCTGCGGAAATGCCGGCCGAGGTATACACATTGCCATCTTTCACCCAGATAGGCGTCGGATCGACCGCGACTTTTGGGTAGCGTTCAGCCAATTGTGTTGCCATACACCAATGAGTTGTCGCTCTACGACCGTCCAGTAGTCCTGCATCTGCCAACGCGAACGCGCCAACACATATTGAGCATACGCGGCGCACTGACGGTGACTTGGTTCGGATCCACTCAATCGCTGCTGGATCAAGTCGGTCGATTGCCTTCAAGCCCGAAGCGACAATCAAGGTGTCGATCGACTCGTCGCTACGGCTCTCCTGTTCAAGCGTCCTGTGCCCCCGTAGTCCGATGCCGATTTCGCTTTCCAGACACACATCCGCACTGCAGCATACCAATTCAATTGTGTAGGGAGCGGGCCCATCGAGTAGCCGGTTCGCAAAGGAGAACACTTCGGCAGGTCCGATCACGTCAATCGCATCGACCGGCGGCAAACCCAAAATCACGATTCGCCTATGCCGGCCAGCCTTAGGCTGCTTACGCGCCTCCGTCCGCTTCCTCATTTTCGCCTCGCGTATGTACAAGATTGAATTTTGGCACAAATAGACTGAAAACAGTCATTTGCGCCAAGCTGAGGGCGCCTAGACTGAAAGCCTCGTTCACTTCACGTTCGCGGAGGACACATGAACACGCCAGTCACTATCGGAGGCGTCAGCGCCCCGGATTCTGCGCTCACCCGGAAAGCGGTATCGCTCGTCGAACGGGTCCATTCAAAGGTACTGCTTAACCACTTGCACCGGACCTGGTGGTTTGCAGAATTTATCGCCAAGCGGCGGGGGCTAGCGTACGACCGCGAGCTTGTCTACCTAGCCGCAATTCTGCACGACCTCAGTCTCTCCGACGAATTCGCGGCGGACCAGCGCTTCGAGGTTGATAGCGCCGATGCTGCCAACAGGTTCCTGCTCGAGAACGACTACCCGAAATCCAAGGCCGAGCTTGTCTGGGATGCCATCGCTCTCCACACTTCCACGGGCATCGTTGATCGCAAGCAGTCCGAGGTTGCACTGATTCACATCGGGGCTTATGCCGACCTTTTTGGGCTTCGACTTGATGAAATTACGCCATCCCTAGTTGATGATGTGCTTGCTCTTTACCCTCGGATAGGAATGAAGGCCGCGTTTACGGAAGCGTTAGCTGAAGTCGTCAGGAAAAAGCCCCATACATCTTTTGGCACCGGATTGGTCGATATTGGACATCGCCATGTTCATGGCTTCGGTTGTCCAAACCTGTGCGACCTCATCAACGACGCTCCATTCGACAGCTGAGAGGTTTTGTCGCGTCAACGCGGTGGGTTAGAACGGGTCGCGAATTTCTTCGCTGGCCGTTGGCCAGCGAAATGCACAACGATGTACGTGCCTGAGTATAAGTGTATGTCTGCAGTTGATCTCCCGCGCAATTCACCTTTCGCCGAGTAGCCAATGCAAAATACGTCAAGGGACGGCATGGGATCATCACGAAATAATTCACCTCGACGTTGCTGCAACCACGCTTTTCATCGAGGAATGGCTTCATTTAGCACACTCGGAGGTAACATCCGTGCAACAGATATTTGTCGAACTCTACAACTACGGTCCTGCCTGGGCCAAATTCTCCGAAAATGAGCGGGCCGATTTTATTAAAAAAGTTATCGAGTCGGTAAACGGAATGAAAGATGCCGGCGTCGATGTCATCGCCTATGGCAAGAACGCCTGCGAAACGGATCGTCGTGCGCCGTACGATTTCTTTTGCGTCTATCGCGTGCCGAGTGCTGAGTTTCAGCGCGAATTCGAGCGCCGGATTGCTGCGTCCGGCTGGTACGACTACTTTGAGCAGGTGAATGTCAGCGGGCCTGCGGAGGGTTTTTCGGATGTACTGCTAGGCAACGTCAAGATGGCTCGTCCGGGCTAAGCCTTTTCACAGAGCTACCCGATCATCGATGCCTATCTTTGCGAATCTTGCGGCGGCGCGCAGGTGGCAGTGTGGGTGCCAAGTATAGCCGTCAAAGGTCGAGGAGACTGTCATGACAATCACCTCCGACAGCAGCGACGGTGAACTCACTCTGAACATCACCAGTGACGTGCCGGCAATCAACGTGCCGACCATCGTCATCGCGGGCGAACTCGATGTGGCCGATTCCATCGAGCTTTTCAAGGCAGAGCCATTGTTGTGCGTTCCGCATGCCGTTCTACAGATCGTGCCGGACACTGGCCATCTATTGCCCCTGAAGTCGGCCAAAGAGCACGTGCGATTGATTCATGAATTCGCGGATGTGCGCGCCGCAGGCAAGCTCACACAAGAGCAGAGCACGGCGCTCGTTCTCGGCGCCTTCGATACGTTCATCAACAAGCGGGATTACGCGGCCGCCGACCAGTATTGGTCGGATGGCTACATTCAGCGCAGCGCTCACATTGCGCCCAGCCCCGACGGACTGTTCAACCAGGTCCGGACGGTGCCGCGCGCGCTGGAATACGAAAATCACGCCATCGCAGCTGAGGAGGATTACGTGATCTCGCACGGACGCGTTTCCGGCAGTGGCCGGCAGATGGCTCGCCGAGCATTGGGACGTGCTTACCGCCTTCGATTCGGACGACGTCGGCAGCTACCCAGGCCAGAGGCAACCAAGACACAGTCCCTCGGCGGCTTGCCGATGTTTGGCGACCGGTTCCCTGACTGACACCGGTAGCTAACCCTCAAGAAGGAGCGGAAACATGAAACTCGCAGGCAACACCATCTTCATTGCCGGCGGGGGATCGGGCATGCCCGTTACCTCGATCAACCATCGTGTAGGGCACACTGCAGGAGGTACTTATGATCTCAGGAATTAAAGCACCGGAGACCCAGTTGGCCCGGGAAGCTGAGGAGTTCGTGCAATCGTCGTCCAGCGCGATGCTCTACAACCACGTCATGCGGTGCTACTGGTTTACCGAGCTGTTTGCACGGCAGGAAAATTCCAAGGCTGATCGCGAGTTGATGTTCCTCTCGGCGACGTTGCACGACCTCGGCTTCACAGAACATGGGCGCGGCCCGCATCGCTTCGAGATCGAGGGTGCTCATGCGGCCCGCCGGTTCCTCAAGGATCGGGGCGTGCCGGATATCCGGTCGTGGCAGGTGTGGAGCACGATCGCTCTGCATACATGGGACATCAATCTCTACAAGGAGGACGAAGCGCGCCTGGTGGAGCTCGGGATCCTGTACGATGTCGTCGGACTCCCTGACGCCAAGCTCGACCCCGCAGACGTGGCTGAAGTCGTGAAGCGCTATCCACGCCTGGGCTTTAAACGAGGCTTCTA
Organism: Cupriavidus sp. GW822-FHT03E04; assembly: GCF_058801495.1. Lineage (NCBI taxonomy): Bacteria > Pseudomonadati > Pseudomonadota > Betaproteobacteria > Burkholderiales > Burkholderiaceae > Cupriavidus > Cupriavidus sp. GW822-FHT03E04. The sequence continues at coordinate 87,370 of NZ_JBXANI010000010.1, forward strand.
CGAGCTCCTCTGCGAAGAGCTCGACACCAAGCAGCCCTACCAGCACTTTAACCACATATGCACCTGCATCGCGCACAATCGCGCGCCGATGGCGATGCCCGACGGGCAGGCGGTGCTGAACGGAGCGCCGTTCGACGAGTAGCCTGAACTCGATCTCGCGCTCTCCCTACAGGGAGGGCGCACCGGATCAGCGCGGAACAGCGAGATCCCGAACGGATTTCCGACGATATCAAACAGGACTTGGTCGTCCTTGTTCCCCGCGATCGGCCTCAAATCGACTCCGCCTACAACAAGCGCAGCGGGCATGCGTTGCACATCCCGCCGCCAGAACTGATGGCGAAACCCAAGAAGGATGAAGCACGCGGGCGGGCGGCCAAACCGAGCATCAGCCCCGCCATCATTCGCACGTTCTGCGGGGAACTGGGCGTCCCGGAACAACCAGCATTCAAGGTCGTTCGCGACACCGTGGCCAACGCGGTCCGGAAATGGCCCCTGATGTGCCCGGAGATTCGACTGAGCGGGGCCGCCAGCACAATGCGCAGCGCCTGGGCGGCAGCGTGACCGTGGAACTGAAATCGCACCTGCTAATTGAGCGGCAGGCGCGCGTGATTGGCGCCACTTGGCTCGACCAGTAGCTGATCGGTGGCGGCAAGGGGCAGGGTGACTTGGGCTTTGGTAGCGAGATCAAGGATGCGCCGCGGCAGCGCGCCGATTTCCTGACTGAACAGGGGCTGGCCGAACAGGCTAGTCGGCGCCTCATCCTCGCGCGTAATCTGCTGGCAACGTTGCGCGGTGGTGGCGCGTCCTGGGAGCTTGGCAGACAACGTGGGCCTTCAGTTTGAACATAGACCTATGATGTAACCGATCCAGGCTCGCGCTGGCCAGCAGGCGCGTGGCGCCGTGGTGCGCGGCGGTGCTGGGTCGGCGAAACCCCCCGAGCCAACTTGAAGGCACGACTGAACGAAAATTCCGACCTATAGCCAACGCGCGAGGCAATCTCGCCAAGTCGCAACTCGGTTTCCTCCAGCAGTTGCGCGGCAATGCCCATGCGCCAGCGCGTCAGATATTGGTGTGGTGGCTCGCCGACCAAGGCGCAGAAGTTGCGGGCAAAAGCAGCACGCGACAAGCGAGCTTCTTTGGCGAGTTCCTCCAGTGTCCATGCACGGTCGGGTGCTTCGTGTATACGCGCGAGAACCCGTGTCATCTGCGGCGAGCGCAAAGCTGAAAACCAGTCGTTCGCCGCCGGAGAAGCCGCATCGGCCCAACCGCGCATGAAGTAAACGAACAGGGATGAGAGCAGGTTGCGCACCACGATATGGTTGCCGAAGTTCGACGTCTCCACTTCGTGACGCAGCATGCGTAGCGTATCGCTTAGCGATGAGCTGCCAGGTTCCATTCCGGCGCGCAACGCCACGACTTGAGGCAATGCCCGCAGAGCAGGAAGCGCCAGGTGCTGATCCACGTTGAACTGACCGCAAATCAACGTGGTGGCGTTTGGATTGCTGTCGAGAACGCCATCGCGCTGGGCGAGGAAGGATTCGAGCGGTATGGCTCGGCCGCGCTTTGAGTACGCCACTTCATGCGCATGGCCACGCGGAAACATGACCATTTCACCAGCCTGCAACTCGATGGTTGCCGCATCGGCTTGGCGGACGAAGGCGCGCCCCGCCGCGACGAAATGAAACACCACGGCATCGCGAGCTTGCACCGCAAACCCCCATGGCCCTGCCACGCGTGTGCGCACCAGCACCAAGCCGTCGGCCCGAACTGCTTTCAACCAACCATTCAATGCGTCCATCGTCTCATGTTAGCATGAATGAGACGAATTGATATGTGTTAGCGAATTATCGACATGGCTAATCTCCTTCGCGATTGATTCAATACAGTTCACCACAATCAAGAGGTGAACCCATGAATAGAGATCGCATCCAAGCCGCAATCGACACCATCTACGCGCGCATCTTCAACCAAGGCGAGTCAGAGCTGCTGCCAGGCCTGGTTGCCGGCCCGTATATCCAGCACAACCCGCTGTTTCCGGATGGCACCGATTTCATCGCCGGCTACATCAAGCAGGTTGGCAAGGTGCCGTGCGAAGTCAAGCGCATTGCGATCGACGGCGACCTGGCTTTCATCCACGTGCGCTACCTGGACTGGGGCGGCAAGGAAACCGCTGGCGTAGACATTTTCCGTTTCGATGCCGATGGAAAGATCGTCGAGCACTGGGACGTACTGCAACCGGTTCCGGAAATGACCAACAACACGAACACGATGTTCTGAGTGGGAACATGGCGGTGGCAAAGACCAATCCATACGCGGCTGGCCTCGAACGCAACGCCGCCAAACTCGTTGCCTTGTCGCCGCTGTCTTTCAACGAACACACGGCGCTGGTGTATCTGCAGCGACTTGCCCTGATCTATGGCGAGCGCCGCCAAACATGGGGCGAGCCCTTCGCGCGCTGCCGCCGCCTTGCCGATGCGCTGGCTCGAATGGGCGTCGGCGTCGGCAATAGGGTGGCCACGATGCTGCCGAATGTGCCGGCGATGCTGGAGGCGCACTTTGGCGTGCCGGGCAGCGGTGCGGTACTTAACACCCACAAAGAGATCCCGTCACAGCGACATTGCATGCAAACCAAGGAACACATCATGACGAAACCAATAAACCCAGACAGCATGGAGTTCATCGAAGTAGATGGCTTGAAAATCCGCTTCCAACGTAACGGAGTTGAAGGACGAATTCCTATCGTGCTCACGAGTCCATGGCCGGAAAGTCTATATGCCTTCCAGCGAATTTGGCCGATCCTCAGCGCGGAAGCCTCCCTCCTTGCATTCGATCTTCCCGGCTTTGGACTCTCGGAAAGTCGACAGCAATTGATGTCGCCCAGAGCAATGGGCGATTTCATTCCCAAGATTCTGGCGGCGCTCGGCCTTGGCCGTGTCCATGCCGTCGGGCCTGACGTCGGCACCTCTGCTCTTCTCTTTGCGGCCCAGGCACAGCCGGAACTGTTCGAGAGCTTGGTAGTGGGCAGCGGCGCCACCGATGCAGCGCTCACGGCGGGCGCGTTGAAGGACATCATCAACGCGCCATCGACGGTTGCCTTCGAAGAAATGAATGGTGAGACGTTCGCCGCTGCCGCGATTGACTCGATGATGAAGTCCAAGCCTGAGCCTCAAGCCCTGAAGGACTATCTGGCGGCTTCGGCTGGCCGGCGCTTCATCGAGGCGATGGCCTATGTGCGCGCCTACCCCATCGATCTTCCGATTCTGCCTGCGGCATTCCCCAGCATTCGAACCCCGATCCTGAGCATATGGGGTGCGCATGATCCACTTGTCCCTCCTGAAAACGCCGACGTCCTGAACAAGTCGTTGCCGAGAACTCGCTCCCTGCTGCTCGACAGCGGGCACTTCGCCTGGGAAGACCGCGCGGAAGAGTACGCCGCGGCAATCCTGGAATGGGTTCGAGGCGGCTACAGAACCGTCTAGCGACGGCAGGTGCTACTCATCAAACAAGCCCGACGGAACACTTATGCGCAGAGACATTGAATTCTACTGTCGCTCGACATGCACTTCGCTTCACGCGAGAAAGCGCTGATCACTAGCTTTGTCGTGTGACCATGTAAGGCTAGCCCCTCGAAGCAGACCGTGACATCGCATGGGCTCCATGCGATGGCTGCAGGTGATCCCAAGGAGGTTGGTCGCCGAATGCTCCAATTAGTTGGTCGATGAACTGGCGTACTTTGAGTGGCACGTGACGCGTGCTCGGATAGACCGCTTGGATCGTCAACTCCGTCGCGCGGTAGGAGGGGAGCAGCGCGACCAACTCACCACGCGCAACGTACTCGCCGAAGACGAACGTTGGTCCATAGGCGAGGCCGGCGCCTTCCAGTGCCGCAGCCAGCAGCAGCTGCATGTTGTTGGCGTTAATGCGGCACGTACCGCCGATGACGTGCGCGCGGCCTGTCGTGTCTATCAATGTCCAGTCACCGGCTGACACGGCCTCGCTGAACACAAGCCGCTGCGCGCCCTGCAGGTCCTCCACCGTGTGCGGCGTGCCGTGCTTCTGCAGATAGGCGGGGGACGCGCACACCGCCATACGACAGGGAGCAATCCGCCGTGCGACGAGGCCGGAGTCAGGTAGCCGACCGATCCGGATTGCTAAATCCGCTCCGATATCCAGCAGATCGACATAGCGATCGTTCAACAGCACCTCGACGTTGACGTGTGGGTGCGCCTCGATATAGCGCGCCACAACACCTCCCAGATGCATCGCACCGAACGTCATGGGCGCGGCGATTCGTAACACGCCGCGGGCGACGCTTTGTGAATCGCTTGCCTCGCGATTCGCCTCGTCAAACGCTTCGAGAATCCGCTTGCACCGGTCGTAATAGGTGTGCCCCACGTCGGTCAGGCTCAGGCGGCGGGTGGTGCGCTGGAGCAACCGCGCGTTCAGCTCCGTCTCGAGCGCGGTCACATACTTGCCTGCCATGGCAGGCGAGAGTCCGAAACGCCGGGCGGCCGCGGCTAGGCTGCCTTCGTCAAACGCGGCCACGAATACGCCGATACAAGTGAATCGGTCCATCTTCCGTCCCCTTGATTCGATAACTATATTATCGACTGCAGGTCACGAAACGACAATTATAAATTCTGAAGCCAGTGTCTACGATAACGACACGGTTCGAACGGCGAGCAAGCCAAATATGGACCGCATCTGAATCCACACAAACAGACGAAGCAGCGAGATGACAATGGACATCCAATCAAACGGCATCCGGATTCGCGTTACCGAGAAGGGGCAAGGCGACCTGGTGCTGGTGTTTCTGCACTACTACGGCGGATCGTCACGAACCTGGCAGTTCGTCACAGACGAGCTGTCGGAAAATTATCGGACGGTGGCGACCGACCACCGCGGCTGGGGTCATTCGGACGCCCCGGAAGCCGGCTACACGATCGCCGACCTTGCCGACGACGCGCAAGGCGTGATCGAAGCGCTGGGCTTGAAGCGCTACGTGCTCGTCGGTCATTCGATGGGCGGCAAGACTGCGCAACTGCTGGCGTCGCGCGGGCTGCCGGGGCTGGAAGGCGTGGTGCTCGTGGCACCGTCGCCGCCGTCGCCGATGATGGTGTCTGACGAGCAACGCACGGCCATGGTAGGCGCTTATGCGTCGCGCGAATCAATCGGCTGGGTGCTGGACAACGTCCTGACTGCCACACCGCTCGCACCGGTGCGCCGCGAGCAGGTGATCGAAGATAGCCTGCGCGGTGCGCCGCAAGCCAAGGCCGCATGGCCGAACTTGGCGATGCGCGAGGACATCACCGCCGACGTGGCCGCCATCAACGTGCCCGTACAGGTGATCTCCGGCGAGCTGGACAAGGTAGATCGCGTGGAAACGCTGCGTGCCGAATTGCTGCCGAGAATTGCCGGCGCGCGCCTTGAGGTGCTACCCGGCATCGGCCACTTGTCGCCGCTAGAAGCACCGTCTGCAGTTGCGGCAGCCATCCGCCGCTTCGTCGCCGAACTATAGCGCGGTGCTTCCAATGCCCAATTCACTTGGGGCTTGCTAACCCGGTCTATTGAAATCGTCCGGCGGCTGTCCCCTAACGTTGGATCTCGCCGGATTCGTATGAGAAAGGAGAATAACGTGGAAACTGGAATTCCTCTCGAGACGGACGTCCTGTCTGTAAGCGATCTCTTGCCGCTGTTCTTCGTCCCTTGCTAGCTGCAACTCAGCCCGCGTACGAAACGCTCAACGCGCGCCGTGCGTCCTCGCGTCCCACGGCGCGACCTCGCCACCAAAACGATCGGCAAGGAACTCAATGAGAAGTCGTAAGGGCTTGGGTTGATGCCGACGAGATAGAAAGACGGCTTGAACTTCCAAGGGATCGAGCGCGTACTTGGGCAGCACAGGCTGTAACGTACCTCGAGCCAGGTCGTCGCCCACATAGAACGTGGGCAGCATTACGATTCCGCCACCCGCCAGTGCGGCTGCCCGCATTATGGAGGTCTCGTTCGCGGTGAGGATTCCTTGAGCTTCAATTGTTGTCAGTTGACCTTCGAGCCGTAGGTGGTATTCGGGCGCGAACGCGGTGCTATGGATGATACAGCGGTGAGTGCGTAGGTCTTCGGGGGATTTGGGAACGCCCGCACGCTTGAGGTACGCCGGTGAGGCGCATAGGACTGAATGGCAGGTCGCTAGTCGACGAGCGACAAGCCCGGGGTCGATCCGATTGCTGAGACGCACGGCCAAGTCGATACGGTCCTCCACGAGGTTGACCGCTCGGTCAACCAGGATCAACTCGATTTCCACTAAGGGATGAAGTGCCTGGAAATCCACGATCGCCGAAGTCAACTGCGCTTGCGCGAACGCCGGCGACGAAGTCAGCCGCAGTCGCCCGTGCGCTTCGCCACCACCCTGGCTTGTTTGCGCGGCGACGTCTTCGGCCAGCGCAACCATTTCGCGACAGTTCTCCAACGCTCGCTCACCCGCATCGCTCAAGGCGAGCCTACGTGTAGTGCGGTGCAGGAGCCGTGCACCAAGCCAATCCTCCAGCCCCTCGAGATAACGGCTTGCCATCGCTCTGGACATGCCGAGCGTGTCTGCCGCCGCACTAACGCTTCCTCGATCCACGATCTCGATGAAGACGCGCATCGCCGTCAGTCTGTCCATGTCATTTGCTCGGTTTAGTTGACAAACATTTAATCGAAACGCAGTTTATCTCTCTTTTGGTAGTCAATATAGTTCACCTGACGACAGCATCCCGCTGCCAACAGGAGAACTCCATGATCGCTCGCTCGCTCACCAGCTTGGTTACTGCTGCAGCATTTGCGCTTACCGCGGTAACCGCCCACGCCCAGCCCGGACCGCTGAGTTTGAAGGTCTACAACGCTGACGCGGACAGCTTCAATGTCAACTCGGTGCTGGTGACGGGCAAAACCGACGCTGTGCTGCTCGATACGGGCTTCACCCGAGCAGACGCATTGCGCATCACCGCAATGGTGTTGGATAGCCGCAAGACGCTGAAGCTGATCTATATCAGCCAGCCAGATCCCGACTACTACTTTGGCATCGACGTCCTGAAGACGTACTTCCCTGATGTGAAAGTCGTCGCTACTGCTCCGACCATCAAGAAGATTGAAGCTACGTTGCCCAAGAAGCTGGCGTTCTGGCCGCCGAAGATGGGCGCGAACGCTCCAAAGAGTGTCAGCCTGCCAGAGGTTCTCGTCGGCAACACGATCACGCTGGAAGGTCAGACGCTGGAAATCCGTGGCACGAAAGATCGCCTGCCACACCGTAGCTATGTCTGGATCCCCTCTATCAAGGCCGTAGTCGGTGGAGTGAATGTGTTCGCCGGTCTACACGTCTGGACGGCTGACGCCGCTAGCGCTGAAGACCGCGCTGCTTGGTCCAAGAAGCTTAGCGATATCGCCGCGCTACTGCCGACAATTGTGGTGCCAGGCCACTCTGCTCCGGGTCAGGAGCAAAACGTCTCCCAAGTCGCCTTCACGCAGGCATATCTGCAGCGTTGGGATGCTGAATTGGGGCAGGCAGACGATAGTGCCACGCTCATCGGCGCGATGAAGGCCGCATATCCCACCGCTGGACTCGGCATCGCCCTGGACATCGGCGCCAAGGTCGGCAAGGGCGAAATGAAGTGGTAGTGGGAAAAAAGCGCGAGAAGGAGGCAACACCATGCACGCATTCAATCTGCCGCCCAAGTCCGTCGTGTACGTCACGGACGCCTACTGCGGTTGGTGCTGGGGCTTTTCGGAGCGCATGAGCGAGTTCGAAGCCGCCAATCGCAATAAGGTCGCGTTCAGCGCCATTAGTGGCGGCCTGTTCGTTGGCGAGCGCGCTAAGCCGATCGCCAGTTACCCCCACATCCCGCAGGCCAACGAGCGAATCGCCCAGCTGACCGGCGCCGTATTTGGCGAGGCCTATCAGAGTCTGCTGAGGCACGGCAACATGGTCATGGACTCCGTCGATGCCGCCGCGGGCCTGGCTGTACTGCGGGCGCAAGCCCCTGGGCGTGCCGTGCATTGGGCCCATGAACTGCAGGCGGCGTTCTACGGTCGAGGTCTTAGCCTGTCCGATCCTGCAACGATCGCGGGCATCGCATCGGCCCATGGTCTCGACGAGAAGTTGGCATTGCGTGCTCTGTCAGACGGCTTTGGCAAGGCACAGGCGAAAGTGGACTTCGAACTGGCGCGCGGACTTGGTGCGTCCTCCTACCCTACCTTGTTCTTCGTGGACGGAAAGAACGTGCATAAGCTCCCTGCGACCGGAGCAGCGCTGAGCACGTTGAACGAAAGGCTCGACGCATTACTGGCTTGAGCCGCGGGTCTGATTCGTCAATCGTCTATGAGTCCAATACTGTCATCCGTCGCATTTCCATCCTTCCTTTCACCATGGTCAACGCGCACTTCGTCGTTGGCTAGGCGGGCGCCATCTTGGTCGGCGCACAAGCTGGTTATGCATCAGCGTCGGGCGGGCGGGCGGTCCCAGCATTCCAAAATGCTCGACCTAGCGCCAAATTCTGATCGCATCCAGAATGCGCCGAACTATGCACGTTAGAATCGGAGCCGTTCGCTGACCGTGGAGGAACTGGCCGAGACTGTTCATCTGAGTCCGCGCTAGTTCGGTCGTGTGTTCACGCTGGAAACGGGGCAGTCTCCCGCCAAGGCAATCGAAGGGCTGCGACTGGAGGCGGAGCGACTGATGATCGAACAGGGCCGGCATCCGCTTGATGTCATCGCTAAGGAAACCGGTTTTCGCGCATGCTGTGCATTGGCCCAGGGCTTGCCGTTCATCGATCCTGTTCTCCGGCATAAGTGCTGCATCAATATCTCAGGCGCGCTTGCGATCGCTAAAACGCTTTTGCTAAACGCAGATTGAGCCGAAGCTTGTCCTTGGGGCCGTTGCGCACGTGTACGTCCTGGCCGCCCTGGATTTCCAGTTGCAGTGATGGTGTCAAGAAGTGAGCCACTGTGAATAAGCACGTATCGGTCGACATGCTTGCGCTCTGAGTGACGCCGTTGAGTTCGGTACGGCCGCCCGCGGTGTGGTAATAGGTGATCGCGATCCGTGTTCTGTTGCTGAGTTCGTAGCGGAGGTGACTTTGCAGGCTGAACGTCGGCCGCTGCTTGTAGTCAGCCCCAGCGAAATCGTTGTTAGTGCCGTAGAAAGCCACTTCGCCTGTCAAGTCGAGGAAAACTGGACCAGTGATGTTCTGGGAATAGTTCAGATGCGTCACGGCTGTCCAGCGGTGTGCGCCGAGATTGAGGGATCCCTGATCGGTGTGGTAGGTCCCAAGCGGAGCGGAGACGAACTGGGCGGTGCTGAGATAGCGCTGGTGATCAGGGTCGTTGATGAACCAGATCGCCGAGCCGATGAACGGATCGCCAGTACCATTCGAATGAAGATTGGCCGGGGCACTCATGCGCACGCTGCCGAAGGGCATGATGACCTGCGGCGTCACTGTGAAGCCGAAGAGGCTTGCGTAGTGGATATAGCGGACAACGCCGATATCCGACTGGACATCAAAGGGTGCCGGCGTGCGCCTTCCGTCGGCATAGAAAGCGGTGCTCTCACTGTGCTGGTAATAAAGCAGGCCGAGGTTAGTGCCCGGTGGCAAAGGCACATAGTCCGCAGGATCGGTCGCGAGAACGGTTGCCTTGGCAGAGGTTGCCACCATCAACGAGAGAAACAGCAAGCTGGCGAAACGAGTTTTCATTTAGTATACCCAGAGGAAGTTTCGGCAAGGAAGTCCCCCCTGCCGGTCGGTTCCATTCTGCAATGCCAAAGATCGCGGGTATTGCACCACGCTCCCGACATCGTTGATTCAGCTTGCCGGCCCGGTTCCGATGATTTCTCCCGGGAAATGGCGTGCCTGGGCTATTACTGTTCGGCGAGCAGCACCAATCCAAGACATCACTGATGTCCTGTTCATGCGTTAGACGATGAAAAGCACGAGTACCGATTCCGCACCTGTTGAAGAGCGGTTGGACTTTTGGCGAGACGCTATCAGTCGCGCCTTCGTCAAACTGGACTTCGACCCCGTTAAGCTCAATGGAGGGCGGCAGTTTTCTGGTCGCATCACCCAGAGTGATCTCGCGGACATCGAACTTGCGGTGGTGAATTCCAATGGCCAGCACGTGCGGCGGACGTCGCGACTGATCCGGCAGACTCAGGACGAACTGTTCCTGGTCAGCTTCCAATTGGCAGGTGAGGGGGAAGTACGCCAAGATGGTCGGCGTGCAGTACTTGCAGCTGGGGATTTTGTGATCTATGACAGCACTCGTCCCTACGAACTCGTGTTCCGGGAGGACTTCGAACAACTGGTCGTGACGGTGCCACGCGACCGCCTGCGTGTGCGAGCACCATCGGCGGAACGGTTGACGGCCATCGCCATTCGCGGCAGCCAGGGCATAGGGCGCCTGCTAGGGGAGTTGGTGGTGGGATTAACAGAGCATGCAGAAGCGATGGCTGGTCAGACACAGGCATCTGTCTCCAACGCCGTGCTCGATCTCGTCGCTACGGCCCTGGCGACTTTGCCGGCTTCGCAGGTCGGATCGCTACCGACCTTGAAGCTGTTTCACTTGAACCGGATCAAGTCCTATATTCACGAACATCTATCGGATCCGGACCTGAGCATCATCTCGATCAGCGAAGCGCTCGGTGTGTCCGTCAGCTCAATGTATCGAGTGTTCGAGGCGGAACGGTGTTCGCTCGCCGAGTGGATCTGGGATCAAAGGCTGCAGGCATGTCGGGCGACGCTGCTCGACGTCGCTTGTTCCGGGTTGAGCATCAAGCAGATCGCCATGAGCTGGGGATTCAACGATCCCGCACACTTCAGCCGCGCATTCCGGAGGCGGTTCGGCCAAAGCCCGGCTGCGTTCCGCTCGCGCGAATAACAGCCGGGCCGTTCAGTCCCCTGTGGGACAGCTTGATCGGAGACGTCGTTTGAACGCTCAGACCTGTTCACCTTCCTCGAGCTCTATATGCTCGACGGCTCGCATGCCCGGTAAGTTGCCGTTTGCACTTTGGCCGTACTTCACATGCACGACACGAGGCTTTGGATTGCGGTCCAGCAGCAGTTGTGTCACGTCCGGGCGCGAGTAATGCCCAGCCGGATCAGCAGCTGCTTTAGCGAGGGTGATTGCTGCGAGGTCAATGTCCGCGTATAGCAACCCCTCCGCATCTGGAGGCAGCGGGTCGGCCAGCGATCGGCCGTCAGGTCCGTAGATTTGCGCATGGCCGCCCCCCAATTTCAGCAGCGCTTGCTGCTCGGGTGTCTCGCAAAGCATGTCGATCATCTTTTGCGAAACCGTTGCGCACGGCGCAACTACAAAGCACTGGCCCTCGACCGCATACAACCGACTCGCGGCGTTGTTTACCTCTGGTCCGAGCGCGTAAGCCGCGTCGACGTAAAGCGAGAAGCTGGGCCAAGCGGCGATATGGACCTGCTCATTCTGAGCATACATCGCATACTTGGTAAGTGGCTGAAGATGCTCCCAGCAGCAAAGGGCGCCAATCCTGCCGAGGTTGGTGTCGTGAACAGCCAGGTCGCTGCCATCGCCTTCGCCGAAGAGCGCGCGTTCGACATGAGTGGGCTTCAGCTTGCGGCGCGTGGCGATGGTCTTCCCCTCAGGACTCAGGATGGCCTGGGCAATGTACAGGCTTCCTGCGTCTTTCTCGCTGAAGCCGAGCACAACGGTGATGTTGCAACGCGATGCCGCTTGCGCGATGCGATCGAACTGCACGCTGTCGATGAGCATCGAGTTGTCATGATATGCCTGAATGAATTTCATGCCCCAGATCGGCGCGCCAAGCCAGGCAAACCATGGGTATCCCGGTATCCACGTTTCAGGGAAAGCAATGAGACTTGCGCCGCCTAGTGCAGCCTCTTCGATAAGCGAAATCGTCTTGTCAACGGTTGCCTCGAGATTAAGAAACTCTGGCGCCGCCTGGACAGCAGCTACCCGATAGCGGGGATGTTCAATGGCCATTGTGGTCTCCTGATGTGTGGTTCCCAAGCATAGTCGAGAAAATTCAACCTCCTTGTCTGAGATTCCTGCTTGTCATGTGCTAGTTTCCTGGGATGCCTCGCTTGCGTAGTCGCGTTCACATCCGACTACGCAGCTAATCGCTGAGGGCTTTAGCGCTTCACTCGCACTGTCATTCCGCTCCTGTCTCCTTTTGCTTTGGGAAACTCCTGAACGATGCCGGCGGCGCCCCAAACTTCCGCCGAAATGCCCGGCGCATCTGCTCTTCGGACGCGAAACCGCACTTGTTGGAAATCGTTGCGGTGAGTGCGTCAGTCGTTTCAAGCAGCAATCTGGCCCGTGCGAGTCGCAGGTCCTGTACTGCGACAAATGCCGAACATCCCATCGCTTCTCTAAAGCGCCGCTGGAAAGTTCGCGGTGTTTGGCCGACCGCATCAGCCAATTCCTCGATACTCCATGGACGATATAGCGTTGATGCGACTCGGTTCATGAGTTCGAGATAAAGGCCGTTGCCGGCACGTTCTTGCATTGCAAGCATCTCGCTGGACTGGGGCTGGCCGCCAGGACGCCGCAAATACACAACCAGCTTCCTCGCGATCCGAGCGGCGATTACATGTCCGTGGTCCTGCTCTACGAGTGCAAGTGCCATATCAATGCCGGCCGTAACACCAGCGGACGTCCAAACGTCGCCATCGTTGACGTAGATTGGCGAAGTAAGCACCTCAACATCACGATGCAGGCGGGCCAATTCGCCGCATTTCTCCCAGTGCGTAGTCGCACGGCGCCCCGCAAGCAACCCGGCGCTCGCAAGTACGAACGCGCCAGTGCAAACCGAGCAGATCCGCCGTGCTCGACCGCGGCTCGCGTTCAACGCACGCCGCAGCGCCATGCTCTGTGCGGCGGAGCCGACTCCAGGTCCGCCGGGCACAATGACTGTATCTGCCAGCTGAAGCAGCGACAGATCGTCGTCAACGACAATATCCGGCCCCGCGGCAACTCGTACTCTTCCAGGCACTTCTGCGACCACACGCACCTCATACAGGGGCTGAATTCCTTCCCGATTCGCGAGATTGAATACCTGCATCGGTCCAACAATATCTAGCGGTTGATGGTCGTCAAAAGCGACCGCAACGACACGTCGCTCGACATGTGGCACGAAAGGCGGGGACTTTGACATTTTTGCCAACTTTGCGCTCCTTAGAATGGACACCAGCCCAGTCAAAGGAGCGGCTCACATGAGTGACATTGTATTTCGGGTAGGGATGCTGATGTATCCAGGAATCACACAGTTGGACATGAACGGTCCACTCGAAGTGCTAAGCGCAGTCGAGAGTTGGCAGGTAGATTTGGTCGCCAAAACACGCGAGTCAGTACGCTGCGGGCGCGGATTTTCCTGGTTGCCAACGACGTCCTTTGCCGAGGCGCCCCAGTACGATTTGCTGGTCGTACCGGGTGGCCCTGGTGTAGACGATGCCATGCTTGATCCTCGAACCGTCGATTTTGTCCGCGAGCAATCGGCCGGGGCTCGTTACGTGTTTGGCATCTGCACTGGCCCCTTGCTGCTCGGCGCAGCAGGTTGTCTACACGGTCTGCGTGCAAGCTGCCATTGGCAATCCGCTGACCTGCTTGCAGACTTTGGCGCGACTCCTACGCGCGAACGCATGACTACGGACGGACGTTTCTTTACTTCGGGTGGGGTCACTGCCGGCATCGATATGGCGCTGAAGGTCGTCGGCGATTTGGTAAGCACCGAGGCTGCACAGACCATCCAGCTTTTGCTCGAGTACGACCCGGCTCCTCCGTTCGACTCGGGATCGCCGGATCGTGCGCCACGAGCAGTACGAGAGCAACTCGATGCATTGAGCCAAGATCGGATGAAACGTCGACAGTACGCCGTTGCGCGTGCCGCTGCAATACTCCATCCCTGAACACAACCGAATTGAGCGGAGGATATGACATGGGAACAAGCGGTGTCAGTTCGCCCACTGACGCGCACGCGCGCTCCGAGCAGAGAATCGACTGGCGCACGATAGTGATTGCAAGCATCGGCGGTGGCCTCGAGTTCTACGACTTCATCGTTTATGGCGTGTTTGCCCCATACGTCGCTCGTGCGTTCTTTCCAACCGGTAGTCCGGCGACGTCGATGGCCGCTGCATTCGCTGCATTTGCTGTCGGCTATTTCGCAAGACCGGTCGGCGGTCTTGTTCTCGGTCACATTGGTGATCGCTTCGGTCGTCGCGCCGCCTTCAACGTATCGCTCATCACGATGGCTGCCGCGACGATCATCATGGCGTGCATTCCCACATATGCATCGTTCGGAGTCGCCGCGACCAGTCTTTTCGTGTTGATGCGCTTTGTGCAGGGCGCATGTGTCGGCGGGGAACTGCCAGGAGCAATTGCGTACGTGGTCGAGACGGCTCCGAATCGGACCGGACTGGCGTGTGGCCTCATGTTCTCGTGCGTCAATACTGGGAGCTTACTCGCCGTCGGCATTAGCATGGGGCTGCATACAATACTGAATGCCGAGGACATAGGCACATTTGGTTGGCGACTGGCGTTTCTTGCAGGTGGCGTGCTCGGTGTCGTTGGTGCATGCATGCGTGGAAATCTGCGTGAGACGCCGATGTTCCTCTCGGTCCAAGCTCAAAAACGCGCTCGATTGCCGGCATGGGAGGTAACACGCACGTACTCTTCGCAGATCGCGGTTGGCGTTGGTATCGTGGGGTTGAACCAGATGCTGATAGCAATGCTGAACGTTGCGATGGTCCCGTACCTCGAACAGGTAGCCGGATTCTCGGCTCGTGCAGCCAGCGGTCTCGTGATGACCGCCGTGGCAGTTATGTCGATTGCCATCGTCGTCGTCGGCTATGCTGCAGATCGCATACGCCCCTACAGCTTGTATATCCTCGGTAGCGCAGCGATTGCCATGGGTGCCTACCCGTTCTACGCATCGCTGCTCACGGCGCCCGCACGTCCTCCATATCTCACGTTTTTTAGCATGGCGCTTGTATGCTCACTGATCTCAGGCTCGTTCGGCGTACTTGCATCGAGTCTATTTCCCGTAAGGCTTCGCTTCAGCGGCTTGGCGATCAGCTATAACGTTGCCGCTGCCCTCTTGGGTGGATTTACGCCTCTCGCCACTACACTGATCGCAAATGCAACCGGAAACAAGGCGGCACCCGGGTTGTTGGTCGCGATTGTCGCGATCGGCGGACTCACATCGGCGTTCGCGATGCAGTGGATCAGCCGTAACAACGGGCGCGCAAGTTCCGTGAGTTCAGAGTTGACTCTTTAGCGCTGACGCGAGAAGGGTCCATGTACGGAACGAGAGGAAGCACGCTGATGAGCGCCAGCAGCTCGTCGTTCGATTCGACGTCGAACGGTAAGCGTCCAGCTTTCCCACTTTGAGCTGATCGAAGCGATCCTGCATCGTCCCCACGAAGGAGATCGTGGAGACGATGGATAATGTGTCGACAGTTGGGCGGCGCGCGAAGGCGCGGGTACAGCGCCGAATTCAAGACGACGGTGCTCGAACAGATCCGTCTGTCTGCACTGGATCCCTGGTTTTGGGGGCGGCTGGCCTCCTCACGGGCTACCGTGCAACTTGCCATTGGTCCTCTATCGATCAGTTGAGTCTGCTCGGAGCAGAACCCGTTCGCGAGTGCGTTGTGCGGAATCGAAACCGGATGACTGGTGCGGGTGTAACCTCGAGGATCGACTTTGCCTTATCCATAGTGGCCGACCTTATGGGCGATGACGTGGCACAGGAAGTACAGCTCCAGATGGAGTACGATCCAGAGCCTCCCTATCAGAGCGGATCGCCACGTACGGGCCCGACGGTACAAGTCACTCGCTTACGTTTCCCGGATCTCGCTCAGCACCTTGGCTTCGACCTCCGGGTTGGGTTCGCCATCCTTGGTAGCAATCAATTCTTTCGGCGCCAGCGGGATCAAGGGCAGGATCAGGGCGTACACCACGGTCGTCGCGATCACGCAATAGGTGAATCCGTGCGTTGGGCTGCTGTTATAGATCCATGAGCCCAATAGATCCCCGGCACGCGCCGAGAGCGCGAGTACGCCATCCACCAGCATCATCAAGGTGCCTTGCAAGCCAGGCGGGCAGGACCGCATCGCGAGATCGAGATATGCTGCCGTGGCTACACCGCCCATCAGCCCTATCGGAGCCGCCAACACAAGCGCGAGATTGGCTGAGTGAATGAATGCTAGCGGAATCATCTGTGGCACTGCGACGATCGTTCCCCACCACAGCAGCTTGTTCAGCGGTACTTTCTTGCACAGAAAGCCATACAGCAAAAATGTCGGGATGAACGCGGCGGCAAAGATCCCGTTGTAGTACGAGTAAATGGAATCCGATGCATGCAGCACATTGGTCAGATAGAACTGTAGCGGAGTGGCCGATCCTGGCGCAAAGTTCCACAGAAAGCAGATGAGAACCGCTGGATAGACGGCCTTATGCTTCGCCAGCCTGCTGACGTTGCCAAGGAGATCCGCGCCCCTGGCTTGCGGCTGATCGTAGAGTTGGCCGAAGACGGAAACGGGCTTCCAGAGCCCCAGCGCGGCAATCAATAACGTGACCGTCGCCACCAGGATAAAGGCTTCTTTCGCGGCAAGATGATCGGAGATGTACCCGGAAGCGAACGCGCCCGCAACGACCGGGACGGAGCTGACCAAGTTGCACAGCGCGCTCAGGCGCCCGGACATGCGTTTTTCCTGGCCCACCAAGGCGATCAAGCCCTGATAGGCCGCGGCGACAAATCGGGACGACAGCATTGCCAGCAGCATCCCGATGACCAGTCCCGCGTATGAGAAACCTGAAAACGCTATCCAGACGAATGCCACCGCGGTCACCGGAGCGAAAATCAGGAAGAAGCCACGATCGCGCAATCCCAGCGGGTTCCATTGGTCGCGCGCGAGGCCAAAAGCGAACGCGATGTACACGGGTATGCCCGTAACCAGCCGGAATGTCGAGATCTGCGTTGCCGTTGCATGCAACTGGTTCTTGAGTATGTACGACGTCTGTACATCAACCAGGAAACCCGCCGGCGTTGCCAGATAGATGAACAGGGTGAGGCAACCGAAATACAGCAGGGTTCGGTCGCTGCCCTCGGCACCGTGACGAGCGGATGCGGCCGGCGTTTTCGTAGAGGCGCGTTTGAAGTTCTTGGACATGGGGGCCACGTACACGTCCTCGGAAAACCAATCGGAGGGGCTCCCGTGCATGTGCGGGCTGCGCCACCGGGCATGGTTAACAGAATAGAGCGTCAGTGCGGGAAACGTGTAGGTAAAAAATGGGACTCGATGTTCCCACGCCTACCGCATTCGCGCGGAGAATGCCGCCCGCGAGCGATATGACGCGCTGCTCGCGGGCGGCGCGATGGCCTGCCCAGCGTCCACCAGGTTCATCCGGTAGCGTCCGGCGCGTTGCGCGCCTGAGTGGCATCCGACGGTTACGCCCGTAGCGCCGCTTTCATCATCGCGCCGACGCGATCGAACAGGCATTGCGCAGCAGGCGCCACGCCGAGCAGGTGGATGCAGGCATGCACCATGCCCGGCAAGCGAGTCTGTTGCACGATGACGCCCGCGTCGGCGAGCCGGCGGGCGTAAGCCTCGCCTTCGTCGCGCAGTGGGTCGTACTCGCAGACCAGAATGATGGCGGGTGGCAGGCCATCGAGCCGCTCTGCGCGCAGCGGCGACGCATACGGCGAGCCGTTGTCCGCCGGTCCGCGCAGGTAGGCCGACCAGCAGGATGCCATCACATCTCGCGTCAGGTAGTAGCCCTCGGAAAATTCGGCGTAGGAGTTCGAGTCCATCGCGCTGTCCAACGCGGGATACAGCAGCAACTGATGCGCGATGGCGGGGCCATTGCGGTCGCGTGCCAACAGGGCCGCAGCGGCGGCAAGGTTGCCGCCGGCGCTGTCGCCGCCTACAGCGATCCGCTTTGGATCGATGCCGAGTTCCGCAGCTTTGTCGAATGCCCACACCACCGCGCGATACACGTCCTCCAGCGGCACAGGGAACTTGTGCTCGGGCGCGAGCCTGTAGTCCACCGACAGCACCACGCAGCCGGTGGCGTTGGCCAAGGCACGGCAGGGGTTGTCGTAAAGCGCCAGCGAGCAGAGAACCCAGCCGCCGCCGTGCGCGAACACGATGGCGGGCAGCGGCGCGTCAGCTTGCCGCGACGCCGTCGGCCAGTAGCCGCGAATCCTGATCTCGTAGCCGTCATCGGCTGTCACGCTGAACACCTTGATCGCGGCCACTTCCTGCAAGGGGCCGTGCAGCGCAGGCAAATCTCGTTCGGTGGCCTGGCGCATTTCCACTAGCGACGTCTCACCGACACTTGCTGGTAACGCTGCCAGGAAGCGAACGATATCTACATCAACGGACATGCGCATGCCCTCCCTGCTGCGCTTCCAGGAACGGCAGCAGTTCAGCGATGAATGCCTCTGGTGCCTCCTCCATGATGAAGTGGCCGCAGTCCGGCACCACCACGCCGCGCAGGTCGATGGCGTTGTCGCGCAGCGTCTCCAGTGGCGCATCGTTGGTGGCGTGCTCCGCGCCGATGGCTAGCACCGGCATCGCCAGCTTGCGCTTTGCGCGTTCGCGGTTCTGCCGCACCGTTTCCGGAATCGCGCGATAGTAGGCGAAACCGCCGCGCAGGCCGCCCGGCGCCGAATAGGCCGCGATGTAGGTGTCCACGGCCACGCGGTCGCGACGATGGGACCACTGGTCGAACATGAAATTCAGGTAGGCGGCCTCGCGCCCGGCGATCAGCGTCTCGGGCAGATCGGCTACCTGGTTGAACATGAAGTGCCACAGGAACTTGTTCTCGGCAGGCGGGGCGAAGATGCTCGGCGCAGGCGCAAGTCCGGGGATCACGGCCTCGGTAAGCGCCAGCCGCGTGACTGCGTCGGGATGGTCGCTGGCCAGCGCGTAGGCCACCCACATGCCCACATCGTGGCCGACCACCTGATAGCGGCCATGGCCCAGCGCGGCCATCACGCGGTGCAATGTGTGGGCAGTGGCGCCGGTGTCGTAGCCCGTGGGCGGCCGGTCGGAATGCCCAGTGCCCGGCGGGTCGACCGCGACGGCGAGAAAGCCGCGTTGTGCGAGCGCCGCCATGACATGGCGCCAGGCGAACCACGTCTGCGGCCAGCCGGGAATCAGCAGAACCGGCTGGCCGCTGCCTGCGGTGACACAGTGCACACGGTGGCCGTCAATGCGTACATAAGTGTGCGTGTGTTGGGTGTTGTCTTGCATGGATGTCTTCGGTGGATGGATTGGATGCATCGGAGGCATTGGATGCGATGAATGCGATGTCGGTGTCAGGCGATGCCGAGCATGCTGTCGATCTGCGCCTTGTTGACGGTGGCGCCAGCAAAGTCGTCGAAGATGCGTGAGGTCACGCGGATGATATGGCGGTTGATGAAATCCACGCCTTCGCGCGCACCGTCTTCCTGGTTTTTCAGGCAGCACTCCCACTCGAGCGTGGCCCAGCCTTGGTAGTCGTATTGCGCAAGCTTGGAGAAAATCGACTTGAAATCGACCTGGCCATCGCCCAGCGAGCGGAAGCGTCCGGCGCGCTCGGTCCACGACGTATATCCGCCATAGATGCCTTGCCGCCCGCTTGGGTTGAACTCGGCGTCCTTGACGTGGAACATGCGGATGCGGTCGCGGTACAAGTCGATGTAGTCCAGGTAGTTCAGCTGTTGCAGCACGAAGTGGCTGGGATCGAACAGGATGTGGCAGCGCGGATGGTCGCCAACCAGGCCGAGGAAGCGCTCGAAGGTGGCGCCGTCGTGGAGGTCTTCGCTGGGATGAATCTCATAGCAAAGGTTGACGCCTTGCGCATCGCAGGCATTGAGCACCGGCAACCAGCGTTTGGCGAGTTCTTCGAAGGCGGCTTCGATCAAGCCTTCCGGGCGCTGCGGGAACGGGAACAGGTAAGGCCACGCGAACGAGCCGGAGAAGGCGCCCATCTCGGTCAGGCCAAGCCGGCGCGACGCCTTGGCGGCAAGCTGGAGGCGCTCCAGCGCCCAGGCGGAGCGCGCCTGCGGATTGCCGCGCAGCGCGGGCGGCGCGAAGTTGTCGCACATTGAATCGTAGGCGGGATGCACCGCCACCAGCTGCCCGAAGATATGCGTGGTCAGTTCGCTGATGACCAGGCCGTGCCCGGCCAGCATGCCTTTGACTTCGTCGCAGTATGTCTGGCTTTGCGCTGCGGTCTTCACGTCGAACAGGCGCTCGTCCCACGCTGGAATCTGCAATGCCTTGAAGCCGATGTCGGCGGCCCATTTGGCGATGGCGGGCAGCGTGTTGAACGGCGCTTGCGTGTCGCTGAACTGGGCGAGGTGGAGACTTGGACCTTTGATGGTTTGCATGGATTGAACCGCCTATTGTTTGTTGAGCGACAAAGAATAGATGGCAAGGATGAGGAAGTCAACCGTGTTCGGCGCCGCGACGGTAAAATGCACGCCGCGACAGCATTCACTCACGAGCAGAACATGGCCGGACGCCCCAGAGAATTTGATCGAGACCAAGCCCTGAATACGGCCATGACCGTGTTCTGGGAGCGCGGCTATGAAGGCGCGTCGATGTCGACGCTGGTCGAGGCGCTGGGCCTGGCCTCGGCGCGTATCTACGCGGCGTTCGGCAGCAAGGAAGCGTTGTTCCGGGAAGCGGTGGCGCTCTACGAGGCAGGCGAAGGTGGCTTCGCGGATCGAGCCATGCAGGAAGAGGAGTCGGCCAGGCAGGCCATCGAACGCTTGCTCAACGACGCGGCGCGGACCTACACCAAACGCGGCCGTCCGCATGGCTGCCTGGTGGTGTCCGCGGCCAGCAGTTGCGCACTCGAGAACGAACCGGTGGCCGACTGGCTGGCAGAACATCGCCGCCAGCGCACGCAATCCATCATTGACCGGCTACATGCGGCGGTGCAAAGCGGTGAACTGCGGCAGGACACCGACATCGCCGCGCTTGGCGATCTCTACGGCGCGCTGCTGCACGGCATCTCCGTGCAGGCCCGCGACGGCGTCAGCCGCGCCCGCTTGCAGGCGATGATCGGGCCCGCGATGCTGGCTCTGGATGCTGCCGCAGCCCCTGGCAAAGCCGACTCTCAACGTTGATTCGGAAGCGTGGCGCTCGCTGCACCGGGTGCGGCCCCTGCTTGCTGATCTGGGCCGGATTGACATCCGGACGTCCACCATGTCCGGCACCGTACCGACTGCACGGCCCGTTCAGGTCACTATAATCAATGCGTCATGCGTCATGCGTCATCGCGCAGAGCCCTTCGCTAGTCTAGCTACTGATGGGCTACTGATGAGCCGCCGGTCAGCGGCAAGGCAGCCATGTGCGCTTTGCACTCGTCAGCCTGACAAGGTACCTATCGCAAGAGCGATATGCGGGCCGCCGATCGGCCCGCCACGTGGGGGCGGTTGCCCGGCCAACCTGCGGGGAGAAACCATGCAAAGAAGCATCGATCAGGTACGTGCCGCGATTCTTGCCGTGGTGATTTCGCTGGTTGCCGCATGCGGCGGGGATGGAGGCGGCTCGGGTAGCAGCAGTGGCGCGTCCGGCCCGGCAGGCGGCATTGCGCTGCAAGTTGTCTCGTTTGGCGACAGCCTGTCTGATGTAGGGACCTTTGCGCCGATCGCTAGCGCGGTCGGCGGAGGGCGATTCACAACCAATCCTGGGCAAGTGTGGACTCAGAATGTGGCGCAATACTATGGCGATACGCTAAGCGCTGCGTTTACGATCGGCATCACGCATCAGTTGAGTGCGCAAGGCGGCCTCGGCTATGCGGAGGGCGGCGCCACGGTGGCAACGCCGGCAAACCTGAACAATTTTCTGACTGACGTGATCGGCAACGTCGAAATGCCCGTCAACCAGCAGGTTTCGAGCTATTTGTCCGCACACGGGAGCTTCAACGCCAATCAGCTGGTGCTGGTCTGGGGCGGCTCGAACGACGTGCTTCGCGCCGGGGCACTGCCGGCCGCGGCGCAGACCGTGCAGACGGCGGCAACCACCCTGGCTCAAATTGTCGGACAGATCATCCAGAACGGCGCCACGCATGTCGTCGTGGTCAATGTCCCGAATGTCGGACTATCGCCCAAAGGCATCGCCTCGTCCGACGGCGGGGCAAACCTGACCCAGCTATCGCAGATCTTCAACAACAGCTTGATCGCTGCCTTGCAGGCCGATGGCCTGCAAGGCAAGGTCATCCAGATCGATTCTTATACATGGGAGAACCAGATCATTGCGAGCTTTCAGGCCAATGGCTTCGTCGTGTCAAACACCGGCGTCGCCTGCGATCCTGCGAAAACGCCTCACGACACGGCCTTGTTGTGCTCGCCGGCTACCTACGTGACGGCCAATGCCGATCAGACCTACATGTTCGCCGACGACCTTCATCCGGCGACGCGCCTGCATGCATTGTTCGCCCAGTTCGTTGAGCAGCAGATCGCCAGGAGTGGTCTTGGTCACTGAGCCTGGGAAAATGATGACTTGCCAGCAGAATCGTCGGGTTCCAGCACGTTCGTTTTTTTGCCAGCATGGCCCCAGAGCATGCGGGCGTGCTTGCTCTCAGGCCAGCCGCTCGAGCTGCCGGCTGGCTTCGTCGAGCCAGGCCTGCTGCCGTCCGGCAATCTCCGCAAATTCTGAACTGGCCAGCGGGTGCTCGGCGAGGCGCCGCCAGTATGCGCGGGCCAACGGCAGCATTTCGTGCCATACGCTGGCCGGCGGCTGAGTGGGCAGTGTGAACGTGGGCAGGTTGTCGCGCATTGTGCCGCTGCGGTCGGGGGCCAGGGCCATGGGCAGCATGTCATAAGCAGGGGCCTGTGACAGGGGTATGGTGCCTTCATGCAGAAAGGCAAGGTTGCCATTGTGCATATCACTGTTGCCGATCAGGCGGCCGAAGGCATATAGCCGGCAGACATCCTGATGGGCTTGCTTCGTAATGCGGGCCTGCTTGAGTAGTGCTTCGGTGAGTTCCGGCCAGGTCGCGCGAGCCCGCCCGACGAATTCCGCGTCCAAGGTGGCCAGTGACACCACGCCACGCCGACCACCCTGCTGGGTGCGGTCGAAGCGCGATAGCTGCAGGAAACGCTGGCCGTTAGCATCCAGCACTTCGCTATTGGCAGCTAATAGGCCGTGATTGGCCAACTGTTGCAGGGCGAGATGCTCCGCCAGCAGCAGGTCGCGCCAACGCTGACTAATCGCGTTGTCCTGCGCGGCACTGAACTTGACGAGGACTGCATGCCCATTCATGTGCACGGCGAATTTGGGTTGCTCCCCGCCGGCACTGGAGCCAACCAATTCGCCCGCCATCGATTGGGCGGCAAGGCGAGGGTAATGCTGTGCGCGCTCACTCGTGGCGATGCTGTCCGGCTGGTGTGCCAGCCAGGCGGAGCGGCTTGCGTCACCCAGAAGCAGATTGCCGGGCACATCATGCTCTCCCGCCGCCAGCGCGGCCAGCACATGGTCGTCGCTCCAATTCAGCAGGTCATCTGGCAAACCTAGCGCAGCGGCACGGTGGCGCACCCAGTGCCGCCCGATAAAGCCTTGCGGGCGCATGTCCTGTAGCCACCAAGGCAAGCTGTCCAGCAAGCAGTCGTCTTCGCCACTTTGGCGTAGGATAAAGCCTGGATGGACCGGCAGCAGCTCGCCCCATTGTTCAATCCGACCTGCAGCCGTAACACGGTACAGCGCAAATTGCGTCTGCCCCGCCACAATCCGGCATGCCAGATACCGCACAGCCCGCGCGCTGCCAACACGCGCAATGCGGTCGCCAGCTTCTGCGATACGGCGCGACAGCGTGGGCTGGCTGATCTTCAGCCGCAGGCACAAGCTCGCCGCGTTGGCGGGTCCCTCGCTAAGGATTTCCAGCAGGGCGGATGGTCGGGTGGGCATGAATAGATATTGAATGGATCGTCATTTCAGGAATTCATTGTATATCAATGGTTTGGAAGTGTTTTCTTGCTTGGGTCACTGCCTCGTGAATAGATACGGGCGGGTAGCGACAGGCGGACGCGAACAAGAAGGAGGTCGAGCGCCCCCTCG
The DNA here is from genome assembly GCF_058801495.1 of Cupriavidus sp. GW822-FHT03E04. Lineage (NCBI taxonomy): Bacteria > Pseudomonadati > Pseudomonadota > Betaproteobacteria > Burkholderiales > Burkholderiaceae > Cupriavidus > Cupriavidus sp. GW822-FHT03E04. The sequence goes on from NZ_JBXANI010000010.1 coordinate 111,441, forward strand.
ATTGGGGCTGATCGATAGTGGGGGAGAGCGTATGCGCCGTAGGAGGCTTGTCCGTGTCCGTGTCCGGGTTACGCGGACAAGCGGAAAAAATCGCACAAAGCGGCGTTTGGTACGCAGAAAGTCAGTGGTCTTAGGAACACCGCTCCACCACTCCTCTAGCTTAAGTGCGGCGCGCGCCAACGATGACTTCGGCCCCTTCGGCTGCTAAACGTAGCGCGGCGGCGCGGCCGATGCCGGAACAGGCGGGGGTGGTAGCGCTGAGGATTGCCGTTGTTTCCGAAACGCCTCCGTCACGCGCCTGGCGGCAAACAGCGGCAGGTAGTCGTGAATCTTGGCGCCGGCCTGAAGCTCGTGCCAGGCGGCGAAATACGCGCGCTCCACCTCCTCCACCGGGACTTTCAGGGCTTCGGATATCCTGGCGATCATTGAGGACTGTGATTCGGTTTTCATATTGCCTGCCACCTGGCAGGAAACGGCGGTGCGTGATGTGGCGCTGTGCTGGCGCGTGTTGTTTGAGGACGAAAGGGCGAAAGGGCTTGGTCAGGCACTCGCCTGATAATCGGTGAGGCGCATTCTCAAGTATAGGAATGCAGCGTCGCTAAACACGCCATCGTGTTGCCATATTTGTCCTGCACAATGCAGGCTATGCCGACTCAGGTGGATAAGTTCTGAATGCCAATACCCACGACTGCCCCAGGCCTGGATCGTCGTAGTCGTCGTAACGAGTCGGTTGGCCTCTCCCTCGCTTTGTGGTCTCACCGTGCGTCCAAGAATGCCGGGGATGCTGGGGATGGGGTGTGCTTTGCTTGTTTGTTCGCGGGGTGTGGAGCCATCAGGTTGATGGCTCTTTTTGTTTTTGGTTTTGCTTTTGGTGCCACGGCGCGGCGATTGGCCCTGCTGCTGGTGCTATGCATGGCGACGAGTGCCTGGGCCGATGCGGACGTCGGGTTTCTTGCGATGTTTGCCAAGGATGGGCTCTGGCGTAACGTGCAGGCGCGCTGCCTGGCACCCGGCGCGCCGCATCATCCCGATTGCGTGGTGGTGGATCGTGAAAAAGGCTTGGTGCTCTACAAGGATGCCATCGGCCGCTCGCATTTTCTCGTCATTCCGGATCATCGCGTGACTGGCGTGGAGGAACGAGGCTTGTGGGAAGAGGGCGGGCCGAACCCGTGGGCATTCGGCTGGGACGTCAGGCGGTTTGTCGGGCAGGCACGCGGGCGGCCGTTGCCCGATGGCATCCTGGGGCTGGCGATCAATGCTAAGGCGGCACGCAGCCAGGAGCAGATGCATATCCACCTGGACTGCATCAGCCGGGATGCCAGGGACTTTGTCGCCGGCGCGAGTGCGCGTATCGGGACCGCCTGGACGGCGCTGCGGTTCATGGGCAAGCCGGTACAGGCTGTTTTCGTGCCTTCGCCGGGAGCGGCGCTGTCCGTCAATCCATTCCTGCTTATCAAGCATCGTCTTGGCGAGGCGGCGTCAGTCGTGCCGGACCGGGGCGTGTTTGTCACTTATGTGGCGGATGCCAAGGGCACGGGCGGCTTTGTCATCGTGGACCAACCGGTCGATCGTGAGGCTGGCAGCAATGGACACGCCAGCGATTTCCTGGACGGCCAGTGCAAACTGGCGCAAGAGGATGTGCAAGAAGACGCGCCAGCGGCGCTTGAGTAACCTCGGCTTCGAGGCTGCCAAACCGGGGTTGCGCTCGCGCAAGCCGTTGCTAGAATGAATGTCCCCGATCAGCATGAAGGAGTGCAGCCATGGCAACGTATCAGCGCGGCGATTTGTTCCTCGTCACTTCTGTTGAGGAATTGCCCTGGGGGCGTTACAGAGGGTTTGTGACCATGATGGAGGGCACGCAGACGCAAGCGTCATCACGGCACACTTGCCCCATGTGCAGGGACAATCCGCTCCAGGCCCATGAGGACGCCGATGCCGATGTCGAGTATGCCTACAGGCACTATCTCTCGGACCATATTGACTGGAGCGCCCACGCCGGCGATACGGAGCACTGAGCGGAAACCGGGAACGCGCTGCAGCGCAGGGCTTTCCGCACTCACTTCAGGTTCTCTCCCCAGTAGGCTTCGATCTGCTTGACCAGCGCGGGTGGCAGCGCCACGTAGTGCTCTGCCGCGGCATCAGCCTGCCCGTCATTCAGTGCCCAACGGAAGAATGCGAGAGCGGCTTTGGCGCTGGCGGGATCCTTCGGGGCCTTTGGCATGATCACGAACACGGCGCCGGTAATTGGCCACGCCTGCGTGCCGGGCGCGTCCGTAATGACCTGATAGAAGTCGGGGTGCTGGCTCCAGTCTGCGGATGCTACCGCTGCGCTGAAGCTCTCCCGCGCGGGCTCGATAAACGCACCGTCCCGGTTTCGCACGGCCGTGTAGGGCAGCTTGCGTTGCAGTGCGTAAGTCAGCTCGACATAGCCGATCGCTCCTTTGACATTCTTGATGTAGGTGGCCACGCCCTCGTTGCCGTTGGCGCCGACGCCTGCCGGCCATTTGACGGTGGTGCCCGAACCCACGCTGCCTTTCCATTCGTCGCTGACCTTGGACAGGTAGTCGGCCCAGTTGAAGGTCGTGCCGGAGCTGTCGCTGCGATGCACGACCAGGATCTTTTGATTGGGGAAGTGGATGCCGGGGTTGATCGCGCCGATGGCCGGGTCATCCCAGTTGGCGATCTTGCCCAGATAGATATCCGCCAGCAATTGGCCAGTAAAGCGGACCTGGCCAGCGGCTACGCCGTCCAGGTTGACGATCGGCACCACGCCACCGACAACCAGCGGAAACTGGACCAGTCCGGCTGCGCGTAATTCATCTGGCTTGAGCGGCATGTCGGAGGCGCCGAACGTGACATTGGCCGCCTTGATCTGCCGGATGCCGTTGCCCGAGCCGGTGGGCTGGTAGTTCACCTCCTGGCCGGTCTTGGCGTAGTAGGTGGCCGCCCATTTCACCAGCAGGGGATAGACGAAGGTGGAGCCAGCGCCGGTGATGTCGCCCGCGTGCGCGCAAAGCGCACAGCCGGCGAACAGGCTGATGAGCGTGGCGCTGCGCTTCACGTTTTGCCAAAAGAGGGTTGGAGTCATTTTGCAACCTCCCAGGCATGTCAGTGAACGGCGCACTTAGCGCACGTACGCCCGTATCGGACGTACTGCATGTAACGCTTCAACGGCGCGGTCCGCCGGGGAGGTCACATGCTTATCCTAGCACTCGCTGCCTTGTTATCGGCAAGGTGTTTTGCAAGTGCGACGGAGAGGCGCAACGGTGCGTCATCGCGTTGTCATGATGTTGTCGCCGGGCTGTCATCATGGCTTGCCGAGTCTTTACTTTTCCGCCATCCACCCCGCTACGGCCGTCACCACTTGTGGCTCGATCCCGTTGAATCCGTGATAGGACATGGCCTCGCACGGGTCTCCAACGCTCTTGCCGCCGGCGAAGTGGATCAGTCCGGCTTTGGGGGCTTTGGCCAGCTTGTCCATCAGTCCTTGCACTTCGTTGTACGGGCACTGCTTGCAGCCATCCTGTTCGTGATGGACCACGAGCACGGGTATCTTGAGTTTGTCGAGGGCCATCGCCGGCACCTGTTGGCCGCGATCGTCGCGCAGGATGGTGGCGGTCAGCACGATGCCATCGGGGCCGCCATCGTCCGCTAGCCGGATCGCGGTGGACGCTACCGACTGGGTGCCGCGGCTGGTGCCGACCAGCCAGACAGGCAGGTTGGTGTGGCTGCGCATCCAGGCGATCACGGCCTTGGTGTCTTCGGCATGCTCGGCGGACAGGCGGAAGCCGCTCAGGTAGGGCCAGGACAGGCGGTCGCTCGGCGCATCGATGACGGCAACCGCGAACCCGTTGTCGACGAAGAGTTGGCGCGAGCGCACCAGGAAATTGCCGGCACCCCAGGCAACGCCCCCGTTGGGGTAGATGTTCAGGCCACCATGCGCGCCTGCGTAGAGGATCACCGCAGCCGTGGGCTGTGCGGGCGCCAGATACAGGAAGCGCTGCGTCACGCCGGGGCGCGTCGGGATGTCAACCACCTGTGGCGCGGTCTGTGCGCGCGCTGCCAGAGTGCAGAGCAGCAGCGTGAGGCAGAGCGTGGCCTGGCGCAACCGTCGCGGCGTGTTTGCTTGGCGGCAAGGCATGGGTTGTCTCTCCGGGGTTCGAATTTCGAATTGGCGGGCACGGCGCCGTGGGTGCGCAGCAAGATAGCATCGGCGGCGAGGATGACCAATCCACGCTAACCCCGGCTGGTCACCTATTTCACCTATTTCACCTATTTCACCTATGGCACCTATGCCGCGGCAGTGACGCGATACACGCAGCGCCGCGCGTTGCTCAGCAGATGCTCTTCGCGGGTGACGGTCGCTTGCGCGCCGATGACCTCCTGGAAGATCCGCAGCTCTGCCCGGCAGAACCCCTGGCAGGTCTGCGCAGCGGCGCAGATCGGGCAATGGTCTTCGATCAGCAGCCAGTCCTTGCCGTCTTGCTCAAGGCGCGCCATATAGCCTTCGGCCTGGCGCAGCGCGGTGAGCGTGGCGAGCCGCTGCTGCAACTCGCCCTGGCCGGCGACCGCCGCGAGATATTGCGCGCGGGTTTCGGACTCGCGCTGGCCGATCAGCTTGTCCATGCCTTCCTCGCCGAACAACTGCCGCACCGATCCGATCAGCTGGATGGTGAGTTGCGCGTGGGTATCGGGAAAGCGGCCGTGCCCGCTGGTGGTGAGGGTCCAGTCCTGGCGCGGCCGGCCTGCGCCGCTGGCGCTTTGCTGTCGGCCCTCGATCAGCCCGGCGGCGAGCAGCTTCTGCACCTGCTGGCGTGCGGCCTCGGCGGTGCCGCCCAGCGCCTGGGCGATCTGCGTGGTCGATGCCGCGCCCTTGGTCTTCAACAGGAACAGGATGCGATCACCCGGAGACCCAGTAGGGTTATCCAAGTTATTGTTTGCATAATTCATGGGTGCACCCTAATATCCAAAAACTGTCTTGGATATTAGGGCAGGCGGGCGGCAATGTCGAGTCTGTCCTGCATCTGGCCAAGCCGATCATTGCTGTCTCAATGCTGTCTATCAAGGAAATCGTCCCATGCAAGCCACTCGTACCCAACACGCATCGCGTCAGCTCACCATGCTTAATCCGCTTGGCCTCTATGATCCCAGCGCCAACGGTTACTCCCATGTGGCGATGGTCGCGCCCGGCGCGGGCCTGGTCTGCGTGGCCGGGCAGGGTGGGGAGCGCGCGGATGGCAGCCTGCCTGAGAGTTTCGAGGCGCAGGTGCGCCAGGCGTTCGACAACCTGGGCGTGGCGCTGGCCGCCGCTGGCGCGCAGTTGCGCCATGTGGCCAAGCTGACCGTGCTGGTGGTGGATCACGACGAGGCGCGCCTGGCCGTGCTGGCGGCGGCGGTGGCGCGCGCCTGGGGCGATACACCCAAGCCGGCATGCACCTTGATTCCGGTGCCGCGGCTGGCGCTTGACGGGATGTTGTTCGAGGTGGAAGCGCTGGCCGTGGCGGAGGGCTCAATGTCCGCCGCGTCTTCCGGCGCGGTGTAACCGGTGCTAATGCGCAGTACGCCCGTGTTGCGCTCAGGCCGCCAGCTTGGGTTGCCGGGATGGCTGAGGCTGTCCCGCCTGGGTCTCGCCAAACTGCGGATGGTGTGCGAAAAGCTCGGCCACCCAGTTGACGAACACGCGCACCTTGGCCGACAGGTGGCGGTTCTGCGGGTACATCGCGGCGATCGGCAACGAGTCTGTGGGCCAGTCGGGCAGTACTTCGACCAGCCGGCCGCTTTCCACATAGGGCAGGGCCATGGCGCGCGAGATGCGGGCGATGCCGTGGCTTTCCAGCGCGCAGCTCAGGTAGACGTCGCCGTCGTTGGTGGAGATGGACGAGGGCAGCAGCATTTCCGTGCGCTGCTCGCCTTGCCCGAGCGGCCACGGTACTTCGCGGCCGGTGCGGTTGGACAGGTAGTTCACGGCCCGGTGCTGCACCAGCTCGCTGGGCTGGGTGGGCGTGCCGTTGCGCTTGAGATAGACCGGCGAGGCGTAGAGCCCCAGCCGCAGCTGGCCGATGCGGCGCGCCACCATGGTGTCGTCCACCGGGTCGCCCACGCGCAGCACCACGTCCACGCCTTCCTTGAGCAGGTCGATGGGCTTGCCGTTGATGGTGAGCTCCATCTTGAGCTCGGGGTAGGCGGCAAAAAACTCATGCAGCTTGGGGATCAGCACCAGTTGCGCCAGCCCGGCGGTGGTGTCCACGCACAGCGTGCCGCGCGGCGTGTTGTTCTGGTGGGTGAGGGATTGCTCGGCCTCTTCCACGTCCGCCAGGATCCGCACGCAGCGCTCGTAATAGGCGGCGCCGTCGGTGGTCACGCTGATGCGCCGGGTGGTCCGGTGCAGCAGCTTCACGCCGAGATGGGTTTCCAGGTTCTGGATCAGCCGGGTGAGCGTGGCTTTCGGCAGGTCCATGGCCTCGGCCGCGCGCGCAAAGCTGCCGACATCCACCACGCGGGTGAAGGCCTGCATTGATACGAGACGATCCATGTTCACTCCCCTGGGTAAGGAAACAGGCAGGTCTGGCTGGCGGGGCAGGCACCCGGGTGGGGTGCGGCCCGGCGTGGCTCATGACGGCTTGCGCGGCTGCGCAAGTGCGGGAGTGGAGCACAAAATGGATGACCTTGCACAGCGAAGGGTCTCCCGGGCGCCACATGCCCGATTATTTCACCGGAGAAACAGTGCATTGGTAAAGCCTCGCTTTATCCCACCTTCATCAACCACCATAATTCGCTGCATCGCAATATGCAATGGATGCGTCGCCATCGCGCCGCACGTGACCGACATGTCGCCCTCGCAATCGAAAGCCGCAGCAGCAGCCTTAGCAGCCGAACTGGCCGAGGGGCGCGTGACGGAGCACGCGGTGGAGAGCTGCGGGCGCACCATCACGGTGCGCCTGAATTACCCGCCGGGCTATCCGGAGGGCAAGGCCGCCCCGTCGCTGCCGTGGCTGATCTACCTGCATGCGGGCGGCTTTGTGGACGGCAGCCTGGAGAAATCCCAGCGCCTGGCGCGCTCGCTGGCCGTTACCGTGCCTGCGGTGGTGGTCACTCCGGCGTATTCGCTGGCCCCCGATTTTCCGTTCCCGGCGGCGCCGGAGGACGTGTTTCATACCGCCGAATGGGTGCTGCGCCATGCGCGCCGCCTCAAGGTGGACAAGCTGCGCTTTGCCCTGGTGGGCGAAGAGGCGGGCGGCAACCTGGCGATCGCGCTGTCGCAGATGCTGCGCGACCGCGGCTTGCCCGAGCCGCGCGCGCAGTGGCTGATCCGCCCGGTGACTGATCCATGCCTGCAGCACGCCTCGTGCTCGGTCGGGCAGGGCGGGCGCAGCGTGCCGCTGGAAATGCTCCAGCGCCTGGCGGGCTACTACCGTGATTACCTGCCGACCCCGGCCGCCAGCGTGCATCCCTACGCGGCCCCGGCGCTGGCCTCGCGGCTGGCCGGCCTGCCGCCCACCTTTGTGCAGGTGGCGGAAGAAGATGCATTGCGTGCCGAAGGCGAAGCCTTCGTCAGCCGCCTGCAGACGGCCAGTGTGCCGGCGCAGGTCCAGATCATGCCCGGTGCCTGTGGCGCCGGCGTGGAAGTGTCCCACGACCGATGTCAGGTGTGGATAAACGAAGGCGCGCGTTACCTGCAAGGCTATCTTGCCGGCGACGACGACGCCTCACCCAAGGCCGAACGCCAGACAGGAGCCAGCCCGCCCGGCTGATCCCGCGTTACCAATAAGCCACGCCGGCCTGCGATCAGCAGGCGTACCGGGCGCGCTCCCTTTGCGTGCTCCGGCGGGGGCGTTCGTCCTATTTTTGCTTTCCAGTTGAAGAAAACCCGCAGACGGAATACGGAGTCAAGAAAATGAATCAGCAAACTCGACGCACCATGATTGCCCTGGCCATCGTCGCAGTGCTCGGCGCTGGCCTGGCCACCTCGATCTTCAAGCCCTGGCACGCCGGCGAGGCGCAGGCCGTGCCTGGCCCGGCAGCACCCACCACCGTGGACGTGGCAGCGGCCCTTGGCAAGACCATCACCGAATGGGACGAGTTCTCCGGCCGTCTGGAAGCGGTGGACCGGGTTGAGATCCGCGCCCGCGTTGGCGGCACCATCGACGCCGTGCACTTCCGTGAAGGCGCGCTGGTGAAGAAGGGCGATCCGCTGTTTACCATCGACCCGCGTCCTTATGCCGCAGAGGTAGCGCGTGCGGAAGCCGCGCTGGCCGCCGCGCAAGTGCGTGCCGGCCACGCGCAGACCGAACTGGCCCGCGCGCAGCGACTGGTGCAGGACAACGCGGTATCGCGCCGCGAGTTCGATGAGCGCGACAACGGTTCGCGCGAAGCCATCGCCAATGTGCGTGCCGCGCAGGCCTCGCTGGATGTGGCTCGCCTTAACCTGACCTATACGCGCATCACCGCGCCGGTCAGCGGGCGCGTATCGCGCGCCGAGATCACGGTGGGCAACCTGGTGGCGGCCGGTGCCGGCACGCCGGTGCTGACCACGGTGGTGTCGGTCTCGCCGGTCTATGCCAGCTTCGAGCTCGATGAGCAGACCTACCTGCGCTATACGGCGGACAAAGCGTCCGGTGGCGAAGGTGGCCAGTCAAAGCTCCCAGTGTTCCTGGGCCTGGCTAACGATGAGGACTATCCGCGCGAGGGCCATATCCAGTCGCTGGACAACCGGCTCGACACCAAGAGCGGCACCATCCGCGTGCGCGCCGTGTTCGACAACCCGGACGGCCGCCTGCTGCCGGGACTGTATGCGCGCATCAAGCTCGGCGGCGGCACGCCGCATCCGGTGGTGCTGATCAACGACCGCGCCATCGGCACCGATCAGGGCAAGAAGTTTGTGCTGGTGCTGGATGGCGCCAACAAACTGGCCTATCGCGAAGTCACGCTTGGGCCGTCGTATGAAGGGCTGCGCGTGATCCGCCAGGGTTTGAAGGCCGACGAGAAGATCGTGGTCAATGGCCTGCAGCGTGTGCGCCCCGGCATCACGGTTGCGCCCAAGCCGGTCGATATGGCGTTCAAGCGCGAACTGGATCAACGCGGCGAATCGGCTGACCGCAAGCAAGCGGCCACGGAGAAAACCACGGATAAGGCGGCCGACGGAAAGCCGGTGACCTGAGCCGATCCGGCATGAACCGCATACGCTGAATCCGTCAAGGGTTTGCTCCCCTCTCCCGCATGGCGGGGGAGGGGCCGGGGGAGAGGGCGGGCGTATCCACGGTGCGCCGGCTTTGAAAGTACCTCTCCCCCGAGGCCAAACCATTTTTTAGCTTCCCCGCTCCACATGGCGCCTGCCATTCAGGCCGCCAGGGGGAGCCCTTTCGCCAAGACTGCCGAGACTGAGATGAATCTCTCGAAATTCTTTATCGACCGGCCTATCTTTGCCGGCGTGCTATCGGTGCTGATCTTCCTGATCGGCGCCATCTCGATGTTCAAGCTACCCATCTCGGAGTATCCCGAGGTGGTGCCGCCGTCCGTGGTGGTGCGCGCGCAGTATCCGGGCGCCAACCCCAAGGTGATTGCCGCGACCGTGGCGTCTCCGCTGGAGGAGCAGATCAACGGCGTCGAGGACATGCTCTACATGTCGTCGCAAGCCAATAGCGATGGCCTGCTGACGCTGACCGTCACCTTCAAGCTCGGCACGGATCCGGACAAGGCCCAGCAGCTCGTGCAGAACCGCGTGGCGCAAGCCGAGCCGCGCCTGCCGGAGGACGTGCGCCGCCTGGGCATCACCACGGTGAAAAGCTCGCCCGACCTGACCATGGTGGTCCACCTGGTCTCGCCGAACGACCGCTACGACATGACCTACCTGCGCAACTACGCGGTGATCAACGTCAAGGACCGCCTGGCGCGGATCCAGGGCGTGGGCCAGGTGCAGCTGTTCGGCTCGGGTGACTATTCCATGCGCGTGTGGCTGAACCCCGAGAAGATGGCCGAGCGCAAGCTGGTGGCCGCCGACGTGGTCAAGGCCATCCGCGAGCAGAACGTGCAGGTGGCCGCTGGTGTGATCGGCGCCTCGCCCGCGCTGCCGGGCGCCGACCTGCAGCTCTCGGTGAACGCGCAGGGCCGCCTGGAAACCGTGGAGGCCTTTGGCGACATCATCGTGGCGACCTCGCCCGATGGCGGCGTGACGTACCTGAAAGACGTGTCCCGCATCGAGCTGGGCGCGTCGGAGTACGCGCTGCGCTCGCTGCTGGACAACAAGTCCGCGGTGGCCATTCCGATCTTCCAGGCTCCTGGCTCCAACGCCATCCAGATATCGGACGACGTGCGCAAGACCATGGAGGAGCTCAAGCAGAACTTCCCCGATGGCGTGGACTACAGCATCGTCTATGACCCGACGCAGTTCGTGCGCCATAGCATCGAGGCCGTGACCCACACGTTGTTCGAAGCCATCGCCCTGGTGGTGCTGGTGGTGATCCTGTTCCTGCAGACGTGGCGCGCCTCGGTGATTCCGCTGCTGGCCGTGCCGGTGTCGATCGTGGGGACGTTCGGGCTGATGCACGCCTTTGGCTTCTCGATCAATGCGTTGTCACTGTTCGGGCTGGTGCTCGCTATCGGGATCGTGGTGGACGATGCGATCGTGGTGGTGGAGAACGTCGAGCGCAATATCGCCGAGGGGTTATCGCCAAAAGAGGCCACCTACAAGGCCATGCGTGAGGTGAGCGGCCCGATCATCGCGATCGCGCTGACGCTGATCGCCGTGTTCGTGCCGCTGGCCTTCATGACGGGCCTGACCGGTCAGTTCTACAAGCAGTTTGCGCTGACCATCGCCATCTCGACCATCATCTCGGCCTTCAATTCGCTGACGCTGTCGCCGGCCTTGTCCGCGCTGCTGCTGCGCGGCCACGATGCGCCCAAGGACTGGCTCTCGCGCGGCATGGATCGCGTGCTGGGTGGCTTCTTCGGCCGCTTCAACCGTTTCTTTGGCGCCAGCGCCGATCGTTACGGCAAGGGTGTGAAGGGCGTGATCTCGCGCAAGACGGCGGTGTTCGGCGTCTACGCCGTGATGCTGGCGCTGACCTGGGGTGTGTTCCAGCTGGTGCCCAAGGGCTTTGTGCCGGCGCAGGACAAGCAGTACCTGGTGAGCTTTGCCAAGCTGCCTGACGGCGCCACGCTGGACCGCACCGAGGACGTGATCCGCCAGATGTCCGACATCGCGCTCAAGCAGCCGGGCGTGGAATCGGCGATTGCCTTCCCGGGTCTGTCGATCAATGGCTTCACTAACAGCCCGAGCGCCGGCATTGTCTTTGTCTCGCTCAAGCCGTTTGAAGAACGCAAGACCAAGGAACTGTCGGGCAACGCCATCGCAGCGCAGCTAAATGGCAAGTACGCCGCGATCCAGGATGCTTTCATCGCCGTGTTCCCGCCGCCGCCGGTTCAGGGCCTGGGCACCATCGGCGGCTTCAAGATGATGATCGAGGACCGTGCCGCGCTGGGTTACGACGCCTTGTTCGACGCAACCAACGCCTTTACCACCAAGGCGCGCGCCACGCCGGAGCTGGCCGGTATCTTCACCAACTACCAGGTCAACGTGCCGCAGCTGGATGTGAAACTGGATCGGGTGAAAGCCAAGCAGTTGGGCGTGCCGGTGACGGACGTGTTCGACACGCTGCAGACCTACCTCGGCTCGGCCTATGTCAACGACTTCAACAAGTTTGGCCGGACCTACCAGGTCAAGGTCCAGGCGGATGCGCAGTTCCGCGCCCACGCCGAGGACATCCTGCAACTGAAGACGCGCAACAGCGCGGGCGACATGGTGCCGCTGTCGTCGCTGCTCACCGTCAACCAGGGCTTTGGGCCGGACAGCGTGATCCGCTACAACGGTTTCACCGCGGCGGACATGAACGGCGGCCCGGCCCCGGGCTTCTCCTCGGGCCAGGCGCAAGCCGCGGCTGAACGCATTGCGGCCGAGACGCTGCCCAAGGGCATCAAGTTCGAGTGGACCGACCTGACCTACCAGGACATCCTGGCCGGCAACGCGGGGGTATGGATCTTCCCGCTGTGCGTGCTGCTGGTGTTCCTGGTGCTGGCCGCGCAGTACGAAAGCCTGACCTTGCCGCTGGCCGTGATCCTGATCGTGCCCCTGAGCCTGCTGGCTGCCATGACTGGCGTGTGGCTGACCAAGGGCGACAACAACATCTTCACGCAGATTGGTTTCATCGTGCTGGTGGGGCTGTCAGCCAAGAACGCGATCCTGATCGTGGAGTTTGCGCGGGAGCTGGAGCATGAGGGCCGCTCCATCGTGGCCGCCGCCATTGAAGCCAGCCGCCTGCGCCTGCGCCCGATCTTGATGACGTCGTTCGCGTTCATCATGGGTGTGGTGCCGCTGGTGGTGTCCACCGGCGCGGGTGCCGAGATGCGCCATGCGATGGGCGTGGCAGTGTTCGCCGGCATGCTGGGCGTGACCTTCTTCGGGCTGTTCCTGACCCCGGTGTTCTACGTGGCGCTGCGTATGCTGGCGACCCGTGGCCAGCGCCGCAAGGTGTCGGAAGCGCCGTCGGCGAGCCACAAGGCTATCGCCTCCGCTGAATAACGGTGATCGACATGAACGCAACATTGACATCCAAGATGACATCGCTACTGCCTGCGGCGCTGCCGCGCCTGGCCACGCTGGCCGTGGCCCTGATCCTGGCGGGCTGCTCGCTGGCACCGACCTACAAGGTGCCGGAAAGCGCGACCGCCGCCACGCCGGCCTACAAGGAAGCGATGGCCGCGCAAGCCGAAGGCACGCAATGGAAGGTGGCCACGCCCGCCGAAGGCGCGCAGCGCGGCGAATGGTGGAAGATCTTCGGCGACGCCGATCTCGACCGCCTGATCGCCACCGCGACCGAATCCAACCAGGACCTGGCGATCGCCGCGGCACGCCTCAAGCAGGCCCGCGCCTTCACCGGCGTGGCCGAGGCCGACCAGTACCCGCAGTTGAGCGTGGGCCTGGACCCGACCCGCACGCAATTGTCGGCCGCCTCGCAAGGGCTGCCCGATGGCACCAAGGTGGCGCCGCAGACCGTGCTCAGGGCACGCGCCTTTGCCAGCTACGAGCTTGACCTGTTCGGTCGCGTGGCCGACAACGTCAAGGCGGCGCGCGCCGAAGGCGATGCGGCGGAAGACCTGTATCGTTCGGTGCTGCTGGCGCTGCAGGCGGACGTGGCGCAAGCCTACTTCGCGCTGCGCACGCTGGACAGCGAGCGCGACCTGCTCAACGCCACCATCACCCTGCGCGAGGACGCGCTCAAGCTGCTCAAGCGCCGCTTCGACGAAGGCGAAACCACGGACCTCGACCCCGCCCGCGCCGAAGCCGAGCTTGGTACAGCCCGCGCGGATCTCGCCGGCATCGAGCGCCGCCGCGCTAACCAGGAGCACGCGCTGGCGGTGCTGACCGGCGCGCCGCCGGCCGCCTTCACGCTGGCTGCGCGCCCGCTGGACGCCGCGCTGATCACCGTGCCGGCGGGGCTGCCCTCCGATTTGCTGGAGCGCCGTCCCGACATCGCGCAAGCCGAGCGCCTGATGGCGGCTGCTAATGCACGCATCGGCGTGGCGAAGGCCGCGTTCTATCCACGCATCACGCTGAGCGGCTTGTTCGGCTTTGAGTCGAGCGACCTGTCGAACCTGTTCAAGTGGTCCTCCAGCGCGTGGGCGCTGGGGCCGCTGATCGGCAGCACGATCGCCGCCCCGATCTTCGACGGAGGCCGCAACAAGGCCAACCTGGCGGCGGCGCGCGCCCAGCACGAGGAAGCGGTGGCGAGCTACCGCCAGAGCGTGCTGACCGCGATGCGCGAGGTGGAAGATAGCCTGGCGGACGTACGCTGGCTGAGCCAGCAGGCCGGCGCATTGGACGGCGCGCTGGGCGGCGCCCGCCGCGCGGCCAAGATCTCGCGCAGCCGCTACGAGGCGGGCGCGGTGGATTACCTGACGGTGATCGACGCGGACCGCACGGTACTGCAGTCGCAGCGCGACGCCAACCAGGTGGCCGGGCTGCGTGCCTCCGCCACGGTGGCGCTGGTGCGCCGGCTGGGCGGCGGGTGGGGGCCGTTGCCGGATGCCGCACCCAGTGTGGCGCAGGCGGGCACTGGCCCGCTGGCATCGAACCACTGAGCACAAGCAGCGTGGTGTCCTGCTGCCTGGCTGTGCTTGCGTTGCCGCACGATGGGCCCGTATGCGTCGGACAACCGGCCGTACGGGCTCGCTGCACTATTCTTTGGCAAACAACCGGCTTTCGCGCAGCGAGCGTGCGCCCAGTACGCCGAGGTAACGGTAGGCACGCGCAAGGTTGACACTGCTGTTATAGGTGGTGCCGACGGTCGTAGTCTGTGGCCAGCGCCAAACCGGATCGCGTATCTGCTCGAACAAGTACTGCAACACAGGGCAACTGTACTCGAATCCGTCAGGATCGAAGGCCTTGTATCCGATACAGTTTTGCACCTCCGCGTATTTTTTGTCATCGATCAGATAGGCCGCCTTGGCCATCCAGCGCGCTCGATCCAATCCAGACATCAGATAGAACACCTCCGCGCAAGCTGGCTGAACGCATTTTTCCGACGCGGCGGCTTGCGTATCGTCGAGCGGGACGATCCGGCCTCGCCAAACCGCATTGCGCCAGCGCAAGGGGTTGACGGCTCCCGGCACGGGTTGCTTGGCTTCGGCAGACAAGATTGCCGTCTTGAGGCGAACCTTGTCGGCATCGCATTGTGCTGAAAGGTCGAACATATCCTCGTTTGGCTCCGACGGATGGCCGAAGAACACGATATGCCGCTGCGGCGACTGCTGGCCCAGATAGCGGTTGACTGCGCAAAGCGAAGCGAAGTCCGAATAGCCATCGCGCTCGCCGGTGGCGGTGAAATCCTGTTCCCCTGCCACTACGATCAGCTTGTCCATGCCGCGCCGAATCAGGCTGACCATCCCAAGGTTGTCGCCACTTTGCCCGCCGTCGGACAAATGAATGGTGGGGCCGCTGTTCGATGAGGGGAGGTCATTCAGGTAGTAGAACGGCCAGGGCAGCAGCGAGTGCCAGCGGCGCGTGGCGTCGCCGACGCGATAGTTGGCGATATCGATTCCCCACCGCGAGTTCGTTAGCGTCAGCACGCTGTTGACTGCGAAACGGTTGTATTGTCGTTGGGCGGTGTCGAAGAAGGCAGCCGAAGCCAGCACGGTGTCGGCGACGCCGACGCCCAGGTCGTCCAGATAGCCCCGCACGTAGCCGAAGCGGCCAGCGCCGTAACCAAACGGCGTGGCCTCAAAGACGGCTTCGGACAGGTCATAAGGTGCGGAGTCGACATCCAGCAGCACATTGCCACTCGCTGCGGTGGCGTTGATGATCCAGATCGGCACGCGCGGATTCACAGGCGATGCCGAATAGAGCGTCCTCAGCCGCCTGAATGTCAGCGAGTTCATCTGCGCTGCGATATCCGCGCTCCAGAGGGGCGCTGGAACCTCCTCGCCTGCGGACGGCTGATAACCGTAGGTCCGGAAAATCCCTCGCGCATATTGCTGCTGCGAGGGTGAGGTGGGTAGACGCCAGTCAAACAGCACGCCACTGAGCAGCGCAACGGGCGCGGTGGAGATGTTCTCCAGCGCCGTAAAGGCCGCTTTGCGCACAGGCTCTGTACGGTCATAGCGCTTGGACGTTCCGCCGGGCGCGGTAAACAGGATGTCCTGGTAGCAATCTACCCACCCGAGGTTCCGGTTGTCTTGAACGACGGGTTCCTGCGCCGGGGTGAATATCTTCTCGCAGGCACCTGCCTGGGCTACATCCAATTGCAGGTCTTTCTTCAGCCCTCCCGGGCTGGCAGCAGGCACGTAGCCCTCGGTGCCAACCGTCTTTTCCTTTGGGGGGAAACTAACGGGACGGATATCCGCGAAGTACCGCTTGAGGGGCCCGAGTTCGGGCTTTTCGCTGACCCTCAACGCGTTGGCGTATAGGTAAAGTGCCGCATAGCTGCCACCCGACACGCTGGAGATATAGTCGATGCTGCCCAGCGCGTCGGCGTTGACTAACTCCTGCAAGACGCCAAGCGCGAACGGTGCCGCCTTTGACCCACCTCCGGACAGTGCTAGCCCGACGCGCGGACTGTTAGTTCGGGATCCCACTTCCGCCGCGTAAATGGCCTCTGGTTCGAGTGATTGGCTGTCGTTCAGGCAGTTGCTAGCCGCGGGGGCGGTGCAGGGCGGTAGCGGCATGCGCAGGTCCTGAGCCCCGGCGAGATCGGAGTTCCGATAACCCACGGCGCAGCCCGCCATTGCCAGTCCCAGGCAGGAAATTAGTGCTTTGCGCATATACCTCGTCTCCATAGAGCCATCCGGCCTTTTTTACCTTCTCTGCTTTTTCCGCCTTTTCGGCACTGAGCATAGCAACCAGCCAATGGCCGGAATACGGCCAATTGGGGGTAAGCATTTCATGGGATGGGCGAGGTGGCCGTCCCCGTGATAGGGCGTCTTGCATGCGTGATTCGCCGAGCCATCGCGGCGATCAAAGCTGACTACACTAAAAGCTAAAAGCACTTCGGCCACCCTAGCCGGAGAGGGCCGCAGGCCTTACCGCAGCCCGTCGGCGCATTGATAGTCCAGGCCCCCACCATGAGCAGGCGGCGAATCCACAGAAGGCGGACCCACAAGCGGCGGACCCTGTTCGTCGGGTTCCTGGTTTTGGCGGGCGCGGCGGCCGTGCTGTTGCTCCCCTTGCCGCGGTCGTGGCGCGCCGTCACGCATATCGTCAACGAGGTGACGATCGCGCAGCCTGATGCCGTGGTGTTCGACTACGTTTCCACGCCCGCCAACTGGCCCAACTGGCATCCATCTTCGCTCGCCGTGACTGGCGCCTCGGCCGGTCATTCGCTCCTGCCCGGCGAGCAGGTCACCGAGACGTTCTCGGTAGCCGGGCGGCGCGGCCAGGTGGTGTGGACCGCGGTGGAGCGCAGCCCATCCTCGGCCTGGATGATCCAGGGCACCATCGATGGGCGCGAGGCGGGCGCGGTCCGCTACACGCTCGCCCAGACGCCGCAGGGCACGCACTTCCGGCGCGAATTCAGCTACCCCGCGCCGAACCTGCTGTTTGCGCTGACCAATTGGCTGGTGCTGCGCAAGCGCATTGAGGCCGAGTCGGCTGAGGCGGTGACGCGGCTGCGGGCGGTGCTGGAGGCCCGCAAGCCCTCACCCGGCACGGGCGGCTGATCAGCGTGCCGCCTGGGCCGCGGCGTCCGGGCGGGCTAGCGGCCGAGCCAGTGCGAGCAACAGCAGCGCACAGAGCAGCGCCGCCGCCAGGTTGTAGCCCATCGCGCCGGCAAACGCGTGGGCATAGCGTTGCGTGCTGCCGATGCCGCCTTCGGCTTGCAGCGCCTGCTGGAAGAACATGCCCGCGATGGCGATGCCGAATGCGCCGCCCACTTGCTGCATGGTCGACACCAGCCCGGACGCCATGCCGGCCTGCGCCTCGCGTGCAAGGCCGAGCACGAGATTGAGCAGCGGCGTCATCAGCATGCCCTGGGCCAGGCCGAACAGGATCAGCGCGGGCACCAGATGCCAGGGCACCAGCATGGCGCCTGCCGTCACCACCTGGAGCGTCAGGACGGTGTGCGCCGTGGCGTAAAGCAAGGCCGCCACGGCGAGTACGGCGTTGCCGAAGCGCCCCACCAGCCGGGGCGCCCACATCGACGCGGCAACGAATCCCACGCTGGCCGGCGCGAACACGCTGCCGGCCAGCAGCGGGCCGACGCCCAGCCCAGCCTGCAACAGCAGGGCAAAGCACAGGAAGAACGCGCTGGCCGTGGAGTACACCAGCAGCACCACCAGCGTGCCCAGGGCAAAGCGGCGCTGGGCAAACAGGGCCAGATCCACCAACGGCGCGGATCGGCGCCGCTCCAAGCGCACAAAGCCGGCCAGCAAGGCGGCGGCCAGCGCCAGCGAGGCAAAGGCCCAGCCCGGCCAGCCGCGCGCGGGGCCCTCCAGCAGCGGCACCAGCAGCAGCGTCAGCCCGGCGCTGGCCAGCAGCACGCCGGGCCAATCCAGCCCGCTTGCGGGCGAGCCGGGCGCTGCCATGGCCCGCGATTCGGGGATGCGCCGCGCGGCCAGCATGGCTGCCGCGCCCACCGGGATATTGATCAGGAAGATCAGGCGCCAGCCGAGGCCAAACAGGTCGCTCTGCACCAGCAGGCCGCCCAGCACCTGGCCGGCGATGGCAGCCAGGCCAAGCGTCATGCCGAGCAGGCCGAAGGCGCGGCGGCGCGCGGCCTCGTCAAGGCTGACGCGGATCACGGCGTAGATCTGGGGGAACAACAGCGCGGCGGCGCCGCCTTGCAGCACGCGCGCCGCGATCAGCAGCGCCGCGGTAGGGGCCACGCCACACAGCGCCGAGGCCAGCGTGAAGCCTGCCATGCCGAGCGCGAACAGCCGCCGCCGGCCGTGGAGATCGCCCAGGCGGCTGCCGGTGATCAGCAGCACGCCGTAGGCAAGTTCGTAGGCCGCCACGACTGCCCCGATCTCGCCGAAGCTGGCGCCCAGGTCGGCCTGAATGGAAGGAATCGCCACATTGACCACGAACAGGTCGAAGACGGTGACAAAGCCGCCTAGCAACAGCACGAACAGCACGGGCAAGGCGCTTGGAGAGGGCATGGGGGATCCTGTTGAATACTTAGGCCCGCATTCTCAGCTGCTCGTTAAAGTATTACAATTTAACTAATTATGCTATTACATCAGGCAACAGGCTAACGCCATGCCGCTAATTTCATGCCGCCACGCACCCTAGACCGTACCCGCGCTGCGCTGGCGGACTTCCTGCGCCAGCGGCGCGAACGCATCTCGCCTGCGCAGGCGGGCCTGCCCAGCGCCGGCCGGCGCCGCACCCCGGGCCTGCGCCGCGAGGAGGTGGCGGCGTTGGCCGGCGTGGGCCTGACCTGGTACACCTGGCTGGAGCAGGGGCGCGAGATCGGCGTTTCGGCGGCGTTCCTGGAGAACCTGGCGCGCGTGCTCCGGCTGGACGCCGCCGAGCGGCGCCACCTGTTTCTGCTGGCGCACCAGCGCCCGCCAGCCGAGAGCGGGCGCACCTGGTGCACGGTGCCGCCGCTGGTGCGCCGGTTGATGGACGACCTGCCGCTGCGGCCTGCCTATGTGCTCAACCTGCGCTGGGATGTGCTGGCGTGGAACGCGGCGGCCGAGCGCGTGTTCGGCTTTGGCGCTTGCGCGCCGGGCCATCGCAATATGCTGCGCATGATCTTTCTGGACCCGGCCATGCGCGAGCGCTTTGCCGGCTGGGAGGCGCAGGCGCCACAGATGCTGGCGAGCTTTCGCCGCGACCTGGCCCGCGCACCGGACGATCCGACCCTGCTTGAGCTGGTGGACGAGCTGGAGCGCGCAGCGCCGGATTTCAGGCAATGGTGGCGCCAGCACGATGTGCAGGGCGTTTGCACCGGCATCCGGGCCTTGTGGCTGGATGCGGTGGGCACGGTGCGCTGCGAGCATGCCACGCTCACTGCGGACGAGGAGCGTCACCTGCGGCTGGTGGTCTACGCGGCGGTAGCGGGGGAGCCGGGCAGCGAGGCATTCGAGGCATGGCTGGCCAGTGGCATCGGCAGCGGCGCGCGCCCGCCGGCCGTATACTGATCGTGCAATTCAATTGGAGTCGATGGTGTCGGTAGAAAACCTGGCGTCCCCCGCAGGACGCACCCCAGAAACGGCGGCTACGCCGGAGCCGGCAGCGCAAGCATTGCCGCCCAAGCCTGTAGCGCCGCCCACGCCGGATATCAATGATTGCTGCGGCAATGGCTGCGATCCCTGCATCTTCGACCTGCACGCCGCGGCGATGGAGCAGTATCGCGCCGAGTTGAAGGCCTGGCTGGCGCTCGCCGGGCAGACCGCCGATGCCGCCGCGGGCGCGGGCGGTCCCAGCTTCTGATCCGGCTGATACGCCACGCACGCCCCCCGCACGCCACGCGCACAAGACAAGGAGCTCCCCTTGACCGTCACCGACCGGAACCTGCTGGCCGATCTCCACGCGTTCGTGCGGGACCATCCGCGCCTGCTGGTGCTGACGGGGGCCGGCATCAGCACCGACTCCGGCATTCCCGGCTACCGAGACGCGCAGGGCAACTGGCAGCGCACGCCGCCCGTGCAGGCGCAGGATTTCTTTCGCTCGCATGCGGTGCGCCAGCGCTATTGGGCGCGCAGCATGCTGGGCTGGCCGGTGTTGGCCAACGCGCAGCCTAACGCCGCGCACTTCGCGCTGGCTCAGCTGCAAGCGGCTGGCTATGTGCGCCAGCTTGTCACCCAGAACGTGGACGGCCTGCACCAGCGCGCTGGCAGCACCGGCGTGATCGAGCTGCATGGCCATGTGGGCAGCGTGATCTGCCTGCAATGCGGCACGCGCCGCCCGCGCGCTTCGCTGCAGGCGCAACTCGAGGTGGACAACCCGGCGCTGGCGGAACTGCGCGCGCTGCCGGCTTCCGATGGCGATGCGCACCTGGAGCTGGCCAGTTTCGAGGCCGTGCACATTCCCGCGTGCGGGCACTGCGGCGGCGTGCTCAAGCCCGATGTGGTGTTCTTCGGGGAGTCGGTGCCGCGCGAGCGCGTCGACGCTTCCATGCAGGCGCTGGAGGGGGCCGATGCGCTGCTGGTGATCGGGTCGTCGCTGACGGTGTTCTCCGGCTATCGCTTTTGCCTCGCAGCGGGCAAGCTTGGCAAGCCGGTCGCTGCGGTCAATCTCGGGCAGACGCGCGCGGATGCGTTGCTGGCATTGAAGGCGGAGGTGTCTTGCGCGGCGGCGCTGGTGGATCTTGCCGGGCGGCTGGGGGTGGGGTGAGGGGCCTTGGTTGCCGGTGTCAAGGTCAAAGCCGCAAGCGCAGCGCCACGACTCCGATGCGGCGTGACGCCAACTGATGTCCAGGGCCGGGATTGCGGGCGGCGGTGTTGCCAACGTCCATTCGCCGATCGCCGCGCGGATTCATGGCCCATGTCCTCCGGATCCAGGTGGATCGGGCGGATGGTTCAATGGTTGCTCGCGAAGCGCATTACGTCAACCGGCGGGCATGGCACAACGCGCGCGCGGCTGCTGCGTCACTCAGTCACTCGCGCCACGGCTGCGCGGCGTTTCGCAATCGGGGCAGCAGGCGGGCGGGAATTCCGAGGCCTTGCTTTCATGGCGCCCACGTGGGCGACACGCTGATTTCCGAACCCCGCGGGTGTCTCGGCGCCGTGGCGGGCGCGGGCGCCCGCCGCCAGGTATAGAAAATGCCGTTGCGCGGATCCCATAATGGGTGTGAGCCCCCGACTCCGACTACTCATCATGGAGTTTGGAAATGTCGGCCTCTCTCAGATTTAGGATTGAAAGAATCAGATTAATCCTGGTTTTTTCATCGACGATCCCTGCTATCGTCCGATCCTTAAGCCAGCGCGATGCAGATGCGACAGGAACGAGTCTGGTGCGAGGATCCGGTGGCGATCGCCGCTGCTCGGCAAATGCTCCAGGCTGCAGCCCTGGCGTCGTTGCACGGCACGGAACGTACCATTTGTCCTGTCCGCGACCTCGCCCTTGCAGGCGCACACCGTTGCGCAGGCGGATCATTTCGTGATCCGAATTCGCTGTTCCTCCCTGCTCAGGACCGCTTTGTTTCATGTTGAAAAAAGCTCCCCAATGGATTGGAGAGGATCGGGCGCCGATGTTGAAGATGAAGTTGATTGATCTGTTGGTTCTTCCCTGTGTTTTGGCAAGTGCCCAGGTCTCGCACGCGGTGACCTTGCTGGATTCAATCAATGCGGCGCGAGGTTTCGACGCCGGTTTTTCCGCCGCGGGCAATGCCCGGATGGCTGGCCGGGAGAAGCGCTGGCAGGGGATCGCCGGCCTGCTGCCGCGCGCGCAGCTCGAGGGCAGCTACGCGAAGCAGGATCAGCCCGGGGCGGCCTATGCCACCGCCGTGCGCCGGCACAGCATTGCCGCCAGCGTGACGCAGCCCATCTTCGATATGCCGCGCTTTGCCGACGTCAAGCGCGGCATTGCCTTGGCGACCCTGGCGGACATCGAGTTCGAGAAGTCGCAGCAGGACCTGATGGTCCGCGTATCCGATGCCTATTTCGATGTCCTGTACCAGCGCGAGGTTCTGCAGGCGGCCGTGTCGGCAAAGCTGGCATTCCAGAAGCAGCTCGACCAGGCAACAGCCGCGCTACGGCTCGGGGAGGGTACGCGGACCGACGTGGACGAGGCGCAGGCCAACCTGGACCTGGCGCTTGCCAGCGCAGTGGCTGCGCTGACCGATCTCGAGATTGCCGGCGGCACGTACCGCAGGCTGACCGGCCTGTCGGCGGACGAAGTCGAAGCTGTCGGGCTGCAATGCATGCCGTCGGCCATGGCGGCCGACATGGAGGCTGCCATGGAGGAAGCCGCCCGGGACAATCTGGAGGTGCGCATTGCCGAGCAGCAGGCCGAGCAGGCCGGGGCCGACGTCGCCGCTGCCGTGGGCGCAAACCTGCCTGTCGTCAGCGCCCAGGCATCCTACGGCACGAACTGGAGCTACGGTGCCGGCGAGAACAGGCTCGATGCGATCTTCGGCACCACCTCGAAGACGCGCTCGTCGACGATCGGCGTGACGATCACCATTCCGCTGTTTGCCGGCGGCGCGCAACTCTCGGCCGGGCGCGAGGCCTACAGCCGCCGCGCCCAGGCCCGCGACGCGCTCGAAGATGCGCGGCGCAGGGCGCGCGAGAGCGCGCGTGCCGCCTATCTCGGTATGACGAACGGTGGCGCGCTGGTGCAAGCACGGCAGCGTGCGCTGGGATCCGCCGAAGGCAAGGTCAAGTCGACCCGCCTTGGCCGTGAGGTGGGCATGCGGACGAACATCGACGAACTGAATGCGCAGCAGCGCTACTTCGAGGCGGTACGTGACCTGGCCTCCGCGCGCTACAAGCACCTGCGCGCGCGCCTGCAGTTGTCGGCCGCGCTCGGCTCGCTGGGCGATGCCGATGTCGCCGCGCTGGCATGCCACCAGCACAAGGGGTGAGCATCGGCCGGCAGACGCTGGCGCGCCGGGCACCGCGCGCTATTCAATCCTGACTCAATGTCGAGACGTTGCAATGACTGATTCGCTGTTCCGGCAAGAAGCGCTCGACGCGAGCAAGTACAGGCTCATGGGCGCGGTCAGCCTGTATTCCCCGCCGTACCGGTGGCTGATGATCGGCGTGGCCGGTGCGCTGGCGGCTGCCATCGCGGGCTTGCTGGTGTT
Organism: Cupriavidus sp. GW822-FHT03E04; assembly: GCF_058801495.1. Taxonomy (NCBI): domain Bacteria; kingdom Pseudomonadati; phylum Pseudomonadota; class Betaproteobacteria; order Burkholderiales; family Burkholderiaceae; genus Cupriavidus; species Cupriavidus sp. GW822-FHT03E04. Next base: position 134,678 of record NZ_JBXANI010000010.1, read on the forward strand.
CGGCACCTACACCAAGCGCGAGCGCGTCCTCGGCCAACTGCTGCCAGCCCAAGGCCTGTTCGGTATCACGCCACCGCTCACCGGCACCCTGGTCGAGACCCGCGTGCGTGAAGGCCAGTCCGTGGAAGAGGGCGCCGGGCTGATGGTGGTTTCCGCGGAAGTGGCCACGGAACTGGGCGGAACGCGCGAGCACATCGGCACGCAGCTCAAGCTGCAGCGTTCCAAGCTCGAGATCGACCTCGCCAGCCAGTTGCAACTGGCTGGCGAGGCGCAGCGCGGCCTGCAGATGCAAGCCGGCATGCTGCGCGAGCAGCTCGCACAGATCCAGGCGCAGAAGGAACAGCGTACCCGCCAGGCCGACCTGGCCACACGCCAGCTCGAAAAGCTGCAGTCCATGCGGGCCGAGGGTTATGCCTCGAATAGCCAGGTGGAGCAGCAGGAGGGCGTGCTGATCGATTCCCAGGCGAGGCTGCAGGAGCTCGTCCGCCACCGGCTGGACATCGGGCAACAGCTCGAACAGGTCCGCCAGCGGCAGCGCGAGCTGCCGCTCAATATGAGCAACCAGCGCAACGAGATCGCACGCAAGCTCGCGGATATCGACCAGGCGACGGCCGAGAACGAGTCGCGCCGCTCGGTGATCCTGCGCGCGCCGCGGGCAAGCGTGGTGGGCGCGCTGCTGGCGAAACCGGGGCAGATCGTCAATGCCGGGCAGACCGTCATGTCCCTGCTGCCGCAGGGCGCGCAGCTCGAGGCGCAACTGATGGTGCCGAGCCGGGCGATCGGCTTCATCCGCCCCGGCGCGCCTGTCGTGCTGCGCTACCAGGCCTATCCATACCAGAAGTTCGGCCAGCAATCGGGACGCGTGACCGAAGTGTCGCGCACCGCGCTCTCGCCGAAGGAGGTCGCGAATCTCACCGGACAGGGCAACGTGCAGGAACAGCACTACCGCGTGGTTGTCGCGCTGGACCGGCAGGACATCCAGGCCTATGGCAAGCATGAGCCGCTCAAGCCCGGCATGGCGCTCGAAGCCGACGTGCTGCTTGACAGGCGACGCCTGATCGAGTGGGTACTGGCGCCGCTGTATGCCCTGGGCCGCCGCGCCGGATCGTGACGATCCTCCGCCATCGCGCCATGCGTCAAATCACCTTGGAATCGCTCGGATCATGCGTTTTATGAAAGCACTGCAGTTCGGTTGGGGCCAGCGCCTGCCGGTGCTGCTCCAGACCCAGGCGGCGGAATGCGGCCTGGCATGCGTCGGGATGGTCGCCGGCTACTTCGGCCGCGAGATCGATCTGGTCAGCCTGCGCCGCCGCTTCAGCCCCTCGCTCAAGGGGGCAACCCTGGCCGACGTGATGCTGGTGGCCTCGCGCCTGGGACTGGCCTCGCGCGCGCTGCGCCTCGAGCTCGGCGAGCTCGTCAAGCTGCGGCGCCCCTGTATCCTGCACTGGGACCTGAATCACTTCGTGGTCCTGAAGCGCATCGGCCGCAACAAGATCACGATCCACGATCCCGCCCGCGGCATACTCGACGTACCGCTGTCCGAAGCGTCGGATCATTTCACCGGCGTGGCGCTGGAATTGCTGCCATCGCCCACCTTCGAGCGTACCCGCGAGAAGGAATCCATCTCGATGCTGAAGCTGATCGGCAGCGTGGCCGGCATCCGCGCCGCGTTCTTCCAGGTGCTGCTGCTCTCGGTCGCCCTGGAAGTCTTCGGCATCGTCTCGCCGTTCTATATGCAATGGGTGATGGACCACGTGCTGGTGTCGGCCGACGTCGACCTGCTGACGTTGCTCGGCATCGGCTTCCTCATGGTGGTGCTGTTCCAGAATGCCATCGCTGCCCTGCGCGCATGGGTGCTGACATGGTTCTCCAGCCTGCTGAACGTGCAGTGGACGGCCAACCTCTGCTCGCACCTGTTCAAGCTGCCCATGTCGTATTTCGAGCAGCGCCATATCGGTGACGTGGTGTCGCGCTTTGGCTCGATCGGCACCATCCAGAGCACGCTCACGACGCGCTTTGTCAGCACGCTGCTCGACGGCGTCATGGCGATCGTGACGCTCCTCATGCTGTTCATCTACAGCCCGATGCTGACCTGGCTCGAGTTGGGACTCTTCACCACCTATGCCCTGATCCGCTGGGTCTCCTACCGTCCGTTCCGGCAGGCCAACGAGGACCAGATCGTCTATGCGGCACGCGCCCAGTCGAACTTGCTGGAATCGATCCGCGGCGTCCAGGCGATCAAGCTGGGCAACAAGCAGGATGTGCGCGTTGCCGTCTACGCCAACGCCGTGGTCGACACCACCAACAAGAACGTGGCGATCCAGCGGCTTTCGATCAGCTTCTCGACCTTGCAGGGCATCATCTCCGGTGCCGGGCGGGTCGTGCTGGTGTGGCTGGCGGCGCGACTGGTGCTCGACGGCCAGTTCTCCGCCGGGATGCTGGTGGCCTTCGTCAGCTTCGCGGAGCAGTTCTCGTCCCGGGCGTCCGGGCTGATCGACACCGTCATCGATTTCCGCATGTTGCGCCTGCATGGCGAGCGCCTGGCCGACATCGTGTTGACCTGCGTCGAGAGCGACATGGAAACGAAGACGCTACGTCCGCCGGCAGCGGCCGAAGGCCTGGTGGCCTCGCCCGCCATCGACGTGCGCGGCCTGCGTTTTCGCTACGCAGAGACCGAGCCGTGGGTGCTGGACGGCTGCACGTTCTCGATCGCGCCAGGGGAGTCCGTTGCCCTGGTGGGGCCATCGGGACAGGGCAAGACGACCATGGCCAAGGTGCTGCTGGGCCTGCTGGTACCCGAGGAAGGGGCGGTGAGCGCCGACGGCGTCGACATCCGCAAGCTGGGCCTGCACCAGTACCGCGACATGATCGGCTGCGTGATGCAGGACGACATTCTCTTTGCCGGATCCATTGCCGAAAACATCGGCTTCTTCGATCCGCAGCCGGACATGGCACGCATCGAGGAAGCCGCGCGCGTGGCCCAGGTCCACGATGACGTTGCCGCCATGCCGATGGCCTATCAGACCCTGGTGGGAGACATGGGCTCATCGCTGTCGGGCGGCCAGTGCCAGCGCGTGCTGCTGGCGCGGGCTTTCTACCGCAAGCCGTCCATCCTGATTCTCGATGAAGCCACCAGTCACCTGGATGTGGAGTGCGAACAGCGCATCAACCAGGCCATCCGTGCCATGAGGGTCACGCGAATCATCATAGCGCACCGGCCGGAGACGATCCGCAGCGCGGACCGGGTGATCGTGCTGGAGCGAGGCGCGGTACGTGCGCTGGCGCCGGAGATGCTGCCCGCACAATCAGCCATGCAGGGGGAGATCGACGCCGCTCCGGGCGAGTTGATCAGCAAGCCTGTTTGATGGCGTTGAGCACTGTGCAAGCGGAACCATACCGAAGCAATCCGGGGCGCTGGCGGCCTGAGTGCCAAAGGCGATTTTCTCCCTCGGCGCCCGTCTGATGCCGAGCCTGGTTTCGCCAGCGGTCCCGAGGTGTGCCCGGGTGCCAGGCCGTGCTGAACGGGCAAGGGCAGGGCTCGAGCTTGCATGCCTCATGGCACGAAGGGCGGCGATGGAATCCCGCGACGGGATGTGGGCATGCCGGCAGCAATTCTGCCGGCGATCGATGCCGGCAAGATGGCCGAAGCCAATCCGGCCCGGAATGATTGGCGATCACTAATCAGCAACAAGGAAATAAATCAATGCGTGAATTGACCGTAATGGAACTTGACCAGGTTTCGGGCGCCAGCTTCGCCTCCCGCACGGGTGCCGCAGTCCTGGGCGGCATTGCCGGCCTGGTCCAGGGCGTATACAAGGGCGCCGTGACTGGCGGCAGCTCGGGTGGCCTGCTGGGTCTGGGCATCCTGTCGGCGGGTGTCGGCTTTATCGTTGGCGGCATCGCCGGTGTTGTCAGTGGCGCTGCCTATGGTTTCGTGAACGATTGGGCGGCAACCGTGCCTGTCTTCAACAATGCCACCGGATCCCTGCTGGATCCGACCCTGAACCCGCCGAAGGTCTAAGGCGGCTCCCGGTGCCGGGCGGCATGCCCGCTGCCCGGCGTCGGCGGTTTCCATCAATTGCCGGCTACGCCGGGGAGGGCGAAGGCTTGCCGCCGATTCCCGCGCCATGCCGGCCAGCCGCGTTTCGCAATGGCTGGGCGCTCCGAGGCTGCCTGGCAATCCTGCGCAGCCGCCTTATGGCTTGAGATGCTTGGCCTGAGATGCCATGGCCGGAGATTGCGGCCTGAGATGCTGTACAAACCAGTCGCGCGCAGCCTGGCTGGTGGTTTCGAACTGTTCCAGGTAGGGCGTGAAATGCCCGCCCGGAATCATCAGCAGCTGCTTGGGCTGCAAGGCCTGTTCATAGGCTGCCAGGCACAGGTCGGTGGCGGTCAGCAGGTCGCGGTCGGCCACGATCATCAGCAGCGGCGTGGGGCTGATGCGCGCAATGTGGATGCCGGGCTCGTTCTCGCGCGCGAGTTCGGCGCTGCGCAGCGTCACCTCGTTGCGCCAGGCCGGCGCAAAGGTGGCGGTGTCCGTGAAGAACTTGTGGCTGTCGGCGCCACCCATGGCGCAGGCGGCGGCCGGGTCCGCGCTGACGGCCGGTAGCATGGCCGGCGGTTCGCCCCGGAAGCGCGCCAGCCGGTCGGCCTCGAAGCGCGTGAGCGCGGCCGGTACCAGGTCGGCGCGGGTGCGGCGCAGCGCGGAGGCATGGCCGCTGATCTGCGGCACCTGCGATACCACGCAGCGCACGCGCCGGTCGAGTGCCGCCACCTCGATCACATGGCCGCCGCTGTAGCTGGTGCCCCAGATGCCGATGCGCTCGTGCGCGACATCATCGCGGCTGCACAGGCAGGTAATGGCATCGCGGTAGCCGCGCCTTTGCAGGGCCGGGTCCACTTCCTGCCGGGGCGTGCCGTCGCTGGCGCCAAAGTTCCGGTGGTCGTAGACCAGTACGGCAAAGCCCGCGGCGGCGAACATCTCGGCGTAGCGGTCGAGATACTGCTCCTTGACGGCGGAAAAGCCGTGGGCCATCACAATGGCGGGGCGGGGGCCCGTGCATGTGCCCTCCGGTGCGTACAGCCACCCGCGCAGGGTGGCGCCTTCGGAGATGAATTCGATGTCTGAACGTGTCATGTCCTGGTCCTGGTTATCGTGCCATACCCGATGCCTGTAGCCTGTAGCGAAAGGGCATGCCCGCCACGATACGCCCGGCCAGGCGGCGCGTCTGCGCCGGTCGGGCCACTCTTTACGCCGGATCGGACATCCTGAAATACTGGCTGGGCGTGGTGCCCGTATAGCGGCGGAACATAGCGGCGAAAGCGCCGGGCGTGTCGTAGCCCAGTTCCGCCGCGATGGTTGCGACGGGTTCTCCGGCGGCCAGGCGGGGCAGTGCGTACAGCAGCCGCGCCTGCTGGCGCCAGTGCACGAAGGACACGCCCGTATGTGCCTGGAACAGGCGCGCCAGCGTGCGGCTGGAGGCGCCTGCCTCCAGGGCCCATTCGGCCAGCGTGCGCGCGTCGGCGGGGTTGTCGCGCAGGGCGTCGCAGATGCGCGCCAGGCGCCGGTCCTCGCCAGCCGGCAACGGCAGCGGCTGTTCCGGCGACCATTCGAGTTCGTCCAGCAGCACGCGCATCAGCCGGTCCTCGCGGCCGCCCGGTGCGTGGTCCAGCGGCAGCGCTGCCGCACGCACGACCAGCTCGCGCAGCAACGGCGACACGTTGACTAGCCGGGGTTGCGCCGGCGTAGCGCCGGGACGGGCTTCCGGGTGGATATAGAGCGTGCGCAGCGACACGGCACCGCGGGCGCGCATGCCGTGTTCCATGCCTGGCGGCATCCATAGCGCACGCTGGGTTGGCAGCAGCCACAGGGCGTGGCCCGCCGCCACCTCGATCACCCCGGCCACAGCATAGATCAGCTGTGCGCGTTCGTGCCGGTGCGCAGCTACTACGAAACCGTCCGGGAATTCCTTGGGCATGACCGCCGCGGGGCGGGCGGTTTGCTGGTAGTCGAGTGGGTTGGTGCTCTTGGGTGCGGGCCTGACGGCAGGCTTGCCGCTGCCGGCGGGGATGGCATGGTCGCGCGGTCGGGGCATGGCGTACGCTGCGGCGGAGAAGCAGGTTGAACAGTTGGATGGACTGCCCCGCATTGTACGCATCGGCCTTGCCGTCGATGATGTGAGGCAAGGGGCTCGCCGCGGACGGCCCCTTGCCCTGGCCGGGCATGGCAGCCCTAGGGAATGCCACTAGAGCGCTGGCGTGGAATTTGCATAAAAATCTCTCTGTAAATCTTGTGAAATTTCAGATGACGGATAAAAATGCAGATACCGGCACGAATTCAGCGTCTCTCCCAGCCTCGTCCGGGGCGGCATTGACGCGGCTGCCGCACTGCAACGGTGCGCCTGGCCAGCAAAACCTGGCGCGCACGCGGCCGCCCGGTGCACGGGAGCGTGGCCATGCAGGGGGCAGCCTGCGCGGCGGCCCGGGAGGCGATGCCGGGAGCACGAGGCCATGAACACGCGCTTTGTCGAAGCCTTCATGTGGGTAGCAAGGCTAGGCAGCTTTCGCGCGGCGGCCGAGAAGCTGCACATCACCCAGGCCGCCATGTCCAATCGCATTGCCTCGCTGGAGCAGGAGATTGGCGCGCGTGTGTTCGAGCGCGAGGCGCGGGACCTGCGGCTCACGCCGGTGGGCCTGCGCCTGCTTGGCTACGGCGAGCGGCTGCTGGAGTTGCAGCGGGAGATCATGGTGCTGGGGCGCTCCGGCCACGAGTTGCTGGGGCTGGTGCGCATCGGCGCCATCGAGAGCGTGGTGCATACCTGGCTGGTCGACTTCCTGCGGCACCTGCAATCATCCTATCCGGGCATCGAGGTGCAGATCACTTCCGAGACCACGGAAGGGCTGCACAAGACCTTGCGCGCCGGCGGCATCGATATCGCCTTGCAGACGGACCCCGCGGTGGGCGAGGGCATCACCAGCACGCCGTGCCTGCCGATGGCGATCGGGTGGGTCGGGCGGCCCGGCGCGGCGCAGCCCGATGAAGGGAAACTGGCCACGCTGCTGCAGCACCCGACTATCACCATGAGCCCGGGGTCGCAGCCGCACGTGGCGCTCAAGGAGCTGTACCGCAAGGCCGGGCTGCCCGTTGGCAAGGTGCACTGCGTGAGCTCCATCGCGGCCATCGTGCGGCTGGTGAAGGCGGGCTTTGGCAATGCGCTGATGCCGCTGGCGCCGGTGCGTGAAGAGGTGGAGCGCGGCGAGCTGCGCGTGATCTGTTGCGATGTGCCGCTGCCGCATCAACGGCTGGTAGTGAGCCATCTCGACCATGCGGCGTCGGAGGCGATTCGCCTGGTGGCGGATCTGGCCTGCCGCGAATCGGATCGCTTTGTGCGTTCGCTGCCTGCACCGTTTGCGCCGGAGTGAAGCACGGCCGCGCGCCAAGCTGGTGCGCGAACGCAGGCGGATCGAACAGAAAAACTGATCGGAAACACGAAGAAAAACCCGTTTGTCGCGCGCGGCGATCGCGCCGATCATCAGCTCACCGCTTTGTATTGGCGTGGCAACCGGAGAGTTTGATGAGCGAGATGTTTGCGACCGAAAGTTCGGCGACAAAGAGCGCGGCAGGCATGGCCCCGCAGGGCATGCTGTTTGTCGCGTCGAATGTGGATGCGGCCGACGAGGCCGATTTCAATCAATGGTACGACCGCGAGCACGTGGAAGAGCGCGCCCGCATCGAAGGCTTCATCTCCGCCGCGCGCTATGAGGCCGTGCAGGGCGGCCCCAAGTATCTCGGCCTGTATCGCACCGAGTCGCTCGGTGCATTCACCTCCGCGGCCTACAAGGCGGCTTTTCGCCGCCAGACGCCGTGGTCGGTGGCCAACCTGGACCGCATGCGCCAGCCGATGCGCCGCGTGAGCGAAGTCACCGCCACCGTTGGGCAGGGCAGCGGCAGCTGGATTGCCGTGCTGCCGCTGGCGCAGCCGGAAGATCCGCTGGCACTGGTCGACCTGGCGGGCGAGGTTGGCGGGCAACTGTCCGCACAGCCCGGCTTTGTCCAGTCCTACCTGCTGATGCCAGACGCCGAGCTAAGCCAGCCGCTGCCCAAGGAGAGCCTGACCGACCGGCAACTGCTGCCCATCCTGGTGATCGAGAGCAGCGCCGAAGCCGCGAGCGAGCAGGCACTGCAGGAGGCGGCAAAGCGTCTGGGCGCATCGATGCAGCAGGCCGCACGCTACGCGTTGAAATGGAAGCTCTTCTCCGGGGAGGTGGCGTGATGACTAACGCAAGCACGATTTCCACCACGCAGGGCGCCGCGGGCACGCTCGATGCGGTCACCCACGCCGCCAAGCCCAGGATGGGCCGGCTGGCCGCGGCCAGCACCATCGGCACCACGCTGGAGTGGTACGACTTCACCGTCTACAACCTGATGGCCGCGTTGGTGTTCAACGCGGTCTTCTTCCCCTCGTTCGATCCGCTCACGGGCACGATCCTGGCGTTTTCCACCTATGCGGTGGGCTATGTCTCCCGTCCGCTTGGCGGCGTGCTGTTCGGGCATCTGGGCGACAAGCTCGGCCGGCGCTTCGTGCTGGTCGCCACGCTGATCCTGATGGGCGTGGCCACGGGCCTGATGGGCTTGCTGCCCACCTACATGTCGTGGGGCATCTGGAGCCCGATCCTGCTAGTGGCGCTGCGCTTCGCGCAAGGCGCGGCGATCGGCGGCGAATGGGCTGGCGCGGTCTTGCTGTCGATGGAGCACGGCGAGCAGCACCAGCGCGGGCGCAATGCATCGTTTACGCAGGTGGGGCCGTCGTGCGGCACGCTGCTGGGCACCGGCTTTATCGCCGTGGTGTCGCTGTGGCTGAGCCCGGAAGATTTCCAGGCGTGGGGCTGGCGCATTCCGTTCCTGTCGAGCGTGCTGCTGGTGCTGTTCGGGCTGTGGCTGCGCAAGGGCGTCGAGGAAACCCCGCTGTTCAAGGAGATGGAAGCGCGCAAGAGCACGGCCAAGACGCCGATCAAGGAAGTGTTCGTGGATCACTGGCGGCGCCTGCTGGTGGCCGGCGGCGTGCGCATCGGCTCCGACGTGCTCTATGCGCTGGTGGTGGTCTTCACGCTGACTTACGTGACCAGCGTGCTGCACCTGTCCCGGCCGCTGGCGCTGAGCGCGACCATGATCGGCGCGGCGTGCAACGCCATCGCGGTGCCCTTGTTCGGCAGCCTGTCGGACAAGCTCGGCCGCCGCCCGGTGTACATGGCCGGGGCCTTGCTGGCCGTGGTGTGGGCTTTTGTGTTCTTCCGCCTGATGGACAGCGCGCAGCCGCTGCAGATCTGCGCCGCGGTGGTGGTCGGGCTGATCATCCACGCCATGATGTACGGCCCGCAGGCGGCCTTCGTGACCGAGCAGTTCCCCACGCGGGTGCGCTACGCCGGGTCATCGCTGGCCTATACGCTGGCGGGCATCGTGGGCGGCGGCTTTGCGCCGCTGATCATCGCCAGCCTGTACAAGTCGTACGGCTCGACGCTGGCGATCTCGCTGTATGTCAGCGCCGCCGTGGCGCTGACGCTGGTGGCGCTGCTGGTGGCGCGGGAAACCGCAAAGAAGCCGCTCGAAAGCTGATCCGGCTAACCCTCGATCGCCGTCGCGAAGACCGTTTCGCGGCGGCCCTGCAGCAGCGCCTGGCGAAAGGAAAGCACATGGGCCGTGACCGCGCTGGCCGCTGCCGCGCCGTCGCCCTCGCGCAGCGCCTTCAGGATCGCGCGGTGCTCGGCGCCGACCTCGGCCAGGTGCCCTTCGGACGACAGCGAAATGGCCCAGAAGCGCTGCGAGCGCGCGTGCAGCACCTTGAGGATTTCGATCAGGATCGGGTTGCCCGAGACCTGCGCGATTTCCTCGTGGAACAGGCGGTCCAGGTTGGTCACCTCGGGCAGGTTGCGCTGCGCCACGGCGTCTTCCACCTGGCTCAGCAGGCTTTCGAGCTTGTGCAGGCCGGCGGCGGTGATGCGCTCGGCGGCCAGCCTGGCGCACAGCGTTTCGTTGGCCAGGCGCACGTCGATCAGGTGCAGCGCATCGTCGATGGACAGTGGCGAGACCACCACGCCCTTGCGCGGCAGGATTTGCACCAATCCTTCGTTGGCCAGCCGGTGCAGCGCCTGGTTGATGGGCGTGCGGCCAAGGTCAAGATCGTCGACCAGGGTGGAGATGTTGAGGTGCTCGCCGGGGCGGTAGACCAGCGTGGTCAGCCGCTCCCGCAGGCCGGTATAGGCCAGCTCATTCTGCGATGGTTCTTCGGTCCTGGCCCGGGCGCGCGATGTGCCGGCGCTACGGCGATCCACTGATGGCAAAACTCTCTCCCGACAACACGGCAACGCGTGCAAGGGCGATATCGTACTACCAAAAGCAGGCGCGAACGCTTGGGCCTTGTGCTCACTGCGCCTGGCGGTGACGACAACGTCTTTCCAGGTGGATTTGCCGGCGCCCGTGGCGATAACCCTTGCCAGCGCGTTTTCTCGCTCCCACGCCCCGCCACTGCCAAGCCAATCCAAAATCTCCGTAATTTTCGCATTGCTGCGAATTGTCTGGGTTCAATTCCGGAATAGTCTCATAGACGTCCCGTTTCCAAGTCGATAGGGTTGTGAAGCTAAATTCATCGGAGTAGCGGATTTTTTTCGGGAGCCCAAGTCACGTAAGGTGGCCTGGTTTTTTTCGCATTGCGTCAGGAAGGCTCCGAGGGCGCCGGACATCAAGGAGCTTACCTGCACGGGTACCGCATTACGCGCGCCGGTGGCAGCCTCATCGAAGGCGTAACCAATGCGCGCGGCGAGACTGCGCTCAAGCTAGCCGAGTTCGGCGAAACCGTAAAGATTGAAATTCTATAAGACGGCTTATGGCGACCCATTTCACACATCCTTCGCAAAAGCCGCCTGCAAGAACGCCCGCGCGGCCCGCGCCGAATCCGGAGTTGACCCTCAAGCCGGGTGGCGCGGTGTGCAAGGTGGTGCTACCGCTGCGCCCATTGCGCATCTATTTCCAACTGTTTCCGGGTATCTCCCGCACTGAGGCCGAGCGCGGGTTGGCTGGCCTCAGCTACAAACTGCGCATCCCTGGACAAACGGACAGCGAAGGCACGACTGGGGCCAACGGCCAGATTCTCTTGCCGGGCCTGCAACCTGGCATCACAGGCGAGCTGGAAATTCTTGGCACACTGATCCAGTTGACCGCGCGTGACTACAGCGATGACGAAAAGACCGACGGCACAACGACGATGGGCATCCAGGGTGCCAAGCGTCGCCTGATGGTGCTGGGTTACTACGACAAGCCTTATCGGTCCGTACGTCCCGGGCAAGTGGCTGTGTCGCAGACGCCCGATGACAAGTTGGACCACATCGAAATCGAGGACGCGATCCTGCGCTTTCAGGTGGACAGCGGCTTCGAGCCCAATGGCGAAATTGAGCGGCACGAACTCGCTGGCAGCAAGATCGATCCGTCGCAGGCGTTTGGCTTTCACCGCGATCTCACTGGCTCGAACGTCAAGCAGTTTCACCCCGACTTCGTCGCCAAGCTGGCAGCGGGCGGCGGCAGCGCCCCTCCGGGCACCATGGAGCCATGTACCGTCCCGCCTCCGCCACGACCGAAAGACAAAGGCACAGTCGGATCTGCCACGCCGGGACCGTCGCCAAAACCGCTGGCACGCGAAATCTACGATGGACACCGGTTTGTACCGGTGCGTTTCGTGCGGTACAACGAATCGACCACCTTTCATCCGAGCAGGCCCGAACTGGACGAGCGCGGCTACCGGGAGCATGACGGGCCAATCGTGAGCCTGATGGCTGGACAGAGAATTGACCTGTTGCTGCTGCGCCTGCATGTCGGGGCGAGCGTGCCGCTGAGCTTCGTCAGCACGGATGAGAGCACGGTCAAGATCAGTCAGGCGACGGGTGACTTGATTGAACTGTCAGGGGTACGTGGCGGAGAAGAAGCATCTCCACGAACGGCCAATATTGAAGTGCGCTTCGGCAGTTCCACTGGGCCACTACTGCACACCCTGGCTGTGCAGGTCTACGACCCCATCAACGTTGCTGTGGCGGTGCATTTTGTGTCTATTGGGCAGGCCGGCAGGCCGGAGATTCCACGGGTTCCTCCGTCCCTTCAGCGTCCAAAGCTCGAACCCATCTTCAACAAGATCAATGACATCTGGCGGGCAGCGGGGATTCGCTTTGAGGTCAAGCAATGGCTGAGTGACACCATCGACTTGACGCAGGCAGGGGCGATGACCGTCAAGCCTGCCAAAAACGGGCAACCCGCGGTGAACGAGTTCCCCGCGGTGACCAGTCTGAATCGCAAGGCGAGGCATCTGAACATGTATGTGGTGGAATCCACAATCGGTAGTGGCATTGGCTGGGGGCTTTGCAATACCGCCCTGGTGGCCGCCGAGCAGATGCATGGCGGCCAGCCTTCCAGTCAGGATCAGCTCATCCAGACGTTCGCCCACGAGATCGGACATTTTCTCGGACTGTGGCACCCCGCAACGCATAACCCCGAGGGGGACGATGTTCAAGTGCAAATTCAAGGCAGGGATGAACGCCACAACCTGGAGGATTTCTGGTCTCGCCGGATGCTGATGTATGTCTATACCGGTTTGAACGGCATCGGTCCACTGGACGCCAATACCCGGCAACGAGGACGGCAACAGGATGTTGGCAATGGCTGGCATGTGGGCGGCAAGATGCTGTGCTGCAAGACGGTGCCGAAGGTTGTGTCAAGCGATCCATTTTCTGAAATTGTCACGGCACGCGGGATCGCACTACTCAACCAGTCTGAATCGTCAACGGAGAAGAAAACGGCATGGTCACCACCGTCCGACAACGCTGGGCAAGGCGTTTTTGCCTGAGTCTACTGCTCACCTGTACCGTAGCGGTACCACAGGTGTGTACTGCGCAAGATCAAGTCATACAGGAGCAAACGAATATGCCTAGCCTGGCACAAATGATCGACCACGAGCAGTGGGATGAAGCTTATGCTTATGTTCGCCGGCAACAGAATGCCATCGTGCCGGAAATCCGCGCTATCGCGGATGACCCAAACACAAGCAGCACCACGAGGTACATTGCCTATAGCTTTCTGCGAAAGGTGCCTACGCTGGAATCAGCACTTTTGTTGGCGCACGGGCTGGGAGAGGGCGGTAGAGACAACAGCGTATTCGGCCTGATCGAAAACCCCCGTGCCGAGGTCTACCCGATTCTCAAAGCGAAGCTCCAACCTCCAAAGGAGGAGGAAAACAAGAACCTTCTGCTCACAATGGCGCAGATGCCCGTGCCACCGGAGCAGCGCATCGCCGATCTCAAGCCCTATCTAGCGGCAAAAAACTACGGGGTGCGCGTCGGCGCGGTCTTCGGCCTTGCGCTGCTGGACGACCCCGGCAGTATGGAGTTGATGGCACGCGCCCTAGGCTCGGGGGTTCGCGGCAAGAAGGAAGTCCCACTCATGATCTTCTATCAGTTCCGCGCATGGCGCACGCCGAGATTTGTGCCGATGCTGATTCCCGTGCTGAACGACCCCATGCCGATCAAGGATATCGGACTGCGCCGCTATAACGCGGATGGCAGCGAATCGGCCATGACGCCGGAAGAACTGCGCTATCTACGCGCCCGCGACTACGCGCTGAACATCCTTGTCAAGACGCTGAACATCGACGTTCCGTTCAAGATCGAGGACGACGTGACTTATTCCAAGGAGCAGCGCGAGTTGGTCAAGCAGAAGCTGCGTGACTTGGGCTACACGGTGACCGATGAGCCCCATCCGCTCACGAACGGAGTCTAAGCAAGATGGCCGACATGGACCCGCAAGGCATCCCCTCGCCCGAGCCGGGCAACAAACCAGCAGCCGGTAACGATTCGCAGCCGACGCGAGCCGAAGGCGTCAAGCCGACGCCTCGCTGGATTCCGCCGCCGCGAACTGTTGAGCAGCGTATGGTCACCACCGTCCGACAACGCTGGGCAAGGTGTCTTTGCCTGAGCCTGCTGCTTGCCAGCACCATTGCATTGCCACAAACATGGGCTGCGCAAGATCAAGTCATACAGGAGCAAACGAATATGCCTGGCCTGGCACAAATGATCGACCACGAGCAGTGGGATGAAGCTTATGCCTATGTTCGTCGGCAACAGAATGCCATCGTGCCGGAAGTCCGCGCTATCGTGAGCGACCCAAGGACGAGCAGTACCGCGATGGAAATCGCCTTCGGCTTTCTGCGAAAGGCGCCTACGCTGGAATCAGCACTTTTGTTGGCGCACGGGCTGGGAGAGGGCGGTAGAGACAACAGCGCATTCGGCCTGATCGCAAACCCCCGTGCCGAGGTCTACCCGATTCTCAAGGCAAAGTTGCAATCACCAAAAGAGGAAGAAAACAAAAACCTTCTATGCACTGCTTGATCGGGTCATAGCGACACGACAGTTAGATCGCAAGATCGGAACGAAAGTCTGCCAAGCAAGTCCTTATGCCAGATTGTTGAAAGCCATTGAGGCACCGCCGAGTAAACAGGCCAACCTCTTGAGAGAGTTCGTACAGCATTGGTATGAGGAATTGCATCGCTCACCAGAAAGGCCAGGACTGTCAGGAGCTACTGCAGTATATGATCGTCCGTATTGGTACACTCTGGGAGACAAACAACTGGAAGACAGTGGATATTTTGGGCGCTGGTGCATTGAGGCTGTTGCTGTCGCCAAGGCATTCGGTATAGGCGATAGCCTCTGCCTTGACCATCCCAACTACCCCGGCGATTTGCTGATGGATGGTCGCAGCCCTCGGTATCCTGATGCGGTAGCTGCAGACCAGCCAAGTGCTCCTGCGCGAGGGTGGTTGCAGCACCTGCTCGGCAAGTGAGCTGTAGTTGTGTGGCTGTGTATCGGTCAGGATGGAGTGGCCTTGGGCATTACCGCCAATGCCAGTGGCTCCAGGGGCAAAGGCGTCACCTGGAGCAACACCCGCGTCAATGCTGGCGAGCGCTTGACCCTGGAGTCCGGTGGCGACACCACCCTGCGCGGCGCGCTCGCCGGCGGCAAGCAGGTGGTGGCCGGCGTCGGAGGCAACCTCAACATTGAGAGCTTGCAGGACACCAGGCCCTTCAAGGGCAAGGACCAAAGCCTCGGCGGCAACGCAGAATGGACTGGTCACCACGGGACCTACGCCGTTAGATGCCGGAATGGTCACCATTGTTGAACTCGACTTGATCGAGTGCGCCGAGCCGCCATCAATCGAGCTTGATGTCCGCCGCTGTGATCACGGCCTTCCACTTGGCCACTTCGGCCGCGGTGTGCTGGTTTAGCGCGGCGGGTTTGTAGGCGGCGTCCGGCAGCAGCTGGATGCCCTGGTCGGCCAGCTTCTTCGCAAACTCCGGGTCGGCGATGGCCTTGGCGAACGCGGCGTAATTGCGGGCGATAACGTCCTTGGGCGTGCCCTTTGGCGCATACAGGCCGTACCAGGTGGATGCCTCGAAGTTCGGCACCACGGTTTCCGCCACGGTGGGCACGCCGGGGAACTGCGGCACGCGCAGCTTCGCCGTCTGCGCGACGGCGACGACCTTGCCGCCCTTGACCTGCGGCAGGGCAGTGTTGGTCTGGTCGAACATGCCGTCGACCTGGCCGCCCATTACGTCCGTCAGGGCCGGGCCGGCGCCTTTGTAGGAGACCGGGGTCACCTTGATTTTGGCCTGCTGGGCGAACATGGCGGCGACCAGATGCGAGGTGGAACCCACGCCCGCGTTGCCGAAGTTGAGCTTGCCCGGATTGGCGCTGGCAAAGGCGACCAGGTCCTGCACGGTCTTGAACTTCGAGTTCGCGCCGACCAGCAGCACCAGCGGCGTGTCGGGGAAGCGGAACACGCCCTCGAAGTCCTTGACCGGGTCATACGACAGCTTCTTGTACAGCGACGGCGCCGCGGCCATATAGCCCATATGCCCGACCAGGAAGGTATAGCCATCGGGCGCGGCCTTTGCCGCCTTGCCCGCGCCGATGGTGCCGCCGGCGCCGGCCTGGTTCTCGATCAGCACCGGCTGGCCCAGATCGCGCCCGACGCGGTCCGCGATATTGCGGGCAAGCGCATCGGTTGGGCCGCCGGCGGCGAAGGGCACGATCCACGTGATCGGGCGGGTGGGGTAGCTTTGCGCCAGCGCACTGGTGGACAGGGCTAGCAGGGCCAGGGTGGCGCCCAGTTGCTTGGTCATTGTTGTCTCCATCATCGAGGTGGTTTTGGTTGTTTTGATCGGTAGTTTTGAGATGATCGGTACTGTTTATATGTACATTTTTCATATATGTTTAAACATATTCTAGGAATGTGGCACTCGACCGTCAACCCGGATCCGCATCTCGTTTACCCTTTACGCTTGGCTTGCGGGCCGCCAGGCGCTAGCATTTGCTACGCCTCAGGCACATCGATCGATCATTCAGGGAACCCATGGAGCCACGCCACGCCGAGTTGACCAAGGCACTTATTCACGACATCACGAGCGGGGTCTATCCGGTAGGGTCAAGCCTGCCGGGCGAACTGGAACTGGCCGAGAAGCACGGCGTCAGCCGGGGCACCGTGCGGGTGGCGCTGATGCGCATCCAGGAGCTAGGCCTGGTCTCGCGTAAAAAGCGCGCCGGCACCCGGGTGGAAGCCGCCGCGCCGCGCAGCAGCGAGTACACGCCCAAGCTCTCCACCATCGACGAGCTGGTGCAATACGGCGCCGCGACGCAGCGCGTGATCCACGGCGTGCGCGAGATCGTGCTGGACATCGAACTGGCCACCCGGCTGGGCTGCCCGCCGGGCTCGCGCTGGCTGCATATCGAGACCTCGCGCACCAATCCCGAAGCGCCATCGCATCCGTTGTCATGGTCCGATGTCTACGTGATGGCGGCTGACGGCGCCAAGATCCGCAAGCTGCTCAAGACAGATCCCGGCCTGATCAGCGAACTGGTTGGCAAGACTACCGGGCGCCTGGTCAAGGAAGTGCGCCAGACCGTGCGGGCGGTGGGCGTGCCCGCTGCGCTCGCGGAGGTGCTGGGCACCGCGCCCGATGCGCATGCGCTGGAATTCGTGCGGCGGTATTTCGACCAGTCGGACCGGTTGTTCGAAGTGGTGGTGAGCTTGCATCCGGCCGATCGCTTCACGTATTCGACGGTGCTGCAGCGTCAGGGCTGAGCCTTAGCCAGCCCGAAGATCGTCCGGAGACGGGTGGCCAAAGGATTTGCTTTCCGGTGGCGGGGCGTGTCATTATGTATAGACATAATTGAATCGCGCAGCCGCTGTTCGGCATGCTGCGCCCACCCCGCCATGACTGTGATCCTCCAGGAAGACGTCGTCGACACCATTGCCGACGCGCTGCAGTACGTCAGCTACTACCATCCCGCCGATTTCGTGCAGGCGCTCAAGCGCGCCTTTGCCGCCGAGCGTGCCGGCGCGGCGCGCGATGCCATCGAGCAGTTGCTGGTCAACAGCCGCATGAGCGCCGAGGCGCACCGGCCGATCTGCCAGGATACCGGCGTGGCGCAGGTTTTCATGACCGTGGGCATGGACGTGCGCTTTGCGGCGCGCGATGGCGCAGCAAAGCTGTCCGTGCAGCAGATGGTGGACGCTGCCGTGCGCCGGGGCTACACGCATAGCGCCAATCCGTTGCGCGCCACCATGGTTGGCTCGGCCCTGGGCGAGCGGCGCAACACCGGCGACAACACCCCGGGCTTCCTGCAACTGGAACTGGTGCCCGGCAACACCATCAAGATGACGGTGGTGGCCAAGGGCGGCGGCGGCGATGTCAAGGCGAAGTTCGCCACGCTCAACCCAAGCGATTCGCTGGTCGACTGGATCCTCGCCGCCATCCCGCAGATGGGCGCCGGCTGGTGCCCGCCCGGCGTGCTTGGCGTCGGGGTGGGCGGCACGCCGGAGCAGGCCATGCTGGCGGCCAAGCGCGCGTTGTTCAGCCCCATCGATATCCATGCGCTGCGCGACAAGGGGCCCGCGAACGACACCGAGCGGCTGCGGCTGGAACTGTTCGAGCGCATCAACGCGCTCGGCATCGGCGCACAGGGGCTGGGCGGGCTGGCCACCGTGCTGGATGTCAAGGTAGCCGCGCTGCCGTGTCACGCTGCAACGCTGCCGGTGGCGCTGATTCCCAATTGCGCGGCCACGCGTTTTGTCACGGTGGAACTGGATGGCTCAGGCCCCGCGCGGCTGGAGCCACCGCCTGCCGATACCTGGGATGGCATTCCCGGCGCATTGACCGCCAAGCCAGGTCGCGTGGTCGACCTGGACAATCTGGATGCCGCGCAGGTGGCGCAATGGCAGGTTGGCGAGACCTTGCGGCTGCGCGGCCGCCTGCTGACGGCGCGCGATGCCGCGCACAAGCGGCTGGTAGCCATGTTGGATGCGGGCGAGCCGCTGCCGGTGCCGCTGCGCAATCGCGCGATCTACTACGTGGGGCCGGTCGACGCAGTGGGCGACGAAGCGGTGGGCCCGGCAGGGCCTACCACGGCGACGCGCATGGACAAGTTCGTGCCGCAGTTGCTGGAGCAGACGGGCTTGCTGGTGATGATCGGCAAGGCCGAGCGCGGGCCAGTGGCCATCGAGGCTATCCGCCGCCACGGCGCGGCCTACCTGATCGCGGTGGGTGGCGCGGCCTACCTGATCTCCCGGGCGATCCGCAAGGCACGCGTGCTGGCCTTCGCAGAGTTGGGGATGGAGGCCATCTATGAGTTCGAGGTGGAGGACATGCCTGCCACAGTGGCGGTGGATGCCGCAGGGCGGTCGATTCATCGGATCGTCGCGAGCTGAGGCCCGCAGCGCTCCGAGGAGCTACGCCTGGGGCCGATAGCGCCCGCGCAGCGGATCCAGCAGGCTGGTCAGGCCGTTGTGGTCGAGTTCGTGCATCAGGGCCAGCAACTGGCCGATCTCGCCCGGCGGAAAGCCTTCGCGCGCAAACCAGTTCAGGTAGGTGCCCGGCAGGCTGGCGATGACGCGGCCCTTGTACTTGCCGTAGGGCATGGTGCGGGTGAGCAGGAGTGGCAGGTGTTCGGGATTCATGGAGCGACCTCAGGCGGGCCTCGGATGGCGCCGGCAAGGGGATGTTACCAGCGTGCCGCGCCCGGTTTGCCGCCGCCGGCCGCGCCGGGGTACGATCCTGACCTCACCGCTAACGAGGACAAGCAAGATGGCAAAGCAAGGCACAGGCGCTGGCCTGAAAGGCATCGCCCTGTTCGAAGCCGCCAAGGGCGTGCTGGTGATCCTGGCGGGGCTGGGCCTGGTGGCGCTGCTGCACCGGGATGCGCAGGCGCTGGCCGAGGCCATTGTGGCCCGCTTGCACCTGAACCCGGGGAGCCGCTACCCGACCATCTTCCTGTCGCTGATGGCCCATCCGAGCGACGCGCGGCTGTGGGCCATTGGCGGATCCGCCGCGATGTACGCAGCCATGCGCCTCACGGAGGCCTACGGCCTGTGGCGTCAGCGCGTGTGGGCGAAATGGCTGGGCGTATGGTCGGGCGCGGTCTACATTCCGGTGGAACTGTACGAGGCGGTGGCGCATCCCAGTGCGATTCACATCGGGCTGGCCATCGCCAATGTACTGATCGTGGCCTACCTGGCCAACAGCATCAGGCGCAATCCGGCCGGCGCCTAGCCATCGCAGGCGCCTCCCGGCGTGGCCAGGCCAGCAATGCGCCGGCGGCCAGGCCGTACAGGTGGGCGCTGGCCACGACCGGGCCGCCCAGCCACGCGCCTGCGTCCTCGGCGGGCCCCGCCAGAATCTGCCAGCCTGCGCGCGCCGCCAGCGCGAGCAGCAGCATCGCCGCGAGGCCATCGCGGCGGGCCCGGGGCAGCAGGGCGACCATGGCAAGCCCGTAGTTGATGCCGGAGAAGCCCGCATAGCGGAGCAGCCCCGGCTCGCCGGCTAGCAGCAGCAATCCTGTCATGGCAGCCAACGGCGGCACCACCTGCCAGGCGCGCATGCGCGCCGGCTGGATCGCCGCCAGCATCAGCAGGCCCGCCACGTTGAGCAGACAGTGCGTCCAGCCGAGATGCACGAAATGGCAGCTCAGCAGGCGCCAGGCTTGGCCCGCGAGCATGGCCTCGCGGTCGAAGCGCAGGGCCTGCATCAGCGCAGGCCCGGCAGCCTGGAGCGCGACCAGCGCCAGGGCCAGCAGCAGCCACCCGCCAGCGGCGCGCCGCCTGCCAACGTGCACGTCAGCGTGCATTTCAGCGGCGGGCAACACCGCCTGCAATGCCGCCTGCCAAGCGGCGCCATGCCGCTGCGGCCAGGGCGCCGGCCAAAACCAGCAGCATCCACGTGTCCGCTGCGCCGGTCCCGGTGTCGCCGCCCTGGCTGGCGGTGGCGCCACCGGCATTGCCGTTGCCCGCACCCGCTTGCTCACCCTCCGGCGCAAGGCTGTCGTCGCGCAGTGCGAGGTCCACCAGCACCGGGTCGTGATCGGACGAACGGTAGGCATCCGGCGCGTAGAACGACGTTTGCTGATCCGCGCTCTTGAAGGCCACCGAGTACTCCAGGGCAATGGGTTCATCCGCATTGATATGCCACTCGCTGACCGCGCGGATGCGGCTTGCCGCGGCGTCATTGGCCAGTGCGTGGTCGATGTAGCCGGCCTCGCCGCCAAAGACATAGCTATAGGCGCCGGCCCCGATGAAGCGCGCCACCATGTCGGCGTAGCCCTTGTCGGCAAAGAGGCGGATCGGGTCTTCCTTGGCGTAGCTGTTGAGGTCGCCGATCAGCAGCTTGCCGTCATCCGCGACGCCGGTGGGCGAGGTGGCAAGCCAGTCGGCGATCTTGCCGGCGGCGGCGAGGCGGGTCGGGTTCCAGCAGCTCTGGCCATCGCCCTGGTCGGCGTTGGTGCCCGTGGATCCGGTGCAGCCCTTGGACTTGAGGTGGTTGACCACCACCGTGAGCTTGCGGGACTGGCCGGGCAGGCGGAAGGTGCGGGCCAGCGGCTGGCGGTTCTTGTCGTCGATGGCCAGCGTGGCAGGCACACCCACGGGCTCCACGGTGCGGCTGTTGTAGATCAGGGCGACCTTGATGGCGTCGCCGCCGAGCTTGTCCACGCCCGGGTCGACAAAGCGCCAGTCCGCACCGAGCTTGCCGACCAGCCGCTGGATGGCGCTGAATTCGCCATAGCCGTCGTTCTCGATTTCCATCAGGCCAACGACATCGGCATTCAGCGCTTTGAGGGCGGCCACGATCTTGGCTTCCTGGCGCTCGAACTCCGCCAGCGTCTTGGCGCCGCGATTGTTCGGGTCGTCGAAGCCCGCGCCCTTGCCATCGCCGTTGAAATAGTTCAGCACGTTGAACGAGGCCACCCGGATATCGGACTGGGCCGCGCGTGCCGGCGCGCTGGTGCGCGGGTTTGCCGTGGCCTGGAAGGCCGGGGCGGGCGCGCCGGGCACGGTCTGCAGGCGCCAGCTGCCAAAGCGCATTTCCAGCACGCCCTGCACATTGCTGACGGTGTAGCCGCCGCGCAGCGTGTTGGCCGCGCTCAGGCCCGGCGCGGGGAACGGCACGACCGCCGGGTTCTGCTTGTTCGAGCCGTCGTCGAGCACCAGGCGGTTCAGTGCGTTGGCCGCGGCCTGCGCGGCCGCGCCGGCCTTGGGCAGCGCCACATTGGTCGGCAGCGGCAGGCGGCCGTTGCTCAGCAGCACGCTGCCGTAGCGGCCCAGTTCATAAGTCTCGCTGACTGTGAGGGTTTGCGGCAGCCGCACCAGCATGCCCTCGAAGGCAGCCAGCGATTGCGCGGTCTGCGCGGGCAGCGTGATTACCGCGGGCGTGACGGTCTGGCCGTTGCCGCAAACCGCCACAGTGCTGGCGAGCGCCAGCTGCGTCTGGCCGAACTTCTCCTCGACCTTGCCAACCAGGTGGACAAGGTCGCCGGCACGGGCACTGGTCGAGGGGGCGTACACGAACAGTCCCTCGGACACGCCGGGACGGTTCTGGCGCTGGGCATCCGCCTGCTGGACGAAAAAGCCGCCGAAGCCATCCGTGCCGGGATAGTCGGCCGTCACCACCGCCTCCACGTCGACCGTCTGCCCGGCCAGCGGCGAGGTGGCGCCGGCGCCCTGGATATCGGCGATCAACGTGGCCGGGGCGCCGCACTGCGCGGTGACCGGCGGCAATGGCGCCGGCGCGTTGTTGTAGTAGCCAAGGTCGGCGAAGGCATCGGTGCCGAAGCCGTCCCACTGCAGCGCCGGATCGAAGGCCCCGGTGCTGTCGGTGTCGCCGGCGACCAGCCCGGCCTTGCGGCGCAAGGTGTTGTCCTTGGTGGTGGAGGCGCCGGTGCCCCAGGCGCCGCCGGCAGGCTGCACGCCGACCTGCCCGAAACGGTCGATCACGGTGCCCGCGCGCGTCAGTACCAGCGCGTCGTCGCCGTTGAAGGTAAATGCGATGACCTGGTTCAGGCGGCTGCCGAGTGTGGCCGCCATGCTGGTATGCGCCATCACGTAGACCGCGCCGGGTGCCAGTGTGCCGCTGAGCGTGAAGGTGCTGGTGGGCGCCGTGGCGCCGTTGTTGTATTGCTGCAGCTTGTATTGCGACAGGTCGATCGCGGTAGCATCCGGGTTGTACAGTTCGACGGCCTTGTTGTTGGAGGTGCCTTCCACGACCTCACTGATGATCAGGTCGGCATGAGCGGGCAGGGCGATGGCAAGCAGGGCGGCACTAAGGACGGACAGGCGCATGTGGGGCGGCTCGATGGGTTGGGTTTTGCAAAGTCCGTGATGCTATTGAGCGCAGGTGACAGGGGCATGAATGGCTGGCATACATTTGACCGCCTCCCCCCGGCCGCCCCGGAGAAGCACGCGGCTCACGCCCGCCAGCGCGGCAGGACGCGGCGCACAAACCAGTGCCACGCGGTGAGCGCCGTGGCGACCGCCAACGCCCAGAGCAGCCAGGGATCCGTGGCGCCAGCGCCGGCTTGCGCCTTCTCGATGGATTCCTTGCTGCCATTCGCGCCGTTGCCACCGCTGGTGCCAGTGTGAGTGCTCGTACTTCCCGCGCTGTCGTCTGTGCCCGCCGTGCCGCCCGTGGCCACGCCATCGCTGCGCATGGCAAGGTCGACCACCAGCGGGTCGTGGTCGGAAGAGCGATAGGCGTCGGGTGCATAGAAGGATTGCTGCTGCGCCTCGCTCTTGTGGGCCAGCGCATAGGCCAGGGAAATCGGCTCGTCGGCGTTGATGTGCCAATGGCGCGCCGCGAGGGTGCGGCTCGCCGCCCCCGCATCGGCGAGCGCGTGGTCGATGTAGCCGGCCTCGCCGCCAAAGACATAGCTGTAGGATGGGGTGCCGGCTTCTGCGAAGCGCGCAATCATGTCCGCATAGCCGCGCTCTGCCAGCAGGCGGATCGGGTCTTCCTGTGCGTAGCTGTTGAGGTCGCCAATCACCAGCTTGCCATCGTCCGGCACGCCGGTGGGCGAGGTGGCCAGCCAGTCGGCAATGCGGCTGGCCGCCGCCACGCGCGTGGGATTCCAGCAGCTCTGGCCATCGCGCTGGTCCGCATTGACGCCGCGGGCGTCGTTGCAGCGCTTGGATTTGAAATGGTTCACCACCACCGTAAGCTTGGCGGGATGGCCCGGCAGGCGGAAGGTGGCGGCCAGCGGCTGGCGGGTTCTCGCGCCCAGCGCCAGGGTGGCCGGCGTGCCGACGGGTTCCACGGTGCGGCTGTTGTAGACAAGTGCGACCTTGATGACGTCGCCGCCCAGTTGCTCCCGGCCAGGATGGATGAAGCGCCAGTCCGGACCGAGCTTGCCCGCGAGCCGGTGGATGGCGCTCAGCTCGCCATGGCCATTGTTTTCGATTTCCATCAGGCCGATCACGTCGGCATTCAGGCCTTGCAATGCGCTCAGGATCTTGGCTTCCTGGCGGGCGAACTCGGCAGGCGTCTTGGCGCCGCGATTGCCGGGGTCATCGAAGCCCGCACCGCGGCCGTCGCCGTTGAAGTAGTTCTCGACATTGAACGCCGCCACGCGCAGATCGGTGCGGGCGGCGCGCGCCGGGGCGCCGGTGCGCGGATTGGTGCGCTGGAACGCCGGCAGCGGCGCACCGGGGAGCGGCTGGACGCGCCAGGCGTTTGCGCGCCATTCCAGCACGCCCCGCACATTGGCGACGGTGTCCCCGCCGCGCAGTGTGTTCGATGCGCTCAGGCCCGGTGCGGGATGGATGACGCGCGGCGGGTTTTGCCGGCTGTAGCCGTCGTCCAGCACCAGGCGATTGAGCGCATTGGCGGCAGCCTGTGCGGCGGCGGCTTCCCCGGGCAAGGCCACGTTGGTGGGCAGCGGCGGGCGGCCGAGGCTGAGCACCACGCTGCCGTAGCGGCCGAGCTCGAAGGTCTCGCTGACGGTGAGGGTCTGCGGCAGCCGCACCAGCATGCCCTCATAGGCCGCCAGCGAGCCCGTGTGCGGCGTGGGCAGCGTGATGGTTTCCGGAGTGACCGCCTGGCCCGCCGCGCACACCGTGGCCGGGCCGGACAGCCTAAGCCGCATCTG
The DNA here is from genome assembly GCF_058801495.1 of Cupriavidus sp. GW822-FHT03E04. NCBI lineage: Bacteria > Pseudomonadati > Pseudomonadota > Betaproteobacteria > Burkholderiales > Burkholderiaceae > Cupriavidus > Cupriavidus sp. GW822-FHT03E04. Next base: position 159,176 of record NZ_JBXANI010000010.1, read on the forward strand.
GCCCGCGCGCTCCTCCACCGTGCCGAGCACGCGCACCAGATCGCCCGCCCGCGCAGCCGCGCGCGGCGCATGGACGAACATGCCCTCGGATACGCCGGGACGGCGCTGGCGCTGGGCGTCGGCCTGCTGCACGAAGAAGCCGCTAAGGCCGTCGGCGCCCGAGTAGTCGGCCGTGACCACCGCCTCCAGCGCGACCCTTCGCCCGATCGACGGCGTGCCCTCGCTTTCGTCCCGCAGGTTCGCGATCAGCGTGGCCGGCGCTCCGCATTGCGCGGTGGGAGGGGCCAGCAGCGCACGTGCCTGATCGCGATCGCCCGCGTCGGCATGCGCGGGCAAGGCAAAGCAGAGCAAGGCCAGCCAGGGTGGCAGGCAGCGCGGCAGAATGCGCGGCAGGCAGCCGTGCAGGAAAGGCTTTGGCAAGAACAGGCGCATGGATGGGTCTCCAAGGTCTCGGCGCAATGTGGGTCCGGATGGACTGCTGATGCCAAGCGTAAAACCCAGGGCCGGCTCGCGGATTGAGCCAATTCTCATACTGGGCGCGGCGCAGACTCTGCGAGAATGCAGCCTTGTCCTCAACGCAGCTGACGAGATACCGTGACTGTCCGTGCCGTAGTGTTCGATTTTGGTGGTGTGCTGTTCGACTGGAACCCGGAATACCTGTATCGCGAATTGATTCCGGATCCACAGGAGCGCGCCCGGTTCTTGTCGGAGGTGTGCTCGCCGGCGTGGAATATCCGCCAGGATGCCGGCAGGCCGCTGCACGAGGCCACCGAGTCCCTGGTGGCCGAGCATCCCGCGCAGGCCGGCCTGATCCGCGCGTTCTATGGCCGCTGGCCGCAGATGCTGCGCGGTACGCTGGCCGATGGCGTGGCCCTGCTGCAGCGCCTGCACGACGCGCAGGTGCCACTGTTCGGCCTGACCAACTGGTCCAGCGAAACGTATCCCTATGCCGAGCGTATTGGCGATTTTCTGTCATGGTTCCGCGATATCCTGGTGTCCGGCGAGGTTGGCGTGGCCAAGCCCGACCCGGCCATCTACCGGCTCATGCAGGCGCGCATCGATGCCAGCCTGCCGGGCATCGCGCCAGGAGAGCTGCTGTTCATCGACGACAACGCGGCCAATGTGGCTGCGGCAACGGCACTCGGCTGGCAGGCTGTGCATCATGCCAGCGCCGCGCAGACCGCAAGCGCGCTGCACGCAGCGGGATTGCATTTCTAGCCAGACTAGCCAGATCGATTGCCTGGTTTGCTTGTTGCGGGCAAACCTTGTTTTCCGACCGTCATTCCGACAGTCTTACGCGCCAGAGGATTCAGGAGCCCGCCGCCATGGCATCCACACCAGAACGTCCCAAGCATTTCTCCATGATCCGCGAGTTGCATCTTGCCGATCTGTTCACACTGGGCAACGCCGCCTGCGGCATGGCATCGGTGTTTTTCGCCATGTTCTACATCGCTTCGGGTTTGCCAGCGCATTTCATGGCGGCGGCAGCGCTGGCGCCTGCGGCCTTCATTTTCGACGTGCTGGACGGGCGCATCGCGCGCTGGCGCCACCAGCATTCCGCGCTGGGCCGCGAGCTGGACTCGCTCGCCGACATCATTTCCTTCGGGGTCGGCCCGGCCACGCTGGCGTTTGCCGCGGGCATGCGCGGCGGCTGGGACATGGCGGCGCTGATCTACTTCGTCTGCTGCGGCGTGAGCCGGCTGGCACGCTTCAATGTCACCGCCGAGACCTTGTCCGAGGGCAGCGGCAAGGTAGCGTATTTCGAGGGCACGCCGATTCCCACCAGCGTGCTGCTGACTGCCGTGCTGGCCTTTTGCGCGCGGCAGGGCCGGGTGGGCGATGCGCTCTACGGCGGCGTGTGGTCGATCGGCCCTGCGGACCTGCATCCGCTCGCGCTGCTGTTCGTGCTCTCCGGCTCGCTGATGATCAGCAAGACCTTGCGCATCCCGAAGATGTAGCCCCGCGCAAGAATGGCCGCCCCCGCTCCACGCTCGCGCCGCAGGTTGGCCACTATTGCCGCAGCGACAGCCAGATCGCCTTGGGCTCGGTGAAGTTGTCGATGGCAGCGTCGCCATGCTCCCGGCCCAGCCCCGAGTCGCCGGCCCCGCCCCAGGGCAGGCGCACGTCGGTGTGGCCATAGGTGTTGATCCACACCGTGCCGGCCTTGAGCTCGGCGGCCACCTGGTGCACGCGGCCGATGTCGGCGCTCCACACGCCCGCCGCCAGGCTGAACGCGGTGCCGTTGGCGATGCGCACGGCGTCGGCCTCGTCCTCGAAGCGGATCACGCTGGCAACCGGTCCGAAAATTTCCTCCTGCGAGACCCGCATCTCGTGCCGGACGTTGGCGAATACGGTGGGCTGCACGTAGTAGCCCTTGCCGCCCACGCGCTCGCCGCCGGTCACGGCGATGGCGCCTTCGCGCTTGCCGATCTCCACATAGTCCAGCACGGTCTTCATCTGCGCGGACGACACCAGCGGCCCCATGGTGGTGTCCGGCGCGGCGGGGTCTCCCACGCGGATCGAGGCGGCGCGCGCCGCCAGCTTTTCCACCACTTCGTCATAGACCTCGCGCTGCGCCAGGATGCGCGAGCCGGCCGAGCAGACTTGCCCCGCATTGAAGAAGATGCCCGAGGCGGCGGCGCGCACCGCGGCATCCACGTTGGCGTCGGCGAAGATCAGGTTGGCGGACTTGCCGCCGAGCTCCAGCGTGACGCGCTTGAAGTTGGCGGCGGCGCCTTGCATGATGCCGCGCCCCACGCCGGGCGAGCCGGTGAACGTCACCTTGTCGATGCCGGGATGGGCCACCAGCGCATTGCCCACGATGCTGCCCTTGCCGGTGACAATATTGAGCACGCCGGGCGGCAACCCGGCCTGCAGTGCCAGCTCGCCCACGCGCAGCGCGGTCAGCGGCGTGATCTCGGCGGGTTTGACGATGAGGGTGCAGCCGCAGGCCAGCGCAGGGGCGATCTTCCACATGCCGATCATCAGCGGGAAATTCCACGGCACGATGGCGGCGACCACGCCCACCGGCTCGCGCACGGTGTAGGTCAGCGCGCCGGGGCGGGTTGGCACCACCTGGCCGTTGATCTTGTCGGCCCAGCCTGCGTAATAGCGCACGGTGTCGATCACCGCCGGCATGTCCTGGCGCCGTACGGCGGCCAGCGGCTTGCCGGCATCCAGGCTTTCCAGCGCGATCAGCTCTTCCTGGTTCGCTTCCAGCAGGTCGGCAAAGCGGTACAGGATGCGGCCACGCTCGGCCGCGCGCAGGCCGCACCAGACCTTGAGCGCGGCGCGGGCGGCGGTCACGGCCAGGTCGACGTCGGCCGCGCTGCCCTGCGCGACCAGGGCGATCGGGAGCTCGGTGGCCGGATTGATGTCGGTGGAGTACTCCCCAGTGCCGGGGGGCAGGCGCTTGCCGTCGATCAGCAGGTCGTGTCTTGGCAGTTGGGGCTGCGTGCTCATGGTTGCTCCTCGCTTGGGATCGGTGACTTGGGGTCGGTGAACCTCGCGGCACGTTAGCGGAAGCAATACGGCTTGCCAGTGACGCCCGTGCCTGCTGTCACGATGCAGTGTGGGTGGGCGTTGGCACTAAGTCCAATTAATAGGACGGATTGATTAATACGAAAAAAGCATGAATCAAGACGGGATAAAAGCGGGGCAGACGCGCCCGTCAGCCTTCGGCGCGTGTTGCCCGGACCGCGGCGCCCCGGGGGATGTCCTGTCGCCAGCCGGCATTGCGCAACAGCGCCGTCATGGCTGTATGCAACTGATGCGCCACAACTGGCTTGTGCAGCAGCGCGGCACCCCCGGCATGGACGCTGCGCAGGCGGTCCGGGGCGGTATCGCCGGTGATGATGACGGTGGGAATGGCGTGTCCTAGCCGCTCGCGGATCGCCATCATGGCTTCTTGGCCGGTGCGCTCGCTGCGCAGGCGATAGTCGGCCAGCAGCAGGTCGGGCTGGAAGGCGCCAAGCGCGGCCAGCGCGTCTTCCTCGGACTCCACGGCCAGGCACACCGATTGCCAGCTCTCCAGCAGCGCCGTCATGGCGACCCGGATTTCCTGGTCGTCGTCGATCACCAGCACGCGCAATCCCTTCAGGCTCGGCTTGTGATGCAAGCCGGCGGGCTGGGTTTCGGCGCGGTCCTCAGTCAGGGGCAGGGCGAAGCGGAAGACCGATCCGCGGCCAGGCCGAGAGTTCAGCAGGATCCGGGTGGAGATGGTGCGCGCCAGCCCTTCCACGATAGCCAGGCCTAGCCCGAGGCCCTTGCGCTGGTCCCGCTCCGGATTACCCAACTGGTGGAACTCCTTGAAGATCGCGCGATGCTGGGTCATGGGAATGCCGATCCCGGTATCCCAGACCTCGATCATCGTGCGCTCACCCCGGCGGCGGCATGCCACCAGCACGCCGCCCTGGGTGGTATAGCGGATCGCATTGGCGATCAGGTTGCGCAGGATCAGCTCGACCAGCGTCGGGTCGGCGAACACCGTGGCGGTGGTATCCCGGGTCCGGTAGAACAGGCCGCGGCCGTCGGCCTGCGGCGCAAACTCGTTCTCCAGCTTGTAGAGCAAGGGCTGCAGGCGGAAGGCGCGCGGCCGGGCGGTGATCACGCCCGCGTCCACCTTGGAGAAGTCCAGTAGCGTGTTGAGCATTTCGCGCGCCGCCCCGGAGGCAGCCTCGATGTGCGTGAGCAACTGGCGCTGCTTGTCGGTGAGCTCGGAGCGGCCCAGCGTGACCACGAACAAGCCGAGCGCATGCAGGGGCTGGCGCAGGTCGTGGCTGGCCGAGGCGAGGAACACGGATTTGGCGCGGTTGGCTTCCTCGGCCTCGCGTTGGGCATATTCAGCGCGGGCTGTCTGCTCGCGCAACTGCGAGATCAGCTCCACATTGGCAAAGCGCAGCGCAATGCCGTGCCGTGCCACGCGCGCATAGTTGCGCGCAAAGATCATCAGCACCATGAGATAAAGCGGCGCGCCGAGGAACATGGGCAGGTAGGCGACGTCGCCGGTGGCGATGAAGACCGCCCAGACCGGCACGATGGCCGGGATGAAGAACCCCACGGCAACCGGCAGGCAGGCGGAGAACACCGCCAGCGCGGCCGCGCTCATGCCCGCGATCAGCGAGAGGATGCAGATCACCGTCGCGGGCGTGCTCACATCCATGTAGAGCCACGCCGCCAGTCCCCAGAGCGCGCCGATCAGCGTCAGCAGCAGCGTCATGCTGCGCGCGTAGCGCCCGGCATGGGCTTCGGCCGTGCGCTCGGGCATCAGGCGCCGCCCGAAATGCCCGGCGGCGCAGGCCAGCCCCATCGTCAGCGCCCAGGGCAACGCACCCGGATGCCCGCCGCCAAGGACCAGGCCGAGGGCCAGGATGAACGCCGCTAGCGCGCAGCCCAGCATGGCGATGCCGAAGCTCTGGTCGATCAGTTCCATTTGCGCGGCCAGCAGCCGCGGTTCGTCAAAGCGAGGGAGGAGAAACGCCATGGCTTACCTGCCCGTCTGCACCAGGCCACGGCGCTGTGCCTCCAGCACCGCCTCGACGCGGCTGACCACGCCCAGGTAATCGAGAATGGCCGCCACGTGGACGCGCACGGTGTTTTCCGAGAGCCCCAGATGATAGGCAATGATCTTGTTGGAGCGGCCCTGGCTGAGCTGGTCCAGCACCTCGAGCTGGCGCGGCGTGAGCGAGCTGGCCTGGTAGCCCTGGTACGCGTTGCCGCTGGCATGGCCATCCGGGTTGCCGCAGTCGGCGCAGTCGGCGCCGGCGTTGAAGTACGTGTCACCGCGAAGGCAAGAGGCGATGGCGTCTTCGATCTCGCCGCTGCTCGCGGATTTTGGCAGGAAGCCGGCAATCTCCTTGCGCGCGGCGGCGGGAATGGTTTCCAGCCCGGAGGTGCCGGACACGATCAGGATGCGCGCTGCGCAGAAGTGGCGGCGCAACACCTTGATGCCCTCGATTCCGTTGAGGCCGGGCATCTGGATATCCAGCAGGATGATATCCACGCTGGCGGCGCGGTGTTCCTCCACCGCGCCCATGACGGAGCCCGCCTCGATGATGCTCGCCACGCTTGGGCTGTCTGCCAGCACCAGGCGCAGGCCGGTGCGGAACAGGGTGTGGTCGTCGATCAGCAGCAGGTGGGCGTTGAGCATGGGTTGGGGTTGGCCGGCGCACGGCGCGCAGGCTGCGGCCGATGGAACAAGTGGAGCAAAATGTGACGCGCTGCGCCCCGGTCGAAGCGAGCGCCAAGGCGAATTGGACTCGATTATGGTGGGCTTGTCTATTTCCCCACTAAAGAGGGGAAAGGAAGGGTGGGGCGCAGCGGGGTCTGGCGTGGTGCCGCCCTGCAGATCGCCTGTGCGCTGGCGCTCGCGGGAAATGATCTGCCGCATGCGGGCGCCGGCGGCTTGGCGCAGGGATGGGCACTAGTCCAGAAGGATTATTTTGTTCGCGCACGTCTGGTGTCACCATGCACGCATGGGTGATTTCCGCGACTCGCCCATACCACTTTTGTTACCCACTACCACCCGGCAGTGGGTTTTTTTTGGCCCACGGTTTCGCGCCGCCGGATAGGCCCCCCGCCCGGGGGATGCAACCTGTTGCAGGCCGATTTGCCGATGCCTTCTTAGTTGACCGACCGGCCAGTCAGTCGATCAGCTTGCCCGCGGCATCGAAGAAAGGATGGTCTGCGCCAAAGTCACCGATCACCGCCGCGTGGCTGACCAGCCCATGCGCGGAATCCCACTGATGCAGCAGGTAGCCGGGCGGCTCCATGCGAAACCGCGAGGCCGCCTGCGGATCGAGATCGAGCGTGACCTGATGCGCGGGACCCGGCGCCGTCATGGCGATGGTGCCGCCAAAGCGGTGCGTGATGTGCCGGTGCAGGTGGCCGCACAACACGCGCTCGACGGTCGGGTGCCTGCGCACCACCGCCTCCAGCAGCGCTGCATCCTTCAGGCCCTGCTGGTCCATGTGGCCGATGCCGGTATGAAAGGGCGGGTGGTGGAGCATCAACAGCGTAGGCCTGCCAGGTTCGGCCGCGAGCGTGGCCTCGAGCCACGGCAGCGCGGCGGGATCGACCCGGCCGCCCGGCTTTCCCGGCACCGTGCAGTCGAAGGCCACCAGGCGTAGTGGCCCGGCCTCCACACTGTAGTGAACCGGCGCGTCGCCGTCGCCGTTGGCGAACAGGTAATCGTGATCGGCAAACACGCGGCGCAGCGTGGCGCGGTGATCATGGTTGCCGGGCAAGAGCCGCACCGGCATCGGCAGCGTTTGCAGGATGCCGCGCAGGAAGCGGTATTCCTCCTCGGTGCCGAAGTCCACCAGGTCGCCGGTGATGACGACGGAGTCGGGCTGCTGCGGCGCCGCCAGCAGCGACGCGATGCAGCGCCGCAGCGCGCCTGCGGTGTCTACCATGCGGTAGGACAGCTTGCCGCCGGCCTTGATGTGCAGGTCGGTGATGTGGGCCAGCAGGTAGGTGCCGGCCGGGTTGTCGTTGGTGGTGTTCATGCGCAGAGCGCTTCGGGGAGCGTGATCAGGTGGCCGGTATCGAGGCGCAGGCCCACGCGGTCGCCCGCGAGCCAGCCATCGCGCCGGGTGGTGTCGACGACAAGCGGCGCCGGCGCGCCCACGTCGACCAGCAAGCGTGTGTAGTTGCCCAGGAACAGCGCGGTGACGACCGAGCCGCCCAGGTGGGCATCCTCGGCCTGTGCCAGCGCGACGTCTTCGGGGCGGAACAGCAGTTCGGCGCGCGGCGAGGGCGCGGCGGCGAGGCTTGCGGCGGTGCCATGGCGTGGCACCAGGCCGCCCGGCACGCGCCAGGCATTGGCCTCCAGCACGGCCGGCAGGCGGTTCATGGTGCCGATGAAATCCGCCACGAAGGCATTGGCCGGCGCGCGGTAGATCTGCTGCGGCGTGCCGGTCTGCGCGATGCGGCCACGGTCCATCACGATGATGCGGTCGCCCAGCGCCATTGCCTCGGCCTGGTCGTGGGTGACGTAGACGGCGGTGATATGCAGGCTGCGCAGCAACTGGTTGATGTCGGCACGCAAGGCGTCGCGCAGCTTGGCGTCCAGCGCGGTCAGCGGCTCATCGAGCAGCAGCACGCGCGGCTGCACGGCAATGGCGCGGGCCAGCGCCACGCGCTGGCGCTGGCCGCCGGACAACTGGTCGATGCGCCGCTCGGCAAAAGGCCCCAGATGCATCATGGCCAGCATCTCGTCCACCCGGCGGCGGCGCGCGGCGGCGTCGATGCGGCGCACGCGCAGGCCGTAGGCGATGTTCTCCGCCACGGTCATGTTGGGGAACAGTGCGTAGCTCTGGAACACCATGCCCACGCCGCGCTGCTCGATCGGCAGCGGCGTCACATCGTTGTCGCCAAACATCACCACGCCGCCGGCGTCGGGGAACTCCAGCCCGGCGATGATGCGCAGTGTGGTGGTCTTGCCGCAGCCCGAGGGGCCGAGCAGCACCACGGTCTCGCCTGCGCCGATGTCTAGGTCGAGCGGTTGCAGCGCCAGCGTGCCGTCGGCGAAGGTCTTGCCGCAGTGGCGCAGCGTGATGGTGGTCGGTTCATGCATGGCGGGCCTCGGAAGTGGAGAGCGGATCGGTGCCGGGGATCGTTCTGGCGTCGGCGCCGTCGGCAAGCGGCTGGTGCTTGCGGGCGCGCGCGCCCAGCGCGGACAAGCCCTGCATCAGCACCAGCAGCGGGATGATCATGAAGAAAAACACGATGGTGTAGGCCGAGCCGATCTCCAGCCGCATCGAGGCGTAGCTGTCGGCCAGCCCCACGGGCAGCGTCTGCGTGGTGGGCGTATGCAGCATCCAGGTCAGGTTGAACTCCCCCACCGACAGCGTTACCACCATCAGCGCCCCGGCCAGGATGCCCTGGCGGCAGTTCGGCAGCACCACGGTGAAGAAGCGCTGCAGGCGGTTTGCGCCCAGGCTGGCGGCAGCGTCCTCCAGCGTGCGGATATCGATGGCCGACATGATGGCCAGCACCGAGCGCACCATGAACGGCAACGTAAACAGCACATGGCCCACGAGGATAAACACCCAGCTCGTGCGGAACGCCTGCCAGCCACCATAGAGCAGGATCAGCCCAAGCGCGGTGGCCAGCCCTGGCACCGCCACCGGCAGCATCAGCAGCTCCTCGATCAGGCGCGTCACGCGCCCGCGCCGCAGCGCCATGTAGTAGGCCGCGGGCACGCCCAGCACCAGGGTGCAAGCCAGGCATGCCAGGGCAATGCCCAGCGACAGGAAGATGGTGTTGCGGTAGAGCGCCCACACCTCTACCAGCCAGCGCGTGGTGAGGCCGCTGGACACGCCGACAAAGATGTTGTTGGTGAGGCCGGCCAGCACGGACAGCACCACCGGTACCACCATGAACAGGCATACCAGAAGGGTAAGCGCGAGCTGCAGCCAGTAGGCATTGCCGCGGCGGGAAGACGTCATCATGGGTAGCCTCAGGCAGTAGCGGCGACAGCGTCGCCCGAGAACCAGCGCGCCACCGCCAGCAAGGCCCAGGTGACCGTGCCGAGCAGCAGGGACAGTGCGGCGGCCATGCCGAAGTTGGCGTAGTTGGTGAACTCGTTGTAGATGGTCAGCGGCAAGACATCGAGCTGCGTGGCCAGCGTGAAGGCCGTGCCGAAGGCGCCCATGCTGGTGGCGAAGCAGATCGCGCCGCTGGAAATCATGGCCGGCATCAGCGCGGGCAACATCACGTCGCGCACCACGCGCCAGCGGCCCGCGCCGAGCGATCGGGCGGCTTCTTCCAGCGATGCGTCGAGCTTGGCAACGGCTGCCATCACCGTCAGGATCACGCGCGGGATGGAGAAGTACAGGTAGCCGACGAACAGGCCGGCGAGACCGTACGCAAAGGTCCAGCGGTCTCCCACCAGCCAGTCGCCCACCATGGCGAGCAGGCCGTTGCGCCCGCCCAGCATGATGACCATGAAGCCGATGACAACGCCGGGGAAGGCTAGCGGGAACGTCAGCATGGCGACCAGCAGAGCCTTTCCGGGCACGGCGTTGCGCTCCAGGAAGGTGCCGGTGATGCCGGCGATGATCAGGGTGGCCAGCGTGACCGTTGCCGATAGCAGCACGGTGACCATCAGGCTGTGCAGATAGCGCTCGCTTGAGATGACGGTCCAGTAGACGCTCGCGCCTTTTTCACCCGTGACGCTGATCGCCAGCAGCTTTGCCATGGGCAGGCAGAAGAAGGCGAAGAAGACGATCAGGGCCGGGAGGGCGAAGAGGAGGAGTGGGGGGCTTCGTTTAGGCATGATGGGTTTGCTTTTTCCCGGGGTTGGGGAGGATCAGCTTCAACGGTGGTTGCTTGGGTTCATGGGGGGCTGCTTAACTTCAACTTCAACTTCAACTTCAGCTTCAGCTTCAACTGCAACTTCAGTTTCACCACGCCTGCGGCGCGGCGACCTACTTTCTTGTCTTGCCAAGAAAGTAGGCAAAGAAGGCGCGCCGGATGGGGCGACACCCCCTCGGGCTTCGACGAAAAGAGCGGCCGGGACCCAAACTCGCATCGCCTTAGGGCGATACTCAGACATGGGTCCCTCTTTTCCGCTCTTTTCGCCGAATCCCGAGGCGCCCCATACGGCCTTGGCACACCTCCACGGCTCGCTTCGCATCGCCGTGGGTGTTTCCCGCCCCTTCGGGCGGGAAACACGGCTACACCGAATCGTTCGCTATGTCCGCTGGTTGGCGCCCTCTCCTACTTGTGGGAGACGGGACGGGGGACAGGGCGGGCGCCGTCAAGCTTGCGATGCTGCACTCATCCACTTGCGCTCGCCGTTTAACGGACTTCCTTCAGATACTGCTCGCTGAAGCCTTTCTGCGCATCTGCCATTTTTCCGAAATCCACCGGCTTGGCGCGGGCGTAATCCGCTGCTGGCAGGAAGCGCGCTTGCACTTCCTTGGGCACGGCGGCGCTGCGCACGGGGCGCAGGTAGGCATTGGCCCACAGGGCTTGCCCTTCATCGGACAGCACAAAGTCCAGCACCTTCTTGCCTTGTGCATCGTGCGGTGCCTTGTTCACCAGGCTCATCACGTACGGCACCACCACCGTGCCTTCCTTCGGAATCACGAAGGCCACGTTGGACTTGTCCTTGTAGCGGGCGCGGTAAGCGTTGAAGTCGTAGTCCAGCAGGATCGGGATCTCGCCGGAGAGCACGCGGGCATAGGCGGTTTGCTTGGGGACGATGGGCTGGTTCTTCTGCAGGTCGCGGAAGTACTTGAAGGCCGGGCCGAAGTTGTCCATCGAGCCGCCCATCGCCTGGTTGACGGCAACCGCGCCGACGTAGCCGACAAAGGCGCTGGCCGGGTCGAGGTAGCCGATCAGGCCCTTGTACTCGGGTTTGAGCAGGTCGGCCCAGGACTGCGGCACGGGCTTGCCGCGCAGCGCGTCGACGTTGACCATGAAGCCGAGCGTGCCGGAGTGGATGGCGAACCAGTTGCCTTGCGGGTCCTTGAGGCCGTCGGGGATGTCGTTCCAGTGGGCCGGCTTGTAGGGGGCGGTGACGCCGTCCTTCTTGGCCTGGATGCCGAAGGTCACGCCGTAGTACACCACGTCCGCTACCGGGCTGCCTTTTTCGGCGACCAGCTGCGCGAGCGACTGGCCGGAGTTCTTGTTGTCATGCGGCACCGTGACGCCGGTCTTTTCCTTGATGGCGCGGATCTGCGAGGCCCAATCTGCCCATTCGGGCGGGCAGTTGTAGCAGATCGCGGTTTGCGCTGCCGCGCCCTGGCTGAATGCGCAGACGGCGGCGGCGCCGAGCGCGCTGGCGATCCGGCGCAGCGGTTTGTGCCAGGAACGGGTTGCTTGCATGGTGAACTCCTTGGGTTGCATACGAGGGCTAGGGCTAGGGCTAGGGCTAGGGCTGGGGGAACGCGGTGGGTGAAGGGTCATGCCGGTGCGGCTACCGTGCCGCCCAGGCGCAGGCCGTGGGGCAGCAAGGTAATGCGCCCGGGTCTGGCGCCGGATACGTTGGGTATGCCGGATACGTTGGATACGCCGGTTGCTGCGAGGCCGAAGCGCTGAAGCAACTGCGCAACGGCGCGCTCGCCGATTTCGGTGTTGGGCTGCACCACCGATGCCAGTGGCGGCTCCACCAGCGCGCCCAGCGCGATGCCGTCGTAGCCCAGCACGGAAATGTCGCGCGGCACGCGCAGGCCGAGCCGCTTCAGGTCGGAAATCACGCCGATCGCCAGCAGGTCGTTGGTGCAAAAAAAGGCGGTGGGCGCATCCGGCCCGGCGGCCAGCGCGCCGATCTGGTCAGCGTTGCTGGCGATGTGGGTGGGCAGGCAAAGCGGTGGTGCGGCTTCCAGGCCGTGCGCGTGCATGGCGTCGCGGTAGCCCTCGAAGCGCTGGCGCGCGCGGTCGGAGGCGATGAAGGCGCCAGAGACCACGCGGATGCGGCGGTGCCCTGCCGCGATCAGGGCTTGCACGCCTTCGCGGGCGCTGCCGCGGTTGTCCACGGAGACGGAGTGGCGCTGGCCGCGCGCGGCTGCCTGGTTGTAGGCCAGCACATAGGGCACGCCTTCGGCATCGAGCTGGTCGAGCACGGCGCTGCGGGCGGCGTCGGCCACCGTGAGCACCATGCCGTCGACCCGGTGGCGCAGCAGGTATTCGATGCGCTCGCGTTCGCGCGCGGGGTCGTAGGCGCTGGTCACCAGCATCAGCGAGTAGCCGGCGGCCAGCGCGGCGTCCTCGATGCCGCGCCAGCATTCGGCGAACACGGCGTTTTCCAGGGTGGGCAGCATCACGCCAATCATCCGGCTTTGCTGCGCGCGCAGCTTGCTGCCGAGCAGGTTGGGGCGAAAGCTCAGCCGCCGTGCGGCTTCCAGCACGCGCTGCGCGGTGCCTTCGCGCACCAGCGCCGGGCTGTTGAACGCGCGCGATGCGGTGGCTAGCGATACACCAGCTGCTTGCGCAACGTCCACCAGCGTGGCGGTGCCGGCGGCGTCCGGGGCGGTGCTGCTGGAACGGTCCTGGGTGCGCTTCACGCGAGAGCTTCCGGTCTTGGTTTCGGGATCACATCGTGCGCATGGCGAACCAGGCGCGCAACAGCGGTAAAAATGAAAACGTTTTCATTCAAGCCGCAAAAAAATCGGGTCGCAAGCCTTTTTGCTGCTGCGGTGCATTAGCGCAATCGCGCTGCGGCAAGGCGAAACCCGGTACAGCGCGAATTCTGGGGATGCTGCATGACAGCACGATGACAGGCGCAGACGAGGACGCGAAGGGCCGGGCGGCTGGATCGCGGCGCCGCGGATCACAATGGGGTTGAAACTATCATGCAATTTCATTAACATGTTAATTACAGGCGGCGCCAACGGGCGATCCGCCGTCGACGATCCGCCGGCCCGGCAGCGCAAGCGCCCGGCCACGTGCGGGCGCAACCAGAGAGGAGCACGATGCGACAAGCCAGAATCGCCGCCGGCGGCCGGCCAGTGCGGGCAGTGCCGGTGGACGGTGCCACCTTGCTGCCGCTGGACGGTGGGCGCGCCCTGCGCGAGGATGAATTCATGTGGCAGCCCGCCATCACCGGCACGGTGTACGGCACGCTGCTGAACTTCAAGGGCGCGCTCGCGGCCCTTGGCGACAGTGTCAATGCGGCCCCTTACCAGGCGCCGCCTGCTGGCCCGATCCTCTACATCAAGCCGGCCAATACCCTGGCCGCCCATGGCAGCCTTGTCGCGCTGCCACCGGGCCAGGAAACCCTGGAAATCGGCGCCGCGCTCGGCATCGTGATCGGCCGGCGCGCAACCCGCATCGACCCGGCGCAGGCCGCGGACTATATCGCAGGGTACACGGTGGTGTCGGATGTCAGCGTGCCGCACGCCAGCTATTACCGCCCGGCGGTGCGCCACAAGTGCCGCGACGGCTATTGCCCGATTGGCCCGTGGGTGATGGCCAGCGAGCAGGTCGGCAACGCCGATGCGCTCAGCATGGTGGTGCGCATCAATGGCGAGGAACGCCAGCGCAACCACACCGGCAACCTGCTGCGCCCCGTGGCGCAATTGCTGGCCGATGTCACCGCCTTCATGTCGCTCGAAGCCGGCGACGTGCTGCTGGCGGGCGTGCCCGAAGGCGCGCCGCTGGCGCGTGCCGGCGACATGGTGGAGATCGAAATCGAACTCGTAGGGCGCCTGCGGCACGGCATCAAGGCAGCGCCCGGGGAGGCAGCATGAGAACCGCACGTGTAGCCTTCGATGGCCTGGTCCACACCGCGCAGCCGGCTGGCGAAGGCGCATTGCGCCTGGACGACGGCCGCGTGGTCAGCGAGCACGCCGTGACGTGGCTGCCGCCCGTGGTGCCGCGCACCACCTTCGCGCTTGGCCTGAACTATGCCGACCACGCGCGCGAACTGGCCTTCAAGGCGCCGGAAGAACCTCTCGTCTTCCTCAAGGGGCCGGGCGCGTTCATTGGCCACCGGGCGCATACCATCCGGCCGGAGGGCGTGAAGTACATGCATTACGAGTGCGAGCTGGCGGTGGTGATCGGCAGCACGGCGCGCGGCGTCAAGGCGGCGCAAGCTTATGACTACGTGCGCGGCTATACGGTCGCCAACGACTACGCCATCCGCGACTACCTGGAAAACTACTATCGCCCCAACCTGCGGGTGAAGAACCGCGACACCTGCACGCCGCTGGGGCCGTGGCTGGTGGACCGCGACGACGTGCCGGATCCGATGAACCTCGCGCTCACCACTACCGTCAACGGCAAGCTGACCCAGCAGGGCAGCACCCGTGACATGATCTTCGCCGTCCCGTGGCTGATCGAATACCTCAGCAGCTTCATGACGCTGGAGGCGGGCGATGTGATCCTGACCGGCACGCCGGAAGGGCTGGCCGACACGCAGCCGGGCGATGAAATCGTTACGGAAATCGAAGGGGTGGGGCGGCTGGTGAACACCATTGCCTCGGCTACCGAATACGGCAGCGGGCGCTGAAGCGAGCTGAAGCGAGCTGAAGCGAACCCAGGCGCACCGGGCGCACCAAATGCCAACAGGAGACAACCATGATCAAGCATTGGATCAACGGCAAGCAGGTCGACAGCAAGGACACGTTCACCACCTGGAACCCGGCCACCGGTGAAGAGATCGCCACGGTGGCCGCGGGCGGCGAGGCCGAGGTCAACGCCGCGGTGGCGGCGGCCAAGGCGGCGTTCCCCAAGTGGGCCAATACCCCGGCCAAGGAGCGCGCCCGCATCATGCGCCGCCTGGCCGACCTGATCACCGAGCACGTGCCGCACCTTGCCGCGCTGGAAACGCAGGACACAGGCTTGCCGATCGCGCAGACCGGCAAGCAGCTGATCCCGCGCGCCGCCGAGAACTTCAATTTCTTCGCCGAGGTGTGCGTGCAGATGAACGGCCGCACCTATCCCGTGGACGATCAGATGCTCAACTACACGCTCTACCAGCCGGTGGGCGTGTGCGCGCTGATCTCGCCGTGGAACGTGCCCTTCATGACTGCCACCTGGAAAGTCGCGCCATGCCTGGCGCTGGGCAATACCGCGGTGCTGAAGATGTCGGAGCTGTCGCCGCTCACGGCGGACCAGCTCGGCATGCTGGCGCTGGAAGCCGGGGTGCCGGCTGGCGTGCTCAACGTGGTGCAGGGCTACGGCGCCAGCGCCGGGGACGCGCTGGTGCGCCATCCGGACGTGCGGGCCGTATCGTTTACGGGCGGCACGGCCACCGGCAAGCGCATCATCGAGCGCGCGGGCCTGAAGAAATTCTCGATGGAACTGGGCGGCAAGTCGCCGGTGCTGGTGTTCGACGACGCGGACCTGGAGCGCGCGCTGGACGCCGCGCTGTTCACCATTTTCTCGATCAACGGCGAGCGCTGCACCGCGGGTTCGCGCATCTTCGTGCAGGACACGGTCTACGACGACTTCGTCGGCAAGTTCGCCGAACGCGCCAGGCGCTTGCGCGTGGGCGACCCGACCAGCGAGCAGACGCATGTGGGCGCCATGATCACCCAGCAGCACTGGGAGAAGGTCACGGGCTATATCCGCCTGGGCGAGCAGGAGGGTGCCACCATCCTGGCCGGCGGCGCCGAGCGGCCGTCCGGCCTGCCGGCGCACCTGCGCAACGGCAATTTCGTGCAGCCCACGGTGCTGGCCAATGTGGAAAACCACATGCGCGTGGCGCAGGAAGAGATCTTTGGCCCGGTGGCCTGCCTGATCCCGTTCAAGGGCGAAGACGATGGCCTGGCCATGGCCAATGACACCGCTTACGGCCTGGCCTCGTACATCTGGACCCAGGACGTGGGCAAGGTGCACCGCCTGGCGCGCGGCATCGAGGCCGGCATGGTGTTCGTCAACAGCCAGAACGTGCGCGACCTGCGCCAGCCGTTTGGCGGCACCAAGGCATCCGGCACGGGGCGCGAGGGCGGCGAGTTCAGCTTCGAGGTGTTTGCTGAGGTGAAGAACGTTTGCATCTCGATGGGCGGGCATCATATTCCGCGCTGGGGCGTTTGAGCACAGCCCGCACCAAAACAAAACAGGAGACACCGCCATGGGCAAGCTATCCCTCGCCGCCAAGGTCACGCACGTGCCGTCGATGTACCTGTCCGAGCTGCCGGGCAAGCACCACGGCTGCCGTGAGGCGGCGATTGCCGGGCACCGCGAAATCGGCCGGCGCTGCCGGGAGCTGGGCGTCGACACCATCGTGGTGGCCGATGTGCACTGGCTGGTCAACGCCGGCTACCACGTCAACTGCAATGCGCACTTCGAGGGCATCTACACCAGCAACGAGCTGCCGCATTTCATCAAGGACATGGCCTACGCCTATGACGGTAATCCCGAACTGGGCCGGCTGATCGCCAGCACCGCATGCGAGCAGGGCGTCATGACCCGCGCCCACGAGATCGCCAGCCTGGAGCTGGAATACGGCACGCTGGTGCCGATGCGTTACATGAACGCAGACCGCCATTTCAAGGTGGTTTCCATCGCGGCCTGGTGCGCCTGGCACCAGCTCGATGAGAGCCGCCGCTTTGGCGAGGCGCTGCGTGCGTCCATCGAGGCCAGCGATGCCAATGTGGCGTTTCTCGCCAGCGGCTCGCTGTCGCACCGCTTCAACGACAACAACAGCCCCGAGGAGAGCATCCACCAGATCAGCCGCGAGTTCTTCAAGCAGGTGGACCTGCGCGTGGTGGAACTCTGGAAGCAGGGCGACTGGGCCACCTTCTGCCGCATGTTGCCTGAGTACAACGAGCACTGCATCGGCGAGGGCGGCATGCATGACACCGCCATGCTGCTGGGCCTGCTGGGCTGGGACAAGTACGAGCGCCCGGTGGAGATCATCACCGACTACTTCACCAGCTCGGGCACCGGCCAGATCAATGCGATCTTCCCGGTGTGCTGAGGGATCACCGATCACGGATTACGATTCACGCTTTATCGGAGAGGCCTGCCAATGCCCCACATCATCGTCGAGTACACGGACAACATCCGCGCCGACGCGCGCGTGCCCACCCTGCTCAAGACCATCAACGACGTGCTGATCGCGCAGGACGGCGTGTTTCCCATCGGCGGCATCCGCTCGCGCGCGCTGGCGCTGGCCGACTACCGCATGGCCGACGGCGAGGAGGACTACGCCTTCGTCCACATCACGCTGAAGATCGGCGCCGGGCGTCCCGAGGCGGCCAAGAAGGCGGCATGCGATGCGCTCTTCGAGGCTGTCAAGGCGCACTTTGCCGAGCTATATGCGCGGCGCTACCTGGCGCTGTCAATGGAGCTGGTCGAGTTCAACGAGGGTGGCAGCTACAAGCACAACAACGTGCACGCCCGTTTCAAGAAGGCCTGACCGGTTCCACCGTCGACCAACAGGCCCCTGCGCACAACGCTCAACGCTTCCCACGGAGACCCCATGCTCAGCCCAGAGCTGATCCACCAGATCGCCCATCGCCTGCACGGCGCAGAGCAATCGCGCCGGCAGATCCGGCAAATCTCGCTGGACCACCCTGACATCACGATTGAAGATGCCTACGCCATCCAGCGCGAGTGGCTGGCCCACAAGCTGTCCGAAGGCCGCACCATCAAGGGCCACAAGATCGGCCTGACCTCGCGCGCCATGCAGCTTTCCTCGCAGATCGACGAGCCTGACTACGGCACCTTGCTGGACGACATGTTCTTCCAGGACGGTGCGACGATCCCGCCGGGGCGCTTTATCGTGCCGCGCGTGGAGGTGGAGCTGGCCTTCGTGCTGGACAAGCCGCTCAAGGGGCCGAACTGCACGCTGTTCGACGTGTATGACGCTACCGCCTACGTGATCCCCGCGCTGGAGATCATCGATGCGCGCAGCCATGGGATCGACCCCGACAGCAAGCGCCCGCGCAAGGTGTTCGACACCATCGCCGACAACGCGGCCAATGCCGGCGTGGTGATGGGCGGGCGCCCGGTGCGGCCGTTCGATGTGGACCTGCGCTGGGTCTCGGCCATCATGTCGCGCAACGGCGTGATCGAGGAAACCGGCGTGGCCGCCGGTGTGCTCAACCATCCCGCCAACGGCGTGGCATGGCTGGCCAACAAGCTGCATCCGCATGGCGTGGGCCTGGAAGCGGGCGAGGTGATCCTCGGCGGCTCCTTCACGCGGCCGGTGGCGGCCAGCCCGGGTGATACATTCCACGTGGACTATGGCGCGCTGGGCGCCGTGGCCTGCCACTTCGGCTGAACGCCTGACCCGGACGCCATCATGGAAATCCCCCTCAATACCTTCAAGCGCGCGCTTGCCGCCAACGAGCAGCAGATCGGTCTGTGGCTCGGCCTGGCCAGTCCCTACACCGCCGAAGTACTGGCCGACGCCGGCTTCGACTGGCTGCTGATCGACGGCGAGCACGCACCCAACACCGTGCCGTCCATCCTGGCGCAACTGCAGGCGCTGGCCGCCTATCCCGTGCGGCCGGTGGTGCGTGCGTCGTGGAACGACACCGTGCAGATCAAGCAGTTGCTTGACCTGGGCGTGCAGACCCTGCTCGTGCCGATGGTGCAGGACGCGACCGAGGCGGCCGCCGCGGTTGCCGCCACCCGCTACCCGCCGCAAGGCGTGCGCGGCGTGGGCAGCGCAATGGCGCGTGCCTCGCGCTGGAACCGTGTCGGCGGCTACCTGGCCCAGGCCAACGGCGAGATGTGCGTGCTGGTGCAGGTGGAGACGCGCGCCGGGCTTGCGCACCTCGATGCCATCGCCGCCACCGAAGGCGTGGATGGCGTGTTCATCGGCCCGGCGGATCTCGCCGCCGACATGGGCCATCTCGGCAACCCGGGCCACCCGGACGTGCAGAGCGCCATCGCCGACGCCATCGCGCGCATCCGCCGCGCCGGCAAGGGCGCGGGCATCCTCAGCGCGGACGTGGCGCAGTCGCGGCAGTACATGGCGCTGGGCACGACGTTCACCGCCGTTGGCGTGGATGCCACGATGCTGGCCCGGGCGGCAGAGAGTCTTGCCGCGCAGTTCAAGGGCCAGGGCAGTGCGGGGACCAGCCAGGATAAGACGTACTAGCTGCGGATTGCACAAAGCAAAAAAACAAACAACAGAAGAATCGGAGGAGACCCAATCATGCAAGCAAACGCCTGCGCCCGGCGCACGCGCCTCTATGCCATGGCGCAGCATGCTTCGCGCGTTGCCACAGGATTGGCGATAGCGCTGGGCGGGACCAGCGCCGCTCACGCCGCCGACCCCGCCGCACGCTGGGTGGTGCCCTACACCGCTGGCGGCGGCAGTGACCTCGCCACGCGCATCGTCGCGCAGAAGATCGCGCCGGCCATGCACCAGAACTTCGTGGTCGACAACAAGCCGGGCGGCGCCACCATCCTCGCCGCGCAGGACGTGGCCAAGGCGCGTGCCGACGGCGCTACGGTGCTGACTGCCGGGCAGGGTACGCTGGTGCTTAACCCGGCGCTGTATCGCAAGCTACCCTATGACGCCGCCAGGGATTTCACGCTGGTGACCTCCCTGGTGAAGCTGCCCGTGATACTGGTCGCCAACCCAGCCTTGCCGGTAAAGACCTTGCACGAGTTCATCACGTGGCTGAAAGCGGGGCAGGGCAAGGCCACCTATGCCTCTGTCGGCACCGGCAGCCCCCACCACCTGAGCGCCGAGCTGCTGCTCGACCGCGTGCAGGCTAGCGCCGTCCACGCGCCGTATAAAGGCACGCCACCCGCGTTGCAGGACGTGGCGGGCGGGCAGGTCGATTTCATGATGGCCGATCTCTCGGCCGCGGTGCCGTTGATCCGCGCCGGCCGGCTGCGCGCCATCGCGCTGCCCGCGGAGCAGCGCTCGGCGGTGCTGCCGGATGTGCCAACCTTTGCCGAGGCCGGGCTGGCTGGCTTCACGGCATTCGCGTGGCAGGGCGTAGTGGTCCCGGCCGGCACGCCGCCGGCCTCGGTCGACAAGCTTAACGCGGCCATTGCCGCAGCGCTGAAGGACCCGGCGGTGGTCAAGCAAATGCAGGAGCTTGGGCTGGAGCCCATGGGCGATAGCCGGGCGGGCTTTGCCGCGTTCGTGGACAATGAGCGCGCCAAATGGGGCGCCTTGATCCGCGCGCACAAGATCGTGCTGGATTGAGCCTAGCCTAAGTGGTCCGCCGCGCGGGCGCCGGCGAGGCCATGGCTGCCTGCACGCGGCTGGCTATGTCCTGCAGCGGTGCCACGAAGCGCTTGATCGCCTCCTGCTCGCTCAGGGCGCGCGCGAGATACACCACGTTGAGGCTGCCGCGCACGCGGTCCGCGTGCCGGATCGGCACGGCGACCGCGCCGATCTTGCGCTGCTCCAGCCAGTCGCCGCGATTCGACCCAAAGCCATCCTCGCGCACGTGCGCAACCAGCTTGCGCACATAGGCGGCGTTGTTGGCCAGCGCTGCCTGCTCATCGCTGCCGCCACCTGAGCGCAGCAGGTTGAGGATGTCCTCCCGTTCCCCTTCGCCACAAAACGCGAAATAGGCCCGCCCGGCGGCCGTCGACAGCATCGGCAGGCGCCGCCCGACCATGGCGCGGTGAAAGGACAGCGGGCTGAAGCGGTGCGTGGTCTCGCGAATGATCATGGCGTCGCCGTCGGGCGTCGTCAGGTCCGACGGCCATAGCACGCGCTGCAGCAGCTCGCCCATCAGCGGCGCGGCGATGGTGGAGATCCACTCATCGTCATTGAAGCCTTCGCTCAAGGCCCTGACCTGCAGCGTCAGGCGATAGCTGTCGTCCGAGTCGCTGCGGCGCACGAAACCCTCCGCGATCAGCGTTTCCAGCAGGCGTCTGACCGTGGTGCGGTGCAGCCCGGTCAGCTCGCTCAGCTGCTGCGCGGTCCCGCGCCCGCTTTCCATCCGGTTCAGCGCCTTGAGCACGTCCAGGCCACGGGTCAGCCCGCGCACGCTGGCGTAAGGCGAGATGCGGCGATCAGGCACCCCAGGCATTCCAGGCATTCCAGGCATAAAAAACCCTTTTAAATCAACGTTGTGCACTCCTTGCACATTCTGTTCGTTTTTTTGTCCGGATGCAATCGGCTCTCTACACTCCGCTGTACCAGTTAGCCATTCAAAAACATTCACGAACGAAGGAGACACGATGTCGACCGCTGCCACGCCCCTCAAGTCCGTCCCGTCCAGCCAGCCCGAGCTGCCGTTCCAGAGCATCTGGGGCGAGTTGCGCGGCGTCTCCTTCAGCCAGGGCTGGCTCGATGCCAAGGGCATCCGCACCCGCTACCTGCATGCCGG
Source organism: Cupriavidus sp. GW822-FHT03E04 (assembly GCF_058801495.1). Classification (NCBI taxonomy): domain Bacteria; kingdom Pseudomonadati; phylum Pseudomonadota; class Betaproteobacteria; order Burkholderiales; family Burkholderiaceae; genus Cupriavidus; species Cupriavidus sp. GW822-FHT03E04. Next base: position 180,886 of record NZ_JBXANI010000010.1, read on the forward strand.
CAGCAGCGACAAGCCCGCTTTGATCCTGTTGCACGGCGTCGGCGGCCACGCCGAGGCCTACGTGCGCAACCTGCAATCGCATGCCGAGCATTTCGACGTATGGGCCATCGACATGATCGGCCACGGCTGGACCGACAAGCCGGCGGGCGGGCGCGAGATATCCGATTACGTCGACCACGTGATCCGCGTGATGGATACCCTCGGCATCGCGCGCGCTGCGTTCAGCGGGGAATCGCTGGGCGGCTGGGTGGCCTCGCGCCTGGCGATTGACCACCCCGAACGCGTGGAGCGGCTGGTGCTCAACACCGCGGGTGGCTCGCAGGCGGACCCGGTGGTGATGGAGCGCCTCAAGACGCTGTCCATGCGCGCCGTGGAAGAACCGGGCTGGGATTTCATCAAGGCGCGCGTGGAATGGCTGATGGCCGACAAGGCCAAGGCCTTCGACGACCTGATCGCCACGCGTCAGGCCATCTACGCGCAACCGGGCATGGTCGAGGCCCAGCGCGGCAACATGGTGCTGCAGGACATGGAAACGCGCCAGCGCAACATCCTTCGCGCCGAGCACTATGGCCGCATCAAGGCCCCGACGCTGGTGCTGTGGACCTCCGACGATCCCACCGCCGATGTGTCGGAAGGACGGCGCATCGCCACCATGATTCCCGGCGCGCTGTTCACGGTGATGGACGGTTGCGGCCACTGGCCGCAGTTCGAGGATGCCGACACCTTCAACCGCATTCACCTGAATTTCCTGCTCGGCAATGCCGTGCCGGAAGCGGCCACGGTTTAAGCCGGCAAGTACCGGACAAGCAGGAGAGGAGACATGAACAACGCCATCGAGATGGCGGGCGCAGACGCTCGTCCGCGGGATCTGGACACCGACGTCGCCATCATCGGCGCCGGCCCGGTGGGCCTGATGATTGCCAACATCCTTGGGCTGCAGGGTGTGCGCGTCGTGCTGGTCGAGAAGCTGGACCAGATCATCGACTACCCCCGCGCCATTGGCCTGGACGACGAGGCGCTGCGGGTGTTCCAGTCCGTTGGCCTGGCCGATGCACTGCTGCCGCATACCACGCCGCACCACTGGATGCGCTTTGTCACGCACACCGGCCGCTGCTTTGCGTCGATCGAGCCGCGCACCGACGAGTTTGGCTGGTCTCGCCGCAACGCCTTTATCCAGCCGCTGGCGGACCGGATCCTGTACGAGGGCCTGCGGCGCTTTCCCCATGTACAGGTGCTGTTCGGCCACGGCCTATCGGCCTTCACGCAGGACGAACACGGCGTGACGATCCGCGCGGAAGACGCGCACGGACGTGTCACCGCCATCCGCGCCGCCTACCTGGCCGGCTGCGATGGCGGCAACAGCGTCGTGCGGCGTACGCTGGACGTGCCGTTTGAAGGCCGCACCAAGCCCAACCAGTGGATCGTGGTGGACGTGCGCAATGACCCGATCGGCACGCCACATATCTACATGCACTGCGACCCGACGCGTCCCTATGTGTCGGCCGCGCTCCCGCACGGGATCCGCCGCTTCGAGTTCATGGTCATGCCCGGCGAGACGGAAGAGGAGCTGTCCCGGCCGGAGAACCTCGCCGCGCTGATCCGCAAGGTAGTGGCCGATCCGGACAAGGTCGACTACATCCGCAAGCGCGTCTACACCCATAACGCGCGCCTGGCGCGGACCTTCCGCGTCAAGCGCGTGCTGCTGGCGGGCGACGCCGCGCACATCATGCCGGTCTGGCAGGGGCAGGGCTACAACAGCGGCATCCGCGACGCGAGCAACCTGGGCTGGAAGCTGGCGATGGTGGTCAAGGGCGTGGCGCAGGACCGGCTGCTGGATACCTACAGCATGGAGCGGCGCGCTCATGCGCGCTCGATGATCCACCTGTCCGAAGTGGCGGGCGATATCTTCGCGCCCGCCAGCCGCTTCGGCGCGTCGCTGCGCGATGGCCTGACCTGTGTGCTGAACGTGTTTCCCTCGGTCAAGCGGTACTTCGTGGAGATGCGCTTCAAGCCCATGCCGCGTTATGAATCGGGCGTGGTGCTATTGCCCGAGCGCCAGGGTGACGACCGGTTCCTCGCGCGCTTGCTGGAGCGCTCCGGCAACTCGCCGCTGGGACGCATGCTGGGCCTGATGAGCGAGAAGCGGGATTCGCTGGTTGGCCGGCTCGTTCACGGCCGCGATCCGGCGGGAAGCTCGCCGGTTGGGCGCATGTTCATCCAGCCAATGGTGCGGACCGAGCAAGGTCATACCGTGCGCCTGGACGACGTGATCGGCAATCGCTTTGCCATCATCGCCTGGGGCGCGGACCCGACCTTTGGCCTGACGCCACAAGCGCGCACCGTCTGGGAAAAGCTGGGCGCGTGCTTCGTCATGGCCAAGCCCGATACGCAGCTTGCCTATCGCGACGACGTGCCGCAAGGGGTGATCGCCATCGGCGACACTGCCGGGCGTCTCAAGGATTGGTTCGGCAAGCTGCCCGGCTCCGTGGTGCTGCTGCGCCCCGACCGCTTTATCGCCGGGTTGTGCTCGCCGCAGCAAGTGTCCGATGCCATCCAGGTGCTGGCCGCAAAGCTCGCGCTGTCCGACGCGTCACCGTCGGCTGACGCTGCGCCGGGCGCTTTGCCCGCGCAGCCAGGCACGCAGCCGGCGCGCGACCACGCCATCGCCTTTGCGCGGGGAGCCTGACATGCCGATGCATCTCGAATGCCTGTCCCACACGCCGCTGCATGGCTACCACGATCCCGCGCCGGAGATCGTGGCCGAAGTGGAGCGCGTGCAGGCCGCGGCGCGCGCTCGCGTGCAAGCCTTTGCGCCGGAGCTGGTGGTGGTCTTTGCGCCGGATCACTTCAACGGCTTCTTTTACGACGTGATGCCGCAGTTCTGCATCGGCGTGGCGGCCAGTGCCATTGGCGACTTCAAGAGCCTGGCGGGCCCGCTCGATGTGCCGCGCGCCACCGCGCTCGCGATGGCGCAGGCGGTGCTGGACCGCGACGTGGATGTGGCCGTGTCGTACCGCATGCAGGTGGACCACGGCTGCGCGCAGGCGCTGGAAGTCCTGCTGGGCGGGCTGGACGTTTGCCCGGTCATCCCTGTCTTCATCAACTCGGTGGCGCCGCCCATGGCAACGTGCCGGCGTGCGCGGCTGCTTGGCGACGCGATCGGACGCTTCCTGCAGGGCCTGGGCAAGCGTGTGCTGGTGGTGGGGTCGGGCGGCATCTCGCACGAGCCGCCCGTGCCGGAAATCGCCTCGGCCAATGCGGAGGCCGCCGAGCGCCTGATTGCCGGGCGCAATCCGCCGCCCGAGTCGCGTGCTGCCCGCCAGGCGCGTACCGTGGCCGCCGCGCAAGCGTTCACCAAAGGCGACAGCCCCCTGCATCCGCTCAATCCGGCATGGGACCGCGCCTTCCTGGAACGGCTGGCCGGCGCAAACCTTGCAGCGGTGGATGCCATGCGCAATGACGACATCACGCGCGACGCCGGCAAGTCGGCGCACGAGATCCGCACCTGGATCGCCGCCTTTGGCGCGCTGGCGGCCGCCGGGCCTTACCAGGCATCGATCGAGTACTACCGGCCCATCGACGAGTGGATCGCAGGCTTCGGCGTGATGCAGGCACAGCCCGCCACCGGGCACGCATAACCCAACCAGGACCAACCATGTCAAACCAGGAAATGACGCTCGCGCTCGCCAGGCGGCTGCGCGAGGCAGAGCAGAGGCGCACGCCGGTCGAGCCGCTGCGCGGCGAAATCCCGCCGGGCGATGCAGCGATGGCTTATGCCATCCAGCGCGCCAACGTCGACGCGTGGCGGGCCCAGGGCCGCCGCGTGGTTGGCCGCAAGATCGGCCTGACCTCGCTCGCGGTGCAGCGCCAGCTTGGCGTGGACCAGCCCGACTTTGGCACGTTGTTTGCCGACATGGTCTTCGGCGACGACGAGCCGATTCCGCTCGCCCGCACCCTGCAGCCGAAGGCCGAAGCCGAGGTCGCGCTGGTGCTGAGCCGCGATGTCCCAGCTGAGGATGCGACGTTGGTCGACCTGATCAACGCCGTCGCCTACGTGCTGCCTGCGATTGAAGTGGTCGGCAGCCGCATCCGCAACTGGGATATCTCGTACGTGGATACGGTGGCTGACAACGCCTCCAGCGGCCTGGTGGTGCTGGGCGCGGTGCCGGTGCTGTTGGCTGGCCTGGACCTGAAGACCGTGAAGATGGAAATGCTGCGTGATGGCGAGCGAGTTTCCACGGGTTCCGGCGCGGATTGCCTTGGCCATCCGCTTAACGCCGCAGTCTGGCTGGCCCGGAAACTGGCCTCGCTGGGGGACCCGCTGCGAGCCGGCGACCTGATCCTGACCGGTGCGCTGGGGCCGATGGCGGCCGCGGCGCCGGGGCAGTGCTTCGAGGCCCGCATCAGCGGCATCGGCAGCGTGCGGGCACGGTTTGCGCCGGGGTGACGTGCGGCATCTCAAGCTTTTTTACCACATTAAAAATACACAAGGAGACAACATGCAACCCACCAGATCCATCCTCGCAGGCGCATTGCTCGTGACCGCCGGCGTGCTTGGCAGCGCCCCCGTCCATGCCGACACGTTCCCCAGCCACCCGCTGACCATCGTGGTGCCGTTCCCCGCCGGCGGCGTGACCGACATGATTGCGCGCCAGATGGCGCAGCAGATGCAGACCGGCCTTGGCAAGCCGGTCGTGGTCGAGAACCGTCCCGGCGGTGGCGGCCAGATCGCGGCGCAATCGGTCAAGCGAGCTGACGCGGATGGCTACACCATGTTCGTGGCCGCCACCGAAATGTTCGCGATCAATCCCGGCCTGTACCGCAATTTCTCGTACGACCCGCTCAAGGATTTCAAGCCGGTGACGGCACTGGCGTCGTCGCCCCTGGTGCTGGTGGTGCCGCAGGGCAGCCCCGTCAATTCCGTCAAGGACCTGGTAGCGCTGTCCAAGAGCAAGCCGAACGGCGTGAACTATGCCTCGCAGGGGATCGGCTCGATCGGCCACCTGCTGGGCGGCTTGTTTGCCGACAAGGCTGGCGGTCACATGACGCACGTGGCTTACAAGGGCTCAGCCCCGGCCTTGCAGGACGTGATGGCCGGGCAGGTCGACATGATGTTCGACCCGGTGATCACCACCTCGCCGCTGATCAAGGGCGGCAAGGTCAAGCCGCTGGCCATCGCGGCGCCGCGCCGCTCGCCTTCGCTGCCGGACGTACGCACGCTCTCCGAACTCGGCATCGGCGGGCTGGATGCCGGCGTCTGGTTTGGCATGGTGGTCAAGGCCGGCACGCCCGATGCCATTGTCGCGCGTCTCAACGAGGCCGCGCTCAAGGCGCTCAAGGCACCCGAGGTGACCAAGCGCTTTGCCGACCAGGGTCTGGAAGCGCTGCCCATGACGCCGCAGCAGTTCGGCGCCTTCCTCAACAGTGAAAGCACGCGTTGGGCCCCGCTGGTCAAGGCCAGCGGCGCCAGTGTGGAATGACGCAAGAGATCCAACAGGAGAGATCCATGACCCGCAAACTGAAGGCCGCCATCATTGGTTCCGGCAATATCGGCACCGACCTGATGATCAAGATCCTGCGCCACGGCGCGTACGTCGAGATGGGCGCGATGGTCGGCATCGACCCGGCATCGGACGGCCTGGCGCGCGCCGCGCGCCTGGGCGTGGCGACCACCCACGAAGGCGTGGAAGGACTGACGCGCCTGCCGGTGTTCGGCGATATCGATGTGGTGTTCGATGCCACCAGCGCCGGCGCGCACGTGAAGAACGATGCGTTCCTGCGTGGCCTGCGGCCGTCGCTGCGCATGATCGACCTGACGCCGGCGGCCATCGGCCCTTACTGCATCCCGCTGGTCAACGGCGATGCGCACCTGGACGCGCACAACGTCAACATGGTCACCTGCGGCGGACAGGCCACCATCCCCATGGTGGCGGCCATATCGCGGGTGGCGCCGGTGCTGTATGCCGAGATCGTGGCCAGCATCTCCAGCAAGAGCGCGGGCCCCGGCACGCGCGCCAACATCGACGAATTTACCGAGACCACCTCCAAGGCGATCGAAGCGATCGGTGGGGCCAGCAAGGGCAAGGCCATCATCGTGCTCAACCCGGCCGAGCCACCGCTGATCATGCGTGACACGGTGTATTGCCTGAGCGAGATGGCGGACGAGGCCGCCATCGCCGCGTCGATCGACGCCATGGCCGCCGAGGTGCGGCAATACGTGCCCGGCTATCGCCTCAAGCAAAAGGTGCAGTTCGACCGCATCCCGGCGGATGCGCCGCTGGTGGTGCCCGGGGTGGGGCGTGTGAGCGGGCTCAAGACCTCGGTGTTCCTGGAGGTGGAGGGCGCGGCGCACTACCTCCCGGCCTACGCCGGCAATCTCGACATCATGACCAGCGCCGCGCTCACCATCGCCGAGCGGATGGCGAGCTCCATGCTTGCCCAGCGCGCCGCCGCCTGACTCACCTGCAGATAAGGAGTGCCTGCCATGCAAGGCCAAAAGAAGATCTACATTTCCGATGTGACGCTGCGCGACGGCAGCCACGCCGTGCGCCATCAGTACAGCGTCGAGCAGGCCCGGCAAATTGCCAAGGCGCTGGATGACGCCAAGGTCGATTCGATCGAAGTGGCCCATGGCGATGGGCTGCAGGGATCCAGCTTCAACTATGGCTTTGGCGCCCACACCGACCTGGAATGGATCGAGGCCGCAGCCAGCGTGGTCAAGCACGCAAAGATCGCCACGCTGTTGCTGCCCGGCATCGGCACCGTTCACGACCTCAAGGCTGCCTATGATGCCGGCGCGCGTATCGTCCGCGTGGCCACGCATTGCACCGAGGCGGACGTCTCGCGGCAGCATATCGAGTACGCGCGCCATCTGGGCATGGAAGCCGTTGGCTTCCTGATGATGAGCCACATGACCACGCCGCAGAACCTTGCCGCGCAGGCCAAGCTGATGGAGAGCTACGGCGCCACCTGCTGCTATGTGGTGGACTCCGGCGGCGCGCTGACCATGAACGATGTCCGCGACCGCTTCCGCGCCTTCAAGACGGTGCTGAAGCCGGAAACGCAGACCGGCATGCACGCGCACCACAACCTGAGCCTGGGCGTCGCCAACAGCATCGTGGCGGTGGAGGAGGGCTGCGACCGCGTGGACGCCAGCCTGGCCGGCATGGGCGCCGGCGCCGGCAACGCGCCGCTGGAGGTCTTTATCGCGGCCGCCGAGCGCATGGGATGGGACCACGGCTGCGACCTGTACAGGCTGATGGACGCGGCCGATGACATCGTGCGTCCGCTGCAGGACCGTCCCGTGCGGGTCGACCGCGAAACGCTGGCGCTGGGCTATGCCGGGGTGTACTCGAGCTTCCTGCGCCACAGCGAGGCCGCGGCGAGCAAGTATGGTCTGAAGACCGTCGACGTGCTGGTGGAGTTGGGCCGCCGGCGCATGGTGGGCGGGCAGGAAGACATGATCGTCGACGTGGCGCTGGATTTGCTGAAGGCGCGCTAAGGTCATCGGCGTGACGCCTCAGGTTTCATGTTATCTGGCACGCTGCTTGCGGCTCAGTGCCTCGGCAGACAACACGACGCCGCCTCCCCGCTTTCGCCAGGCAGGCGGCGTGTCGCGGCGACGGAGAACGTCGCCGCGGGCAAAGTGCGTTATGTCGCCTAAGGTCAGTCGCCTAAGGTCAGTCGCGTTGGGTCGCGTCAGGTCCCGAAGGCTATTGGGGCGGCTGTTGCAGCCCCAAGCGGCTAGCGTTGGCCTTGCTGGCCACTCTTCTGGCCTTGCTGGCTTTGTTGCCCAGCCTGATCGGTCTTCTGGCCTTGCTGGCCTTGCTTGTCATGGCCGCGATCCTGCTGCTGTTGCTGGCCGCCCTTCTGATCCTGGCCACCTTGCTGTCCGCCTTGTTGGCCGCCTTGCTGGTGCTGCTTGCTTTGGTCTTGCTGGCCTTGGCCGGGTTGCTGTTGCTGTCCCATCTCTGTCTCCATGGCGCGGCGGTAGTGCCGCGAGAGGGAAAGGTGCAAGGCGCGTGCCACTGCTTGTGCGCTGGCGCCACATGGGAGGGTTTTGCCGCGGCTGATACCTGGGAAATACCTGTCTGGCATGGGATGGCGCAGCCTTTCGCTTTCCTCGTCCATACAGATGCTGCGTCGGACACGCACCGCAAGTCGGTGGATCTGCACTTGCCAGGGCCCGCTAGCGGGGTCTTGCCAGCCCTTTTTACAAATCCCGCAGGTTTTTACAAGCGGGCCGGCAGCGCCACTGACAGCACAAAGCAGAAGATCCGCGACTGCACGGTCACCGCCAGGGGCCGGCCTCTTATGCCGCCAAGTGCAAGCGCGGCGCCGGACCGGGAGGGGTCCCGCGGTCGTCGCTGGCTTCGAGCAGGCTCAACGCGGCAGGGCCCAGCGTGTTCGCGCAAGCGGAGGTCAACGCAGCAACGCTGCCCAGGCCCACTTGCGCGGCCAGGCAATCGGTGCGCACGCCGCTGCCGCCCGCAAGCAGGTACACCGCGCGCGCGACGCGCTGCTCGCGCAGCAGCACGCCTAGCGCCTCGCCCTCGGCGAATAGCCGTGCGCGTACCAGCCGCGGGGTGACTTCCCATCGCTGGGCGACCAGTGCCGCATTCCACGGTAGCCGAGGCTGGCCGAAGATCTCGCCGGCAAGCGCGCGTGACCAGTGTTTCTCCGAATGGCACGGGCAGCCCGGCAGGGTGGCCAGGGTCATGCGCGGGCATGCGTCGTCCGGCACTTCCTGCAGCGTGATGGCGGTGCTTTGGCCCGGCGCCGGCAGCAGGTCGCAATCGAAGTACGCAAACGCCGGCACCACGAACGGGTTGCCAGGCGTTACCTCCCGCCGCGCATTCGCGTCGCGCAGGCGCGCGGTGCCATGCCGCGCATCGACGCGCACGGCAAAGGGGAAGCGCAGGTGAGACAGGCGCAGATCGGTGCTGCTGACGAGGGCCATGCGAAGCTCAGGTGACGCAGGCTGGCGCGCATCGGGCGCGGCGCCAGGGGAAAAATCGCATTGTACGGCTTCGCGCGGCCAGTGAGTTTCACGATGCCGAAGGAGGGTTTCAACGCCAGCCTTGGCCGCGACCGCTGCGCTATGGCCGCTGCCTACAGCTCCGACAGGCCAAAGTGACGCAAACGCTCAAGGTCGGTCACCCGGATGCTCTGGTACGACAAATCGACCATGCCCTCCGCCGCCAGGCGCCGCAGCGCCTGGTTGACCCGCTGGCGCGAGAGCCCCGTCAGCAGGCCGATCTCCTCCTGGGACAGCTCCAGCACCGCGCTGGTACGGGGGTACAGCGCCGGGTGGAAGAGCTGGGCAACCGCCTGCGCCACGCGGGCATCGACGCTCAGCAGCCGCTCGTTCTGCACGGTGGCGATGAACTGGCCCATGCGCTCGTTCAACTGGCGCACCACAAAGCTGGCAAACGGCAGGCTTTCGCTGAGCAAGGTATGGAACACGGTGTCGGGCACCAGCGCCAGGCGGGAGTCGCGGATGGCGATCACATCGTATCTCCGCGCTTCGCGCTTGATGACACTGCCTTCTCCGCACCAGCCGCCTGCCGGTACCCCCGAAAAGGTGCAACCGCGCCCATCCGGCGTGTAGACCGCGAGCTTGATCAGGCCGGTCTCCACCCCGATCCAGTAGCGCGATGGCTCGCCACGATGCGCGATGAAGGCGCCAGCGGCAAAATCCTGCACCACCACCTGCCGCGCTGCCAGCGCCTGGTGGCTGGGCGCGAGCGCGGCGAACCATTCATGCTGGGAAAGCAGGGCGGCATGCCCGGTGCAGGGCGGTGGCGTCGTGATATCTGCGGGGGGAGGGGTAGGCGATCTGGGTGTGGCTGCGGGCAGGCTGGGCATGATTTCGGCTTGGCCCGGCACGGGCATTGTCATCCGGACGACAGAGCTTGGTCCTGTGCGATGATAGCCTTGCACAGTGAAAAGTAACAGCGACCGGCGGCGCGCGGCTCATCCTGAGGGCCAATACCCGCACAGCCGGCGCATGCGGAGACTACGGCAATGCCAAGCGATTTCGACACTGGCCTGGGCAAGAACCCGGCCAATCACGTACCCCTCACACCCATCGATTTCCTGGCGCGCGCCGCCAGCGTGTATGGCGACCGGCTGGCCATCGTGCACGGCCCGGTACGCCAGAACTGGCGCGACACCTACGCGCGGGCACGGCGCCTGGCCAGCGGGCTGGCACGCCTGGGCGTGGGCAAGGGCGATACCGTTGCGGCCTTGCTGCCCAATACGCCTGCCATGGTGGAGGCGCACTTTGGGGTGCCGATGGTGGGCGCGGTCCTCAATGCGCTGAATATCCGGCTCGATGCTTCCAACCTGATCTTCATGCTGCGCCATGGCGAAGCGCGGGTGCTGCTGGCCGATACCGAGTTTGCCGACCTGGCGCGGCAGATCGCCAACGAGATTCCCGGGCTGAAGGTGGTGGCGGTGCTTGACGCGCTCGGCCCGCAGGACGCCCCGGCCTTCGGCGAGACCGACTATGAGCGCCTGCTGGCCTCGGGCGACCCGGAGTTCGCCTGGCAAATGCCCGCTGACGAGTGGGATGCGATCGCGCTCAACTACACCTCGGGCACCACCGGCGACCCCAAGGGCGTGGTCTATCACCATCGCGGCGCGGCCATCAACGCCATCTCCAACATCCTGGAGTGGGACCTGCCCAAGCACGCGGTGTACCTGTGGACGCTGCCGATGTTCCACTGCAACGGCTGGTGCTTTCCGTGGACCATCGCGGCACGCGCCGGCGTCAACGTCTGCCTGCGCAAGTTCGAGCCCAAGCTGGTGTTCGACCTGATGCGCGACGAGGGCGTGACGCACTATTGTGCCGCGCCGATCGTGCATACCGCGCTGGTTAACGCCCCGCCGGCGTGGCGCGAAGGCCTGCGCGGCCCGGTGCGCGGCATGGTCGCGGGTGCGCCGCCGCCCGCCGCGGTGCTAGCGCAGATGGAGGCCATGGGCTTCGCGTTGACCCACGTCTATGGCCTGACCGAAACCTACGGCCCCGCCGCGGTATGCGCCGAGCAGGACGACTGGGCCGGCCTGTCGCAAGAGGACCGCGCCACCAAGAAGGCAAGGCAGGGCGTGCGTTACCACCTGCAGACGGAGGTGGCCGTGCTGGACCCGGACACCATGCAACCGGTGGCCTCGGACGGCGAGGAAATCGGCGAGATCATGTTCCGCGGCAACATCTGCATGAAGGGCTACCTCAAGAACGAGAAGGCCACGCGCGAGGCATTTGCCGGCGGCTGGTTCCATACCGGCGACCTGGGCGTGTGCACGCCGGACGGCTACGTCAAGATCAAGGACCGCAGCAAGGACATCATCATCTCCGGTGGCGAGAATATCTCCAGCGTGGAAGTGGAGGACGCGATCTATCGCCATCCCGCCGTGCTGGCCGTGGCGGTGGTGGCGCAGCCGGATGTGAAATGGGGCGAGACGCCCTGCGCGTTCGTGGAACTGAAGGATGGCGCCAGCGCCACGGCCGAGGAGCTGATCGCCCATTGCCGCACCCTGCTGGCGGGCTTCAAGGTGCCCAAGGCGGTGTACTTCGGGCCGTTGCCCAAGACATCGACGGGCAAGATCCAGAAGTTCGAGTTGCGCAAGAAGGTCAAGTCGGATGCGGCGATCGACGTATAAGGGCTTTTTCCGAAGTCGCCAGATACGCCAGAGCCGTCTGCAATGAAGGCGGCTGTCACTTTCTCTCTCCGTACGGAGGGGAGGTTTAGCTGGGGCCACGGGAAGCGAAGCCAATCTGAATCATTAGGAGCCTGGCCCCACGGTTTTTTCCGGCATACCTCGCTTAATCCAGTCCTCGTATTCCAGGAAGTTGTGTGTGTCAATAACCCATACAACGATAAGAGTATTAATGGCCGCGAGCAATGTAATCCCCCAGAGCGCTGGACGGCTCACGCGAAATATCAAGGCGAGAAATATTGAGCAGATTGAAAGGATATCCAGATAATGGGGGGTTAGGCTGACATGATTGATGTCAATTTGAAAAACGCGATGTGCAAGAAACATCAACGATATGATGGTCGGGGACGCAGCAATAGCAACAAATATGTTTTTCATGGGGTTGGCTCAAATGATTGGGACGGATAGCGGGAGCCATTCCCGAATCTTCCGTTCTGCCCTCTGTGAAATGGAAAAAGATAAACGTTATTGGAATCGGAGGATATTCTGGAGTATTTGTCCGGTCTGTTTGAAAAGTCGGAGAATGCTGGTTGTCCGGTTGTCTTGACCTTCTGCGTATCAGCAAAAAGCTGCGCTGGCGTCCATTCTCTGCGCTCGCCAGTCCGCGATGTATTGCAACCATAGAGGACCAGTTCGCCAGTTTTTCGCCACGGCAATACCGGTAGTCGCATCAACTCGGCTTTATCGAGGGTGCCATCGCCTGTGCCAGGTATGGCGGCGAATTCAAGGCCGCTACTCTCGCCGCCCGGTTTGCTTGCGTGCGTGAATAAGTGACCTTCGGCGATAACACGTCCGTCCTGATTGGCGAGACTGGCTATGCGATCCCAGGCGGCAAGAAAATCGGCTTCCGTTAGCACTTCTATTGCAATGTAGGTATCTTTTGATTGATCCCATTTGCTAGAATTTCTTATTTCCCGTTCTTTGGTTTCGGCTGCCTTTTTGAAGGAATGGTGTTTGTCATAGTAATATATGGAAAAATATAAAAGTGGTGGCCTGACGGGAGCTTTGATGGGGTTTCGATCTTGCGCTGGCGTCATTTTTCCATTTTTTACTGAAATTGCTTCGTTTCCCATTTTTTCCCTAGAAAATTTCCAGTCGTACGGCTTCTGCGCTATCGCTTCCGATTCGCTGCGTAAACCCATGAGAGTCCGTGCGGCCATCGATCACCCCACCTGAATACGTGAGGCGATAACGCCGATTGGCAAGTGGCTCGCCCGTTTCCTCGTCCTCGATCAGAAAGTGCTGGTCGTAAGCAAAAGGACTGGAGGTGGAATCGTCATAACCAAAGGCGCTAAATGTATCGCTGGCATACTCGCTGCCAGCCATGTCATCGCACCAGCTATTGCCGGAAAGGGTCGCCACGATTCGCGGAGGCCTTGCGCACTTGCACAGCACAATGTCACCGTCTGCGGCTGTTTCGCCCATGAAATTGATTCGACGAGGGCCGCCTGTTTTTGCGATTCTGCCAATGCTCTTACAAGCCTCACAATAGGCATCCCCGCCAATGAGCGCGACCTGATGGCCGCTCCCGAAGGTGCAGACTTGTCCGGCATACGGCAGAATCCTGCCGCCGGTCGAGAGAGCATCACCTACACAAGCAACTCTGCGTTCCACGGTTAAGCCCCTGCGCTTTGATATGACGGATCAAGCAGGCCGAAAATGGGCTCGCCGTCGAGTTCATGAAATTCCAATGGCGTGATAGGGCTGGATACTATGGTGTCGCCATTGCTCAGAGGGCTCCCGACAATCGCAACGGGCATGTCTTCTACCTTCATAGCGCTGCCAGCGCCCGCGACAATCACCGCGGTACTGCCGTCTGGATAGGTTGCCACGTCGCCCACGCGAAGGAGGGTGAGACCATCGCAGCTGTGTATTCCCGACCCTATAAGAACCTCGCCGCCCTTGGCAGTCTTGGCGCCAGCGAACGCTGCCACATAGACAGCCTTGATCTTTGTGTCGCTCATCATTTACTCCTGATTGAAAGTGGCGAATTGCCAACATCCATATCACCAGGTGCAACCGCTGAAGTCAATCGGACAAGTCCGAAATACAGCGCTGAGTGATCGGCTTTTCGAGTTGTCGCGGTGGAATCAAGCAGACCAGGACAAGGTGATCCTGTGGTTCGGTCACACGGTTGGCAATACGCGGCAAACGCTACGCGATGGGTTGACCAGAATCCGTGACATTATGGGAAGCTTGCGCGAAAAGAACTTTGAACGCCATTCAGAAGAGGGACTCCGGCGCGTGGGGTGTGTACCGCGTGCCCGCGATGGGGAGATTGAAGCTACCGCGAGTGTTTGCAAGCCGGATGGCACCTACACCATTTTTGTCGGCCCAGAATTCTGCCGTCTGGATCACGAGCAGAATAGCCCAGAGGGAATCCCCTTCGATAAGGATAGTAAGCTAACAGTACTCATTCATGAGGTTTCACATTTCCCGGAGGCGATGAACTCTGAAGACAAGTGGTACAACATTCTCCTGTCAAGGCTTCGGGCCAAAGCGCGCAATCAGTTTTGCATCGTCAATGCAGACAACATCGCATACTACGTGACGAACATCCCAAATTGGAGCTACAGGCCGCCAGCATGGAAACCGTGATGAAAAAGCTGCTCGTTGCATTCGTATTGCTCTGTGTGTTGCCTGCCTATGCCTGCCGCCCTGCATTCTTGACGCACGAACCCATCTTTGAGCGTGGGGCGGCGAAGCTCTCCGCTCCCGAAATTGCTCGGCTGGCCGCGTGGCGCAGTGATACGCGGCAAGCGTTTCCTGCGGGCTTTGAGGTATTCATGTCGCTGTGGCGGAACGAGAGCGCCGGAATCACCAGGAAGCTTGCCGAAGCGCGTGCACGTTGGCTTGCTGATCTGCTTGAGCACATGGATGTCAACGGCGCCGACATTCACCAGCCAGAGATTCGCGACATCGACAACCACTACGTCCCATCAGCGGATGCCGCCACGTTCCTGAACACCGTTACGATAGCTGTAAACCCGCGATGCCCGCACGCATGTTGCGACAAAGCGAGTCGGTGAGTTGTTCTCCGTGCCTACTGGGGCGTGTCCCCTGGTGCGGGGGCGCCCTGGGCCGGCTACCCACCTGCAGGCAGTGTCCCTGACGCTCTCTAAATAACCTCAGACAAGGCCTTGGCGAAAGCAGGGAGAAAACCGGCCATGCCGCCGTCTCAGGCGCGCAGATAGCCTTCGGCCAGCGCCACCCAGCAAGCAGCGCCAAGCGGAATCAGCTGGTCGTTGAAGTCATATCCGTCATTGTGCACCGAGCAGCCCACCCACTCGCCGGTGCCATTGCCCAGCGCAAAATAGCAGCCCGGCATCCTCTCCAGCATCCACGCGAAATCCTCGCTGCCCATCTGCATGGACGGCGGCACCTGGATGACCTTGTCGCTGCCCAGCACGCTGGCCACGGCCTGCCGTGCGATGGCGGTTTCTTCCACGGTATTGCAGATCGCGGGCGCCAGGCGCTCGTAGGCGATGTCTGCCGTCACGCCGCACGAGGCGGCCTGGTGCGTCACCACCTCGCGAATGCGGGTCTCCAGCAGGTCTCGCACCTGCGCCACGGTGGCGCGCACGCTCAGCTTCAGCGTCGCGGTCTCCGGGATGATGTTGTAGGTGCTGCCGGCCTGCATCTCGCCCACGCTAATCACGGCGGCGTCGACCGGCGCCACATTGCGCGCCACGATGCCTTGCAGCGCCATCACGGTCGAGGCGAGGGCCAGCGTGGGATCGGTGGCGCGGTGGGGCATGGCGCCATGGCCGCCCTTGCCGCGGAACGTGATCGTGGCGCGGTCTGAGGAGCCGCCCATCGGGCCGCTCTGCACTACCGCCATGCCCACCGGCAGGCCGGGCGCATTGTGAAAGGCGTAGATCGCGTCGCAGGGGAAACGCTCGAACAGGCCGTCGTTCATCATGGCCAGCGCGCCGGTCATGCCTTCCTCGTCGGGCTGGAAGATCAGGTTGAGGGTGCCGTCGAAGTGGCGCGTGGCGGCCAGGTACTCGGCAGCGGCCAGCAGCGTGGCGGTGTGACCGTCATGGCCGCAGGCGTGCATGCGTCCTGCTACCTGGCTGGCATAGGGCAGGCCGGTGCGCTCCTGCAGCGGCAGCGCGTCCATGTCGGCGCGGATACCGATGGTGCGCGCACCGTTGCCGACCTTCAGTTGTGCCACCAGCCCGTGGCCGCCCACGGTGTGCACGCTATAGCCCCATTCGCGCAGCAGCGCGGCGGCCATTTCGGCGGTGCGTGGCACGTCGGCGCCCAACTCTGGGTGGGCGTGGATGCGGTGGCGCAGTTCGGCGAAGCGCTCGGCGGATTCGGTCAGTGCCGGCGGGATGTTTCCTGGGTGCTTGGTCATGGCTGCAGGGTGTGTGTCGTGCGTTCGGAAGGGATGGGTTTTGCGCCGCGGGTCAGTCGCGGCCGGGGTGGCTGGGGAACAGCGCCAGCGCGGTCAGGCTGATGCAGGAGGCCGCGATCAGGTACCCGGCAGGCGCCATGTTGCTGCCCGTGGCGCTGATCAGCCAGGTCACGATCAGCGGGGCGAAGCCGCCGAACACGGTCACGCCAAAGCTGTACATCACCGACATGCCGGTGGCGCGTTGGTGGCGCGGCAGCGCTTCCATCATCAGGGCGGCACCCGCGCCGCTGCCGACCGAGCCCAGGGTCACGGCCCCGCCGATCAACGCCATGGTGAGCGGCAGGCTGGGGCCCGCGGATAGCAGCGTGAAGTTGGGGTAGACCAGCGCCAGCGAAGTCAGCCCGCCGGCAAACAGCAGGGGCTTGCGGCTCGGCAGCCGGTCGGCCAGCAGGCCGAACAAGGGCGCCATCACCAGCATGGCAGCGCCTGCCGTGCATGCCGCCAGGAAGGCGGTGACAGGTGGCATATGCAGAGCGCTCACCAGGTAAGTGGGCATGTAGAACACCATGATGTACATGGATGAGGTGCTGCCGGTCATCAGCAGCATGCCCAGCAGCAGCGTGCGGCCATGTTCGCGAAACACCTTGCCGACGCCGCCATGCGCGCTGCCGCCTTCGTGGGTTTCTTGCAGGTGCCGGCGGATATACATGCCCACCGGCGCAATCAGCAGGCCAAGCATGAACGGCAGGCGCCAGCCCCACGCAAGCATGGCGTCGGGGCTGAGCAAGGCCGATGCCGCGGCACCGGTCAGCGCGCCCAGCAGCGCGGCCCCGCCTTGCGTGGCGGCTTGCCAGCTGACCAGGAAGCAACGGTTGCGCTTGCTGGCGGTCTCCAGCAGCAGGGCCGATGCGGCGCCGATTTCCCCGCCAGCCGACAAGCCTTGCAGCAGCCGGCCGATGACCACCAGCACGGTGGCGGCCATGCCAATGCTTGCATGGGTGGGCGTGAAGGCGATCAGCGCGGTGCCTGCCGTCATTAGCACGATGGTGAGCGTGAGCGCCGCCTTGCGGCCGCGCTGGTCGGCCAGGTTGCCGATCAGCACCGCGCCCAGGGGACGCATCACGAAGCCGACACCGAAGGTGGCGAAAGACAGCAGCAACGATGCCAGCGGGCTGCTCGACGGAAAGAACAACTTGCCGATGGTGGCGGCAAAGAAGCTATAGACCGT
The DNA here is from genome assembly GCF_058801495.1 of Cupriavidus sp. GW822-FHT03E04. Lineage (NCBI taxonomy): Bacteria > Pseudomonadati > Pseudomonadota > Betaproteobacteria > Burkholderiales > Burkholderiaceae > Cupriavidus > Cupriavidus sp. GW822-FHT03E04. The sequence goes on from NZ_JBXANI010000010.1 coordinate 198,198, forward strand.
GAAGTCGTACATTTCCAGCCCGTTGCCGATGGCGGCGGCAACGATGGCGCGGCGCGAGTGCGGGCGGGCGGCAGTGGCAGGCACGGCGCCGGCCGGGTGGCCTGGTGCGGTGTGGGCGATGGTCATGCTGTCCTCCTCGGGTGGGGTAGATGGGCAGCGGGTGCGGCGTGGCCCCGTTACTCTCGGTGTGGGGGCATGGTAGGGGCCGCGCGCTGGATAAGCACTTCGCTTTTTTTCATGGGTATGAGCATTGGGAATCGGGGGGGGCGGCTGCCGATTGGGCGCGCGGCGTCAGGCAATGGGCTGTTTTCATTGCCCTTCGATTCGATTGTTGCCCGTAACTAATTGATTGTTATGGGTTTTAATCGGGGATGGGTTTGCGTCATCGCGTCATGCCGGGCCAGCGCGGTGCTGGGGCATTGCCTGGCCCGCATGCGCGTTGCCGGCGCATGCGGGACCGCTCACTGGGCGGCGGTGCTGCCCGGTGGCGGATAGTGGCTCGCCAGCGCTTGCAGCACGGCGTCGTGCAGGCGCGCCGCCGCCCACGTCAGCACATGCCGGTCGCGCGTGACCAGCGAGATGATGCGGTCGGGCACGGGCTCGGCGACCTCGATGAAATCCATCCGCTCGGTGATGTACTGGCTGCCAAGCGACTCGCTGGAAAGCAGGATCAGGGTGTCAACCTGCCAGCAAAGGTCCAGCGCCAAGCCCATCGACGTGCACTCGACCACCCGGGTCGGCACCGCCAGGCCGTTACCCGCGAACAACTGATGAAAAGGTGAGCTCGCATCGGACAGCGGGTCCAGCGCGAGCCAGTCCGCCTGCTGCAGCACGCGCACCGAACGTGCCGCGCGCAGCGCATGCCCGCGCCGGGCACCGATCACGGTCGGCAGCCGGCACACCTGGGTGCAGTCCAGCCCGCGATCCAGCGGCAGCAACTGCGAGGTCACCGCGAAATCCATGGTGCCCTCGCGCAGGTGCTCCAGCAACTGCGCCGGGCGCATCTCCAGCACCCGCAGCCGGGCGTTCGGGAACTCGCGGCGGAAGGTACTCAGGCAGGCCGCCATCGGCCGCATCAGCGCCGTGACCGGCGTCACCCCCACGGTGATCTCGCTTTGCACCGTGCCTTTCATGTCTTCCAGGTCTTCGCGCGCGCGGCGCACATTCTCGCTGATCAGCCGCGCATGCGAGACCAGCCGCTGACCAAAGGGCGTGAGCTGCACGCCCTTGCTGGAGCGCACAAACAAGGTGGCACCGACGCTGCTCTCCAGCTCCTTGATCGCCTTGCTCAGCGCGGGCTGCGTCAGGTGAAGGATGCGCGAGGCTTCCTGGATGCTGCCGGTTTCGGCAACGGCGGCCAGGGCGCGCAGCTGGTTGAGCTTCATGTGGTGGCCTGCTGGATCGTGGGCGGACATGTTAATGGCAAAGCGGGCGGCGCGAAAGGATGGGAGCCTGGTGCGGTGATCGGCATGCGAGGTGGCCGTGAGGTGGTCTTGAGGTGGCTTTCAGCCGGGCGCCGGAACCGTTGGCATGCTCCTTGCGCGGGGAACTGCATCCGGCTTGCGCTAGAATGGCAAGCCTAGCCACTGTAAGCAATCATGATGCGCTGCCATCCGGGCGTGCCTGATTCATCTTGCGTTAGCGCGTGCGCACCGATATTGTGCATCGGTGCGCCGCCGACGAAGCTGCGCCGCAGTAGCCATCTTTTTCTCGCAGCGCTTCGTCTGCCTTACTCTCAATATCCCATGCAGCTTGACGACACCAACCCGCAAAACTCCTTCCTGAACACCACGCGCAAAGAGCGCAAGCGTGTGCAGGTGTACCTGGTCAGCGGCATCCGGCTCGTCGGCTCCATCGAGTCCTTCGACGCATTCGTGGTGATGCTGAGCACGCCCGGCGGCATGCAGACCATCTACAAGCGCGCCATCTCGACGATCCAGCTGGATACCGGCACGCGTCCTCCCGGTGGCGGCGCACGTCCGCCCGGCGCAGGCCCGCGGACGCCGGGCTCTGGCCCCCGTCCGCCGCGCGTGTCTTCAGAAGGCAACGCCCAGGCGCCCCTGGTGGTAACGCGCAAGCGCCGCGCCATGGCGCCTGGCGGTTCAAACGAGTAATGCTGGCCGCCCACCCCGGGCGGGGTGGCCTTCTACGTTCCGCCTGACCCGCTCATTGCCGCGCTCATGGCCGGAACTGCTGCGTACCGTCTTCCTTGAATCCGATGCCGATCTGCGCCCGGATGACCGCAGGACGCAAAGGCGAGGACATACGCTGGCTCGCGCTGTGGGGTGTGGCGACGGCAGTGCAGGCGTAGCGCTGCGGTGCCAGTCAATCGCGCCCCGGCCGGGAGGCCGGGGCCTTGCGAAAAGCGGTGAGGCTGCCTCGCGTCAGTTGCCGATGCCGAGCAGCTCGACTTCAAAGTTCAACGTGGCGTTCGGTGGGATCGTGCCGGGTACGCCGCGCGCGCCATAGGCGGTCGGCCCCGGGCACACCAGCTTGGCCTTGCCGCCGACCTGCATCTTCTGCACGCCTTCCGTCCAGCAGGGAATGACGCGGTTCAGCGGGAACGAGATCGGCTGTCCGCGCTTGTAGGAGCTGTCGAACTCGGTGCCGTCGGTGAGTGTGCCGCGATAGTGCACCTTGACCACATCGGAGGCTTTCGGCGTGGCGCCGGTGCCCTTGACGATGGTCTGGATGGACATGCCGGACGGCAGGGTTTCCGCGGCCGGGGCGGCAGCGTGAGCGATGGACGCCATGCCCAGGGCGGCAAGTAGCAGTGCAATCTTCTTCATATGTCAGCTGGCAGAGTGGAGGGGGAAAGTTGGCCGGTCGCGCCGGCCTGAAAACCAGCATCTTAAACCGGGAATGGGATCCCTCCGGGTTTGTCCACCGCTACCGGCGTGGCCGCCAGGCCTGCCAAGCCACTCGACGGCAAGGCACCACGGCATCAAGGCATGACTGGCGGACGGTAAGGCAGCGTTGAAGCAAAGGCCCACAGCATGAACAGCACAAGCGGCGCGTGGACCAGCAACTGGGTGAAAGTAAACCCGACCACGTCCTTGGCCCGGATCCCCAGCACGCCCAGCAGCGGGAGCATCCAGAACGGGTTGATCAGGTTGGGCAGCGCCTCCGCGGCGTTGTACACCTGCACCGCCCAGCCCAGGTGGACTTGCAGTTCATTGGCAGCCTGCATCACGTAAGGCGCCTCGATGACCCATTTGCCGCCGCCCGATGGCACGAAGAAGCCCAGGACGGCGGAATAGACGCCCATCACCGCGGAGAACGATTCCTTGGTGGCGACCGAGACGAAAGCCGATGCCAGGTGGTGCGACAACGTCGTGCCATCCATTCCAGCTGCCTTGGTGAGGATGAATGCGATGCCGCCATACAGCGGAAACTGGATCAGCACCCCCGCGGTGGATGGCACGGATCTGGCCACGGCGCGCAGGAAGCGCTTGGGACGCCAGTTCAGCAGCATTCCCAGTATCAGGAACAGGAAGTTGTAGGTGTTGAGGTTGGAGATCGCGAGGATCGGGTCCTTGGTGGTGAACTCATGCACCAGCCAACCGGCGCCGAGGGCTACGATCAGCAGGGTCAGCAAGGGGCTGTACTCCAGCCATTCGCCGGGACGCGTGGGGCGGCCAATGCCATCGCCGGCATCGTCGATATCCACGCCCATGTCCTGCGCGGTGCGCGCGCGCTCGCCCGCCGGCGCTGAGAAATATGCTACCAGCAAGGAAGCGACGATCAGCACGGCCGTCATCGCCATCGATTGCCACAGGAAGATGGTCTGCGAAAACGGAATCACGCCGGTGATATCCAGTAGTGACTTGGGCAGGCTGGCGGGGTTGGCCTGCAACTGCGCAGCGGACGAACTTAAGCCCAGTGCCCAGGTGGCACCCATCCCCAGGTAGGCGGCGGCGCTGGCCGCGCGATAGTCCACGCGCAGCCCGGTGCGTCGTGCAATGGCCCGCACCAGCAACCCGCTGAAGATCAGGCTGATGGCCCAGTTGAGCAGGGAGGTCAGCAGGCTGACCAGCGCGACAAAGGCGATGGCGCCGCGCGCCGTGCGCGGCAGGGCGGCTAGCCGCTCGATCAGCAGGGACGCCGGGGGCGAGGCCGCCACGACGTAGCCCGAGATGGCCACCACCGCCATCTGCATGGTGAACGGGATCAGGCTCCAGAAGCCGTCGCCAAATGCGCGGGCTACGCCTTGCGCGGGCGCGCCGATGGCCATCGCGCCAAGCGCCACGACGATCACCGCGATGGCGGCGAAAATATACGAGTCGGGGAACCAGCGCTCGGACCAGTCGGTGACCTTGACGGCCAGGCGCTCCAGTCCGCCGCGGCCCGGGTGGTCCGGGTGTTCAGGCTGGTCCGTTGTGTCCAGGGATAGGGGGGTGCTTTTCATGCTTGTCTCCTTGCATTGCCATGGCTTTCTGCGCGCGGCGTGGTGCGCGGCGAGCCTTCGAATCCTCCATAAGCCATGACGGCGGCCGCGAGGTCTTCCAGCGCGGTGCCGACGGCCTTGAAGACGGTGATCTCCGTGTCATCCGCGCGGCCGGGATGGCGCTGCTGGCACAGGTCCGCGAGCGTGGCCCGGATGTGGGCGGCCTTGAGCACGCCAGCCTCGATGGGGTGGAGCAGGTCGCCGGCCTTGAGCACGGCTTCGCTGGTATCGACGAAGACGGAGGTTGACTCGAAGCAGCCGTCGTCGGCCTCGCGCATGGCTGGCGTGAAGCCGCCGATCAGATCCAGGTGGGTGCCGGGCCTGAGCCACGCGCGCTGCACGAGCGGCGAGGTGGAGAGCGTGGCCGAGGTCACGATGTCAGCGTCTTCGCAGGCGGCGGCGATCGTCGGGACAAAGCGCGCCTCGAAGCCGTCGGCCAGCAGTCTTGCCGCCAGCGCTTCGCCTTGGCTCGCGTTGATATCCCAGACGGCAACGCGCTGGATCGGCCTGACGGCGCGATAGGCATGGGGCAGCAGGCTGGCAACGCGGCCCGCGCCGAGCACCAGCATCGACGAAGCATCATTGCGGCTCAGGTAAGAGGCCGCCAGCGCCGACGCGGCGGCGGTGCGCCTGGACGTGATCTCGTTGCCATCGATCATGGCCAGCGGCTTGCCGGTGCACGCATCGTGCAGCAGGTAGGTCGAGTACAGGCCCGGCAGCCCGGACAGCGTATTGCCCGGGTAGATGGTCACGGTCTTCACGCCGAGATAGGCGCCGGCCTGCCACGAGGGCATCAGCAGCATCGTCCCCGGCGCCGCGCCGTGCGGATCGATGACATGGCTGTGGCGCTGGGGGACCTCGCAGCCGCGGATAAACGCGTCGCGCAGGGCGGGCACGAGCCTGGCGAACGGCAGCAGCGCGCGGGTGGTGTCGGAGTCGAGTATCAGCATCTTGGCTTGGGTGGGGTTGGAAAAAGGGCGGCGGCGGGCGCGATCACGCGTTCAGCACGATGTCGCTGGCGGGCACGGCCTGGCACGCCAGGCACATGCCGGCATCCTCGGGTTCCTCGCCATGCAGGTGCCGGGTGCGGCCCGACAGGACGGAAACCGCGCAGCTCTCGCACTGGCCGACCCGGCAGCCGCTGGGCAGTGCCAGGCCGAGTTTTTCAGCGAAGCCCAGCAGGGGGCCGTCCGCCGAGCGCCAGGTGCCGGTGGTGCCGGACCTGGCGAACACCACATTGAACTGCTGGCCGGGCCCGGCCGCCACGCGCTCGGGCGAGCGGAACACTTCGCGCAAGATGTCGGCGCGCGGCACGCCACGCTCGGCGAGCGCATTGGCGAAGGCGGTCATCATTGGCGCGGGGCCGCACATATAGACGAGCGGGCGCTGGCCGAGCAGTTCGGCGGGGACATGCTCGGCGCTGACGCGTCCGGCCACGTCGTAGTCGACGCCGGGCACGTCGCCTTGCGCGGGACGGTCGTAGAAGTTGACGACTTCCAGCGTCGGCAGGGTTTGCCGCAGCGCCCGGATGCGTGACCGGAACGCATGGGCCAGGCCGTTCTGGTTCGCGTACAACAGCAGCATCCTTGACGGATCGGCGAGCCCGGCCAGCGATTCGAGCAGGCTGATGAACGGCGTGATGCCTATCCCGCCGGCCAGCAGCACCAGGGGGCGCCGGGTGCGCACCGGCATGACAAAGGTGCCGGATGGCGCGCGCAGCGAGACGATGTCGCCAACCGCAAGGCACAGGTTGATATGCGACGAAGCGCGCCCGAACACGGCCTCGCCGGCATCGGTCAGGCCAGCAGCGCGGCGCACGGAGATCGAGTAGCCGCGCCGCGCCGGCAAGACGGCGGGGCCGGTCAGGGAATACGAGCGCACGATCTCTTCGCCGGCGGGCGGCACGGTGAGCTTGATCGTCACATGCTGGCCCGGCAGGAAGTCCGGCAAGCCGCCACCATCCAAGGGCTCCAGGCATACCGACATGACCTCGTGCGCTTCCTTCGCCAGGCTCGCGACGCGAAAGGCGCGATAGCCGTCCCACCGGCGGCGCGTTACGTCGAAAGCCGGATCGGGCTCGACGTTGCAGCGGTAGGCCCGCAGCGGCACGGAGCCGCTGACCGGATCGATGCTGTCCGCGGCGATCAAGCCGTTGTAGTTGCTGTTGTTCTCGCCCGTGACGCCCAGCGCGGTCTGCGCAAGCGCATCGCAGCGCTGCCACCAGCCAAACTCGCCGACCACCACGCGGGGATGCAGGCCTTCCCGGACCTTGGCGATAAACCTTGCGCTGCCGATGGACGTGGTCACCCGGATCGCATCGCCGCTGGCAATCCCGCGCGCGGCCGCCAGCGCGGCCGGGATTTCCGCTTCGGGTTGCAGTGCGCGGCGCCGCAGCGAGGGCAGCCCGCGATGCTGGCTGTGGCAGTAGTAGCCGCTTTTGGCCGAGGTCAGGACAAAAGGATAGGCGCCGCCGGCAGTGTCGTCCGCTTCTTCGGGGCACTGGCCGGCGCGTGGCAGTGGCGGATAGCCGTGACGCAGCAGCTGTTCTGAGTACAACTCCACCAGCCCCGTTTGCGTATGGAAGGCGCGCTCACGCGGCCGGCCCGCATACTTGCGCTCCACGTCGGCAACGGGCACGCGGATGCCTTCCGGCTGCTCGCGCAGCCTGTCCACCGTCAACCCCGACGGGGCGAGCATATGATTCCATCCCGCCTCCAGGCTGCCGCCAAAGAACGCCTGCCCCATGCCCAGCCTGACGGCGAGATCGAACACGATGTCGTTGTCCGAGCGCGACTCGCCGCGCGGCGACACCATGCGCTGGCGCAACTGCACCAGTTGCTCGGCCTCGGCGGAGATCTCGAAGCCGATGCGCAGTCCCTCGCGCTCCCATGGCGTGTTGACCGGCAGCAGGATATCGGCGTAGCGGGAACTGGGGGTTTCGAACAAATCGCAATGGACATAGAAGTCCAGGCTGCGCAAGGCGCGCTCGCCGTCTTCCACATCGGCTTGCGAGAGCAGGGGATTGGTGCCGAATGCCATCAGCGTGCGCACGGCGTAGGGCTGCGCGTGCAGGATCGCCCGGTAAAGGTCGCGCGCGGTGACCCATCCCTGCGCGGGCGGCCCGAGCGGCCTCGCGTCATAGCCCAGCGCCTTGCTCTTCTGCGCCGGCGGCAGCAGGTCGAAGCTGCTGACCGGGTTGTACGGGGGCTTTTGAAAGATCCGGTTGCCGCCCGGCTTGTCGAAACTGCCGGTCAAGGCATAGAGGCAGGCGATTGCCCGGTCCGTCTGGGTTGCGTTGTCGTGCTGGCCAACGCCGGACCAGGCGTGATAGGCCACGCGCCTGGCCGAGCCGAACAGGCTTGCCGCATGGTGGATATCCGCCTGTGCCACCCAGGTGAGCCGCGCGGCTACGTCGACGGGGTAACGGGCGCATTCGCCGGCATACAGGTCGAAGGCGGGTCGGCAAGCGAGCGTGGCCGTGGCTGTGGCTGTGGCCTGGCCCACTTCGAATGTGCCTCTTAGCGCAACATGCTCAAAATCCCGCCCGGCTAGCGCCGATGACGGCCGGGCTTGTCCGGCATGGGCGTCCCAGACCAGGTAGGCATCGCCATCGGCCAGCCCCAGGTCGCGGCCCCGCAGGAAGCGCCCGTTGTCGCAGCGCGCCAGCAAGGGGCCATTGGTCCATTGCCGCACGAAGGCCAGGTCGAACGCATTGGCTTCGATCAGCAGGTTGGCGATCGCCATGGCGAGCACGGCGTCCGTGCCCGGCCGCACGCGCAGCCATTGCTCCGCCTGGCCTGCCAGCGCTGTCTCCCTGGGGTCCACCACCAGCAGCTTTGCGCCGGCGGCCCTGCCGGCGCCAATCGCTTCGGCCTGCGACAGCCAGGTGTTGGTCGGGTTATGGCCCCACAACACGATGAGTTCGGCATTGCGGTAATCGGCGGTCGGCATGCCGCAGCCGAAGGTGAAGGCGTGCGCATAGTCCTTGTGCCAGTTGCAGATTTCCGTGGCGTAGCAGGTGTTGGGACTGCCAAAGAGCCGGATAAGCCGCTCGATCCAGTCGATGCTGTCGGATAGCGGCGTGCCGCTCGGCGTGGTGACGGCAAAGGCGACCGATTCGGCGCCGCCCTCACGCCTGGCCTGGAGCAGGCGCTGCGCAACCTCGGCCAGGGCCTCCTCCCAGCTAATGCGCTGCCAGCAGGGATCCGCATCGGTCTTGGGCGTGGTTCGCCGCATCGGATACAAGACGCGGTCGGCGCTATGGACCAGTTCCGGCGCGGATTTTCCCTTCATGCACATTGCCTTGCCCGTGGGGTGCGCGGTGTCGGGGCGCACTGCGATCAGCGCATCGTTCGCCACCACGTTCACCGTGCCGCATCGGGAGCGGCACAACGTGCAGTAGCCGCGCTTGTCTTCCTGAATCATGGTTGTCACCGCATCTTGTCTCCTGACCGGATGCTAGCTAGCATGAGGAAGTATTTCTAATTCATAATTTCGACATAGCAATATCGGAAAAATCGATGCTACCCACCTTAAAGCAACTGCAGCATTTCGTGGCCATCGCCGAGACGGGACAGGTGTCGCGTGCGGCGCTTCGTTGCCACGTATCGCAGTCATCCATGACGGCCTCCCTGAAGGGTCTGGAGGAAGCGGTAGGCGTGCAGTTGTTCACCCGGCACGCCAGCGGCGTGCGCCTCACCGAAGCCGGTACGCGTTTCCTGCGGCATGCGCAGCAGATCGAGGACGCCGTGCTGGATGCGGTGGAAGCCGTCAGCGTGGCGCCGGTAGACATCGCGGGCACGGTGCGCCTGGGCGTGACCGAAACCATCACGGCCTATGTGCTGCCCGGCTTGCTGGAGTCCATCGAGAGAAAGTTCCCCCGGCTGCGGCTTGAGTTGCTGGAGCGGGAACGGCATGACATCGAGCGGGGCATCCTGCGTGGCGAGATCGACATTGCCCTGCTGCTGGTTTCGAACCTGCCAGGGCTCGACCATGTCACCTGCGAAACGCTGCTGCGCTCGCCAAGGCAGCTATGGGGCCATCCCGAGCATCCGCTGATGATGGCGGACCGCATCGGCCTGGCGGACGTGGCGCGGCATGACTACATCCTGCTCGACATGGACGAGCACATTGCCACGGTCGGCAAGTACTGGGGGCAATATGGACTGGCACCGCAGGTCCGCTACCAGAGCTGCTCGATCGAGGCGGTCCGCAGCCTGGTGGCGGCCGGGCGCGGCATTGCCATCCTGTCCGACCTGGTTTACCGGCCGTGGTCGCTGGAGGGGCAGCGCATCGTGCGGCGCGCGATTGCCGACAAGGTGCCGTCGATGGACGTGGGGCTGGTATGGAAGCGCGAGCCCGCCACCCCGGGCAATGTGGTGGCGCTTGCGGACTACCTGCGCAGTGCGCTCAAGGGCAGGGAGAAAGCGCGCATGTGAGCCGGCGGGCCTATGCCAGGATCAGTGGCCGGCGCCGGATTCCCGAAGCCGCACGGGCGGGGCCGGTTTGCCGGCCATTGCCGGCTTCCGGCCTTTGCGGAATATCCGCCGGAGTTCCTTTTTCGCAATGATCCCTTCGCTGCACAGGGGGCACCTGAGCACGGTCAGGAGGAAAGACGAACCCAGTTCGGGCGCATCGATCTCGAGCGTTGCCACTGACAAGTCAGATTTCCTGCAACTTGGACATAGCATGATGGAAGCGGGGAAGGTGGCAGATCAGGGAGCACGAGCGAAGCATCGCTTGCGCTCGCCCGGTTCTTGCTGGCGCGGCGGGCAACGGGTATCGCCATAGGAGCAGAATACGCAGCAGTCCCCGGCCTTGGGTTTCAGCACGGCGTTGCAGTGCCCGCACGTGTAGCACCACAGGCACGCGTCGGTGGGCATGTTCTCGGCGCTCCGGTGTCCGCAATGTGGGCAGGTGATGGTCGACTGCAGTAGGACGGTGCGCATCCCCTTCCCTTAAGGCCAGCTTGCACATAGTCTAGGTGCGTACTCGGGTACGGAGTCAAGCGATGGAATCGGCACTGACGATCGGGCAGGTGGCCAAGGCGGCCAATGTGGGCGTGGAAACGGTGCGCTACTACCAAAGGTGTGGCCTCCTGCCGGTACCCGAGCGAGCGCCTGGCGCCATCCGGCAATATCCACGTGAAAGCCTGCAAAGGCTGATCTTCATCCGCCGCGCGCAGGCGCTTGGATTCGCGCTGGATGAAATCCGCGTCTTGCTGCAACTCAATGACGGTAGCACGTGCGGGACCGCGCGTACGCTGGCTGAACGCAAGCTCCAGGCGGTGGAGGCGCGCCTGGGGGAGTTGCAGGCGCTGCGTACCGACTTGCGCAGGTTGATCGGGCAATGCCACGCCAGCGATGGCACTGGCTCGTGCCCCTTGATTGCAACGCTGTGCGCGTCCTGCTAGCCGTGCAGCATTGCGGGCATCCACAGGGAGGATCGGGGACTTGCCGTACAACGGAAAGCAAGGCGCTGGCAAGCCTGCCGGCGCAACTGCGCGTTGTGCGCGGCCAGCCATGCGACGCCAGTAGCACCCGGCGGCAAACTTGGCTAGAGTGGGAACCTCATACAGTTCGCGTCAAGCATGAGGATACCCATGGAAGCCCAGCGCCTGCAGTTCCCGGGAAGTGATGGTCAGCAACTCTCCGCGCGGCTGGATTTGCCAGTTGGCCCGGTGCGCACTTTTGCCTTGTTCGCCCATTGCTTCACTTGCGGCAAGGACGTGCTGGCGGCGACGCGTATCGCGCAGGCGCTGACGGCACACGGCATCGCCGTGCTGCGCTTTGATTTCACCGGCCTTGGCGGCAGCGGCGGCGATTTCGCCAATACCAACTTCTCGTCCAACGTGGCCGACCTGCTGGCGGCGGCGGACTATCTGCGCCAGCACCACCGGGCGCCAGCCTTGCTGATTGGCCACAGCCTGGGCGGCGCGGCGGTGCTCAGCGCCGCGCACGGCATCCCCGAAGCCAAGGCGGTCGTCACCATCGCCGCGCCGAGCGATCCGAGCCATGTGGTCGGCCTGTTCGGCGACCAGGCCGCACGCATCGAGGCCGATGGAGAGGCCGAGGTCCGGCTCGCCGGCCGTCCGTTCAAGATCAAGCGGCAGTTCATCGAAGACGTGGCCGAGCAGAAGCTGCTCGATAACGTAGCCAAGCTGCGCAAGGCGCTGCTGGTCATGCATGCGCCGCAGGACGACACCGTCGGCATCGATAACGCCACGCAGATCTTCATTGCCGCCAAGCATCCCAAGAGCTTCGTCTCGCTCGACCGCGCCGATCACCTGCTCACGCGCAAGGCCGATGCCGTTTACGTGGCCAACACCATTGCGGCATGGAGCCAGCGCTATCTCGACATCGATGCCCTGGATGTGCCGGCCGCAGTGGCCGAGGAAGGGCTGGTGCGGGTGGAGGAAAGCCACGCCGGCAAGTACCAGCAGCGCATCACCGCCGGGCCGCACCACCTGCTGGCCGACGAACCCGTTTCGTTTGGCGGGCTCAACGGCGGCCCCGCGCCTTACGACCTGCTGCTGGCGGGGCTGGGCGCCTGCACCGCCATGACCATGCGCATGTATGCGGACCGCAAGGGCTGGCCACTGGAACACGTGGCCGTGACGCTGCGCCACGAGAAGATCCACGCGACCGATTGCGCGGAGTGCTCCACCACCGAAGGCAAGATCGACTGGATCGAGCGGGAGATCACCATGCGCGGCCCGCTGGACGAGGCGCAACGCGCGGCGCTGATGGAGATCGCCGACAAGTGCCCGGTCCACCGGACCCTGCATTCGGAGGTGGTGGTGCGCACCCATCTGGCGGAGACTGCCGCCGGGTAGGCCGCCGGCACGAACCGGAAGAGATGGCCTGCGGGCTGCCCCTTCCGGTTTTGCCTGGGGCTTCTCAGAGGAAGGTTGTCTCGATTCGCGACGCACCCTTGAGGAACAGCGTCACCGGCGTGCGCTCGCAGATCTGCGCGAGCCGCTCGCGCTCGGCCTCGCCCAGTTCCACGCCGCTAAGCCGGACCTCGCGCCGGATGAAGCGTGCCTCGTCCTTGCCCTGGAAGACCGCCGTGACTTCCACATCGGCCACGGGCCACTGTTTCCTCTGCATGTACATCTTCAGCGTGATGGCGGTGCAGGACACCAGACCGGACAGCACGAAGGCAAAGGGCGGCGGGCCCTGGTCCGTGCCGCCCAGCCCGGCGGACTCGTCACCGACCAGTGCGTGGCTGCCGGCCTGCAGGTGCACCAGGTAGTTGGCATCGACCGAGCCGATCCGGGCGGTGGCTTGGGAATTTGACATGGTATTTCCTGGGGTTGTTGGTGCAGAGGATTGTGCGGATTATGCGGGTTATGCTCAATATTATGCGGGCGCGCGCCGGAGGGAAAGGCTCTTCTCGCCATATTTCCCGCTTGTCATCGGCACAGAGGCCAGGGCACCGTACCCACCTGGGGTCCCCGGTGGCCAGGGCGCGCCTACACTGTAGCCATCACTTCAAGACCGGGGGCACGCATGGAAGCATCGCAAGTCTTGCCGTTGCTGCTGCATTTCGACCAGCATCTCGGCCCTGCCATCGCGCAATACGGCATCTTGGTCTACGGCATCCTGTTTGCCATCGTGTTCTGCGAGATCGGGCTGTTGCCGCTGTTCTTCCTGCCTGGCGACCCGCTGCTGTTTCTCTGTGGCGCGTTCTGCGCGGCGGGCGCGCTCAAGCTATGGATCCTGCTGCCGGTGCTGCTGGTCGCCGCGGTGGCCGGCAGCCTGCTGAACTACGCCATCGGCAAAGCCATCGGGGCCCGCGTGTTCACGGGCGGCTACCGATGGATCAACCGCGACGCACTGCGCAGGACGCATGACTTCTACCAGCGCCACGGCGGCCTGACTTTGCTGCTGTCCCCCTTTGTCGCCGTGGTGCGCACCTTTGCCCCGTTCGTCGCGGGCGTGTCCGCCATGTCCGCGACGCGCTTCGCGCTGGCCGCGAGTGCTGGCGCCACGGTGTGGGTGGTGTCGCTGCTGGCCGGCGGCTATCTCTTCGGCAATGTGCCGCTGGTGCGCGATCACATGAGCGCCATCGTCCTGCTTGGGCTTGCGCTTGGGCTGGGGTCGCTGGTGGTGGCCAGTGCGTGGCGGGCGGTGAAGGGCAGGCAGGGGGCACGGGGGTGAGTCGTTTGCGGTTGTGACGGCGCGCAAGCATGGACATGGAAGGCCTCGGGTCGCCCGGCTTCTGGTTGCTGATCGATAGGACAAAAAGTACACATATTTTTGTGCTAAATTATGTGCTTTATTACGGGTAACGAACGGGCTGCAAGCCTGTCCATGCAGTCCGATTGGAACCCGCTACGCCAGGCAACCCAAAGATATGACAGTCACACGCGCCATCTACGCTACCGCGACCGTAAGCATCACGGACCTTCGCCGCAACCCCGGTGCCATCATTGAGGAGGCCGGTAACGAACCCGTGGCAGTCCTCAATCACAATCGCCCGGCCGCATACCTGGTTCCCGCCCAGGCTTTCGAAGCACTTATGGACCGGCTTGAGGACATCGAGCTTGCAGAAATCGTTCGGCAGCGTCGCGGCGGGAAGTCCGTAAAGGTGTCGCTGGATGAGTTATGAGCTCGCCTTTCACGAAGACGCTTTGAAGGAATGGAAGAAACTCGATGCGTCGATCAAGGATCAGTTTCGAAAGCAGCTCGAGAAACGTCTGGCCGAACCCCGGGTGCCGTCTGCCAAGCTCAGTGGCAAGGACATGAAAGACGTATACAAGATTAAGCTGCGCGATGCCGGATACCGGCTGGTGTACGAGGTCAACGATCGTACCGTCACTGTGCTAGTGCTCGCTGTTGGACGACGGGACAAGAGTGAGGCTTATCGCCGGGCCGGTGTAAGGCGATAGCGGTCACCTTGTATTGCCCGACCTATGGTTCGCCTTTCCCATCTCGCGTAGCAACGGCATCATCCGGCCGGCTCGTGCTCCACAAGATGCACACCAGCAACAACACCTGCACCACCAGCCGGATACCCAGCAGGCTCGGCGGAATCTTCGGGAACAGCTCGGGGTGCTGCCACATGTAGACATTGGCCGGCGTGACCGCAAGCGTCAGCAGTGCTAGGCCGTATCCCGCCGCTCGCCGGGTGGGCAGCCACAGCACCCCCAGCGCGCCCAGCAGTTCGAACACGCCGCTCACCAGCACGGCGGCGGCAGGGTAGGGGATCGATGGAGGGACGATGCTGACGAAGAACGGCGTCAGCATGAAGTGCCCGAGCCCGCCGAGGGCGAACCATACGAACACAAACAGCAGCCCGGCGCGTTTTGCTTTGCTCATGAACGTCCTTGTCGGTGCGCGTACGCAATCCGGAGGGTTTCATCGGGGGCAACCTCTGGTCTGGCCGGGCACCCTGTGCTCCCCCACGTGGAAGGTGCCCAAGAAGGATACCTTGCGCTTTGCACCGTTTGAATGTTCCACCTGTTTCAATCGAGAGATGGGGTCCCCGGGGCGGAGAATGGCCACTGTCCTGCATGGCCATGTGCATGCCTCGCGCCCAGTAGCCCATGCGGCCCGGCGGGCCGGCAGCGAGGTCGGCCCGAGGCCACTTGGTGCAGGCGGCTGGCCAAGCGGGCCTCCCAATTCGAGATTGCTCTCCAACCTTCATCGTTTTGTCATCCGCACCACCCAGAATGCGCTCACTGTTGATGCAAGGAGTGTGGGATGACGCATGCGATTGAAGTGCGCGGCCTGTCCAAGTCGTTCCAGGCGGGACGCAAGGCGCTGGATAACGTGAGCCTTGCCGTTGCCCCGGGTGAAATGGTGGCGCTGCTGGGTGCCTCGGGCTCGGGCAAGTCCACGTTGCTGCGCCACGTGGCGGGGTTTATCGCTGCCGATGCGGGCGGCGCTGGCGAGGTGCTGGTCAATGGCCGGGCCATCCAGCAAGGCGGCCGGCTGGCGCGTGATGTGCGCGCGGCAAGGGCAGAGATCGGTTTTGTATTCCAGCAGTTCAACCTGGTGGGCCGCCTGCCGGTGATCACGAACGTGCTGACCGGCATGCTGCCGCGCGTGCCGCTGTGGCGCAGCCTGATCCGCTTCTTCCGTGTCGGCGAGATCGACGCAGGGCTCGAAGCGCTTGCCCAGGTTGGTATAGACGACTATGCCTTTCGGCGGGCATCCACCTTGTCGGGCGGCCAGCAGCAGCGCGCGGCCATTGCCCGTACGTTGGTGCAGAACGCGCGGGTGATCCTGGCCGACGAGCCGATCGCTTCGCTGGATCCCGAATCCGCGCGGCGCGTGATGGAGTTGCTGGCGCAGATCAACCGAGCGCGCCGCGTGGCAGTGGTGGTGTCGCTGCACCAGGTGGATGTGGCGATGCGCTATTGCCCGCGCGTGGTCGCGCTGCGCCACGGCAAGGTGGTCTACGACGGCCCGTCCGCCGCGCTGACCCCGGCCATGTTGCGCGATCTGTATGGCACGGAAGCCGCCGAGCTGCTGCCCGACGGCGCGGGGCTGGAGGTTGCCGCGCCCGCCATGCCGCACGGCGGCCTGGCGGCGGCCTGATTGACCCCGGATTTCTTCGTCATGTTTCCCGCAAGCACCCCCAACAAGGTTTTTCCTCGGAGTTCCCTCATGCTGCGCAGAACCCTTTTCGCCCTGATCGTCACGAGCGCCGCTGGCGCGCTCTCGCTGCCCGCCTTTGCCCAGGAAGGCAAGGTCCTCAACATGGGCTTTATCTCGACGGAAACCTCGTCCAACCTGAAGTCCGCCTGGCAACCGGTGGTCGATGACCTGAGCAAGCAGCTGGGCGTGCAGGTCAAGCCGTTCTTTGCCTCCGACTACGCTGGCATTATCGAAGCCATGCGCTTCAACAAGGTGCAGATTGCCTGGTTCGGCAACAAGTCCGCCATCGAAGCGGTGGACCGCGCCAGCGGCGAGGTGTTCGCCTCGGTGATCGACAAGGACGGCAACCCCGGCTACTGGTCGCTCCTGATCGTCAACAAGGACAGCAACCTCAAGACGGTGGATGACGTGCTCAAGCAAGGCAAGTCGCTGAGCTACGGCGCGGGGGATCCGAATTCCACCTCGGGCACCGCCGTGCCGGGCCACTACCTGTGGGGCGCCCACAAGATCGAGCCGAAGACCTTTTTCAAGACGGTGCGCGTGAGCAATCACGAAACCAACCTGCTGTCGGTGCTGAACAAGCAGGTCGACGTGGCGGTCAACAACACCGAGAACATGGAGCGCTACCGCATCAACACCGGCAAGAACGCCTATGACCAGGTGCGCGTGCTGTGGAAGTCGCCGCTGATCCCGGCGGATCCGCTGGTCTACCGCAAGGACCTGCCGGCCGATGTCAAGGCTAAGGTGCAGACCTTCTTCGTGAACTACGGCAAGGGTGCCGACGCCGCGCGCGAGAAGGAGAACCTTGCCAAGCTGACCTACCAGGGCTTCCGCGCGTCCAACGACAACCAGCTGGTGCCGATCCGCCAGATCGAGCTGGCCCGTGAGAAGACCAAGATCGAATCCGACACCACGATGGCCGCGCCGGACAAGGAAAAGCGCCTTGCCGACCTGAGCAGCAAGCTGGCTGAGCTGGACAAGATCGCCGCCAGCGCGCAGTAACGCGCCCATCGTCGGCCCGCCCCAAAGCCGGGGCGGGCCGCACACCGTCGCCTCACCTTTGCTTTAGCCCGAGTATTCATGCATCCTTCCGCCAACCCCACCATGATCCCAGCCACTCCGCCTCGTGCCGTCCGTCCGCCGCGTGCCAGCCTGCCTGTCATGTTCGTCTGGGCGGTGGTGCTCGCCTTGCTGGTCATGTCGTGGCAGGGCGCCGACATGCGTCCGCTCGACCTGTGGAGGGACTCCGGCAACATGGCGAAATTCGCCGCCGACTTCTTCCCGCCCAGTTTCCGTGACTGGCGCATCTACCTGGACGAGATGCTGGTGACCGTGCAGATCGCGATCTGGGGCACCTTCCTGTCCATCGTGTTTGCCGTGCCGCTGGGGCTGGCGTGTTCCGCCAATATCGTGCCGGCCTGGGTCTACCAGCCGATGCGCCGCGTGATGGATGCCTGCCGCGCCATCAATGAGATGGTGTTCGCCATGCTGTTTATCGTGGCGGTGGGGCTGGGCCCCTTCGCCGGCGTGCTCGCGCTGTGGGTGCACACCACCGGCGTGCTCGCCAAGCTGTTCTCGGAAGCCGTGGAGGCCATCGACCCGCGCCCCGTGGAAGGCGTGCGCGCCACCGGTGCCAGCGCTGTGGAAGAGGTGGTTTACGGCGTGATCCCGCAGGTGCTGCCGCTGTGGATCTCCTATGCGCTGTACCGCTTCGAATCCAATGTGCGCTCGGCCACGGTGCTTGGCATCGTCGGCGCTGGCGGCATCGGCACCGTGCTGTGGGAGATCATCCGCAGCTTCCAGTATGCCGAGACCTGCGCGGTGATCATCATCATCGTTGGCTTTGTCACGGTCATCGATTTGCTGTCCGCCCGGATCCGCAAGGCGCTGGTTTGACAGCGGCCTCAAGCCGCCCCAAGCCGCTTCAAGCCGCCTCACGACACCAGCCCGCACACACAAATCATCATGACGATCCTCAGGCGCATCGAAATCCTCTTCTCCGGCCACGGTACCGCCTTCTACGGCGGCGAGGCCATCACCCAGACCGAACATGCGTTGCAGTGCGCGCAGCTGGCCGAGCAGGCCGGCGACCCTGAGCCACTGATCGTTGCCAGCCTGCTGCACGACCTCGGCCACCTCGTGATGTCCGAGGACAGCACCATCGATCTGCGCCACCAGGAAGTCGGCGCCGACCTGCTCGCGGTCGGGTTTGGGCCGGAGGTGACCGAGCCGGTGCGCATGCATGTGGCCGCCAAGCGCTACCTGTGCGCTACCGAGCCGGGCTACCAGGCCACCCTGTCGCCTGCCTCGCAACACAGCCTGGCACTGCAGGGCGGCCCCTTTGGCGCCACCCAGGCGGAGGCGTTCGTCGCCCATCCCCACGGGCCGGCAGCCGTGCGCCTGCGCCGCTACGACGACCTGGCCAAGGTCGTCGGCCTTGCCACGCCGCCGCTGGAGCACTACCTGCCGATGGTGGCGCGCTGCCTGCGCCGCGCGCCCTGACCGGCATCGCACCTAAGTAATCTCACTCGAAGCTGATATCCGCATGGACCTGCCAGATGCACGCCGCGCCAGCGGCGGCCCGACCCTGCACGAAGTGACCGGCACCGATGCCGAACTGCTGCAGGTGGCCGCCTTGCTCTCCGAAATGGACAACGAGACGCCGCTGCCTTTGCAGCGCATGCGCGCGCTGTTCGCCCAGCTAAAGGCGATGCCGCACTATCGCTGCTACCTGATGCGCAGCGCCGCCGGCGAAGCGCTCGGCACGTTCTGCCTGCTGGTGTTCCCGGTGCTGGCGCACGACGGCCGCAGCGAGGCCATCGTGGAAAGCGTGGTGGTGACCCACGCCGCGCGCGGCACCGGCGTAGGCACGGCCATGATGCACGCTGCCATGCGGCTGGCCGAAGAGGCGGGCGCCTCCAAGCTGGCGCTATCGTCCAGCGCGCGCCGGCTGCAGGCGCATCAGTTCTACCGGCGGCTTGGGTTTACGGAGCACGGGACCAGTTTTAGCGTCGGGTTGCCGGTGGCGGCGGTGTACCTCTGATTGCATCCCATGCGCCGATAGGCATGGCCGATCAAGCCGCATCTCGAACCGGCTCGCTTACCCGCGAGCCGGGGGCGACCGGCGCAACCACTGAGACGTAGTCGCTCAGTATGACCGTGAAGTCCACATTCTTGGAGGTGTAGCGCTTGATCGGGATACCTGCCGAGGCAAGTACCTCGTTCTTTTGCGCATCACGGCGCTTGGCTTTTTCGGAGCCATGCGAGGCGCCATCGAGTTCGATGACATAGAGCGGGCGCAGTGTCTTGCGCTCGCAAATCAGGTAATCCACATATTTCTGTGAGAACTGGTTGCGCGCTTCCCGAGCCTTTCCCTTGTGCTGCACAAACGCCGACATCGAAACCTGAGGGAAGACATGCGCGTTTCGCAGCGCCATTGCCAGCCGTTCATATAACTCAATCTCGTCCTGCCGCATAAACGGCGCCTTTCGAGCAAACTGGAATCCCTTGGACGTTGGGGAGCCGCCTCCGCGTTTTGCTTTGAGCGCAGAAATCACGACCAGTACAATGACGAACAGTATTGCAATGCCGAACAGTGCTTTCATGCGGTCTCCAGTGAAATTGCTCTGTCGGAGATTCTATCGCAGCGCCGTTCACACGCTAGCGTAGCGCGCCAGCATTCCCTTGCCGCTTGCCCCCACTCCGCCTCACCGTCTCCCCCCCGGCTCCGGGCGCCTTCTCCGCCGGCGCCTCGATACTTTCGCGAAAACGCTGCGTGACAGCGGTTTCGGCCAGCGCGTGATACGCCAGGGAAATGCCGATCGACGCATCCGGCGGCAGGTCGGAGATCGGGCGGAATACTACGCGGCCCGATGAGTGCGATGCGTTGACCGATGGCACCAGGGCGACCCCGAGCCCGCTATCCACCAGCCCTACCACGGTCTGCACCTGTACGGCTTCCTGCGCGATGTAGGGGCTGATGCCGGCGCGTGCGAACAGGTGCGACACCGCGGCTTGCAGGCCGCCCACGCGTGAGGGCGTGTAGCCGATCAGGGGACAGTCGGCGAGGTCGTGCAAGGCGACCTGCTTCTGCTTGGCCAGTGCGTGGCCGCGCGGGAGCGCGGCACAGAATACGTCGGTCTGGATCAACTGGAAGCGGACGTTCTCCGGGCGGGCGGTGGGCACGCGCACGAAGCCCACGTCGAGCTCGCCGTTTTCCACCAGCGATAGCAGTTCGAGGTTGGTGCCTTCGCGCAACTCCAGCTTGACCTGCGGGTGGCGCTTGGTGAACGCCTGTATCAGCCGCGGCAGCAAACCGAACGTGACCGAGCCGATAAACCCGATGCGTAGCCGTCCGGCTTCGCCGGTGGCGGTCGCACGCGCGGCCGCGCTGACTTCTTCCGCATTCTGCAGGCATTTCCTGGCGGCTTGCAGGGCGGCTTCGCCGGGGGCGGTCAGCCGTACCCCGCGGGCAGTGCGCTCGAACAAGGGCGTGCCGAGTTCTTCCTCCAGTTTGCGGATGGCGACGGAAAGCGGCGGCTGTGCCATGAACAGCCGCTCTGCCGCCCGGCTGAAGCTGCTGGTCTCGGCGACGGCTACGAATTGCTTGAGTTGACGCAGGTCCATCCATATACCTCGTGTATAGCTAGGTGCATGTAAAGTATTGGATTAAGTATATGGCATTGCTTACGATTGTTTCTGAAACAGGCACAAAGAAGCCGAGGGCGCCGAACACACGTTTCGGCCGCGCCTGACCTCAGACCGGAGACAATCGATGATCAGCACGAAACGCTGGCTTGCCGCTGCCGTTGCGGCGACCGCCGCTCTCACCTTGCCCGCGCTTAGCCTGGCGCAGGCTTTTCCTGCCAAGCCCGTCAAGATCGTCGTGCCTTACCCGCCGGGCGGCACCAATGACATCGTTGTGCGCCTGCTGGCGCAGAAGCTGGGTGACAGCATGGGCCAGCCGTTCGTGGTCGAAAACAAGCCCGGCGCCTCCGGCAACCTGGGCGCGGAGCAGGTGGCCCGCGCGGCGCCCGACGGCTACACGCTGCTGCTGGTGACGACGGGGCATTCGATTCACCCTTCGCTCTACAAGAACCTGCGCTACAACATCAAGACCGATCTCACCCCGGTGAGCGAGCTGACGCGCGGCCCGATGCTGGTGATGGTGACCCCGTCGCTGCCTTACAAGACGGTGCGGGACGTGATCGCCGCGGCCAAGGCCAAGCCGGGATCGATCAACTTCGGCTCGGCGGGCAACGGCTCGTCCACGCACCTGGCTACCGAGCTGCTGAGTTCGATGGCTGGTGTGAAGATGACCCACATCCCGTACAGCGGCAGCGCGCCTGCCATGGCGGACGTGATGGCGGGCAATGCGCAACTGGTGATGGACCTGATGTTCTCGGCGCTGCCGCAGGTCAATGGCGGCAAGCTGCGTGCGATCGCCATCACCGGCGCCAAGCGCTCGCCGCTGCTGCCTAACGTGCCAACGGTGGCGGAGTCCGGCGTGCCTGGCTTCGAGACCCTGGCGTGGAACGGGCTGATGGCGCCGGCAAGCACGCCCAAGCCGATCATTGACAAGCTCAACGCCGAGATCCACAAGGCGCTGGACGCGCCGGAGATGAAGGAGCGCCTGCGCGCCCAGGGCTTCGAGCCGTCGCCGGGCACGCCAGAGCAATTCGGCGCGTTGATCCGCTCGGAGATCGACCGTTGGGCAAAGGTCGTCAAGACTTCCGGCGCCAAAGTCGAGTAAGCCGGATTTGCGAAGGCAGGGGGCGGGTGCCGCCCCGACCCGATCCGCTCCTCTTCTTTTTCCTATTCCCCTTCCGCCGCCACCGTTTTTCTTGCAAGCGATCTCGCCATGCCAGACCGTCATCCCCTTGTCCGTCTCCTTCGTCCGCGTTCCGTCGCCGTCATCGGCGCCTCGGACGATCCGCTGCGCATCGGCGGCCGGCCTATCGACTACATGCGCAGCCAGGGGTACCAGGGCCGCCTGATGCCGGTCAATCCCAATCGCGCCACCATCCAGGGCCTGGAAGCCTACGCCAGCGTGGCTGACCTGCCGCAGACGCCGGATGTGGCCATCGTGGCGGTGGCCGCCAAACTGGCGCCCGACGTGGTGGCGGAACTAGCGGCACGCGGCACGGCGGCGGCCATTGTGTTTTCCGCAGGGTTTGCCGAGGCCGGGGACGAGGGCGCGCAGATCCAGCAACGCATGGTGGCTTCGGCGCGCAAAACCGGCATGCGCCTGCTTGGCCCGAACTCGCTGGGCGTGGTCAATCCCGGCACCGGCTTTTACGGCAGCTTCACCTCGGTGGTGGAAATGGGCTTTCCGGCGGCGGGGCGGGTCGGCATTGCCAGCCAGTCCGGCGCGTATGGCAGCCACATCCTGGGCATTGCGCGCGATGCAGGCATTGGCGTGTCGGCCTGCGTGATGAGCGGCAACGAGAGCGACATCAGCCTGGGCGACATCGTCCACGCCATGGTGGACGACGACAACACCGATGTGATCGCGGTCTACTCCGAGGGCATACGCGACGGGCAGCGCCTGATGCAGGCGCTGGAGGCCGCGCGCAAGGCGCGCAAGCCGGTGGTCATGATGAAGGTCGGCACCAGCGCGGTGGGCAGCGCGGCGGCGCAGTCGCACACGGCGTCGCTGGCCGGCAACGACGCGGTGACCGATGCCGTGCTGGCCGAGTTCGGCGTGGTGCGGGCGCGCTCCACCGAGCATATGCTCGACGTGGCACGGCTAGCCACGCGCCGCATCTATCCGGCCAACAATTCGTTGGGCGTGATTACCGTCAGCGGCGGCGCCGGCGTCATCATTTCCGATGCGGCGGAAGTGGTTGGCTTGCCGATGCCGGAGATGCCCCCGGCGGCCCAGGAGCGCCTGAAAGCGTTGCTGCCCTTTGCCGCGCCGCGCAACCCCGTGGACTGCACGGCGCAGTTCCTGAACGACATGACCATCGCGGGCCGTTTCACGCAAGCGGTGGTGGCCGAGGGCGGCTACCAGTCGGTGCTGGGTTTCTTTACCTACACAGGCGGCGCCGACTCCATCGCGCCGCGCCTGCGCGAGCAGCTAAAGGGCGTGCGCGACAAGCATCCGGACCGGCTGTACCTGCTGTCGGTGCTGGCCTCGCCCGAGCGTGTGCGCGAGTACGAGGCCGACGGCTTCACCGTGTTCGAGGATCCCACCCGCGCGGTGGTGGCCATCGAAGCCATGAGCCGTTTTGGGCAAGCGTTTGAGCGCGCTCCCAGCTTGCCGCCGCCCTCGGTGCCCGCGGTGGAGCTGCCTGACAGCATGCCTAGCGAGGCGCAGGCCAAGCGCGTGCTGGCGCAGGCTGGCATCGCCGTGGCCCCGGAACGCGCTTGCGCCACGGCCAGCGAGGCGGTGGCGGCGGCCGAGGCGTTGGGCTATCCCGTGGTGCTCAAGATCCTGTCACCGGACATCCAGCACAAGTCCGAGATCGGCGGCGTGCTGCTGAACGTCACCGATGCCGAAGGCGTGCGTGCTGGCTTCGGTCTGTTGATTGCACGCGGCAAGGAGGCCGTGCCGGGCGCGCGCCTCGAAGGCGTGCTGGTCGCCAAACAGCTCAGCGGCGGCGTGGAGTGCATTCTCGGCATCCAGCGCGATCCCGTCTTTGGCCCGGTGGCCATGTTCGGGCTGGGCGGCATCTTTGTGGAAGTGATGAAGGACGTGGTGCTGCACCGTTGCCCGTTCGGCGAGGACGTGGCCGAGCAGATGATCCGCTCCATCAAGGGCGCGCCGCTGCTGCTGGGTGCGCGCGGCAAGCCGCCAGTGGATATCAAGGCGCTGGCGGGCATGCTGGCGCGGCTGTCTGTGTTTGCGCACCAGGCCGGCCCGCGCCTGCAATCGGTGGACCTGAATCCGGTGTTTGCGATGCCGCAAGGACAGGGCGCCTTTGCCGTCGACGCCGTGATCGAGGTGACGGAGTTGCCCCGATGATTCGCGACGCCGAAACCCTCAACGCCCTGCGCGACAGCATCCGGCGCTTTGTGCGCGAGGAATTGGTACCCGCCGAGCGCCTGTACGCCGCGCGCCTGACGCCGTCACCATCCAGCAGACAACTGCAGACAACACGCCATGCCACTCGACCCCAAGCATCTCCTCAGCCGCCAGTTTGCGCCCGTCGAGCAGGCCTACAGCGCGCGCGACAGCATGCGCTACGCGCTGGGCATCGGCCTGGGCGCCGATCCGCTGGACGCTGGCCAGCTGCGCTACGTCTATGAGCACGCGCGCGGCGGCCTGCAGGCGCTGCCCACGCTGGTCAACGTGCTGGGTTACAGCGGCTTCTGGGCAGACCAGCCGGACACCGGCATCACCTGGCGCAAGCTGGTGCACGCCGAGCAGGCGTTCGTGCTGCACCGGCCGTTGCCGGCGCAGGGGCGGGTAGTTGGCCGGAACAAGGTCACCGCGCTGTACGACAAAGGCCCGGATAAAGGCGCGTTGATGATGCAGGAGCGCCAGGTGCATGACGCGGCCACCGGCGAGTTGCTGGCCACCGTCACCCAGACCACCATGCTGCGCGCCGATGGCGGCTTTGCCGCCGGCGGTGCCAGGGCGGGCACGCCGCCGCCGCCGCATGCGATGCCCGAGCGCGAACCGGACGCCGTGTGCGATCTGGCGACGCTGCCGCAGGCTGCGCTGCTGTACCGGCTCAACGGGGACTTCAATCCCTTGCACGCCGACCCGGCGGTGGCGCAGGCGGCCGGGTTCTCGCGGCCCATCCTGCATGGCCTGTGCACCATGGGCATCGCCATGCACGCCGTGCTGAAAACCGTGCTGGCCTACGACGCCGCCACGGTGCGCGGCATGCGGGTGCGCTTTACCGCCCCGGTATTGCCCGGCGAAACGCTGCGCACGGCGATCTGGGTCGATGGCCCGGTGGTGTCGCTGCGCACCACGGCGCTGGAACGCGGCGTGGTGGTGCTCAACGCCGGGCGCGTGGACCTGAGCCAGCCGCCGGCTCCAATCTGACGCTGCTTGCGCAGCCATCCCGACACACGTATTCCGAGGAGAACCGAATGGACCTGCAGATCAAGGACAAAGTCGCCATCGTCACGGGCTCGGCCCGCGGGCTGGGCGCGGCTACGGCACGCCACCTGGCGCAAGAGGACGTCAAGGTGGTGATCACGGACATCCTGCGCGAGCAGGCCGAAGCCACGGCCGCCGCGCTGCGCGCCGATGGCTTGCAGGCGCATTGCATCGTCGCCGACATCACCAAGGGCGCCGACGTGCAGCGGCTGGTGGATGAAACCGTCGCGCATTTTGGCGGGGTGCACATCCTGGTCAATAACGCCGGCTTTCCGCGCGACAAGTACCTCGTCAAGATGACCGAGGAGGACTGGGACCTGGTGATGGAGGTCATGCTCAAGGGCGCTTTCCTGGCTACCAAGGCCGTGATGCCGCGTTTGATCGAACAAGGTTGGGGGCGGGTCATCAATATCAGCTCGCGCGCGCACTTCGGCAATCCCACGCAAGCCAATTACGCGGCGGCCAAGGCCGGGCTGATCGGTATGGCCAAGGCGCTGGCGCTGGAGGAAGGGCGCTACGGCGTGACGGTCAATTGCGTGGCGCCTGGCTTCATGGAAACCGAGATGGTGCAGGCCTTGCCCACCTACGAGACCATCAAGGAGCGGGCCGTCGCCGCGCAGCCGATCAAGCGGGTTGGCCGGCCGGGCGACATCGCCGATGCGGTGGCCTTCCTGGCTTCGGAGCGCGCCAGCTTCATTACCGGCGAGGTGCTGCACGTCACCGGTGGGCGCTATGGCTGAGATCTCGGCAGGGCCGGTGCGTTGCTCCGCCAAAGACGGCATTGCTACGCTGACGCTGGACAACCCGCCGCTGAACGTGGTTTTCCGTGGCTTGACCGAGGCGCTTGACCGTGCGCTGGATGCGCTGGAACGCGATCCCGCCGTGCGCGCCGTGGTGCTGACCGGCGCCGGCACCCGTGCCTTCTGCGCGGGATCCGATATCGCCGAGTTCCGGCCGCTGATGCGGCCCGGGCAGATCGTGCCGGGCAAGCTCGCCCTGCAGCATGCGGTGTTCGGGCGGCTGGACGATTTCCCGAAGCCGACAGTGGCGGCGGTCAATGGCCTGGCGTTCGGCGGCGGCCTGGAGATCGCGGTCTGCTGCGACCTGATCGTGGCGGACGAGACGGCGCGCTTCGCGCTGCCCGAGATCAAGCTGGGCGTGTTCCCCGGCAGCGGCGGCCCGGTGCGCGTCACGCGGCGCGTGGGCGAAGGGCGCGCCAAGGAGCTGATGTTCCTGGGCGAGCCTATCGATGCAGCCACCGCGCTGGCCTGGGGCCTGGTCAACCGCGTGGCCCCGCCGGGCCAGGCGCTGCAAGCGGCATTGGCGCTGGCGGCCACGCTGGCACAGCGCCCGCCGCTGGCGCTGGCGCTGTGCAAGCAGGCCATCGACCTGAGCTTTGACACCACCGAAGACGAGGCGATGCGCCAGGCGCTGCCGCTGTCGGACCGCGTCTTCAGCTCCAAGGAAGCGCAGGAAGGCGTGCGTGCCTTCTTCGCCAGGGAAACCCCGCGGTTCGGCACTGACGAACTGCATCAAGAACAAAGGATGCCATCATGAAACGAGCCGCAATCGTCTCCCCGCTGCGCACGCCCATCGGCGCGTTCGGCGGCAGCCTGCGCAGTATCTCTGTCGAAGAACTCGGCGCTACCGTGGCGCGCGCCGTGGTCGAGCGCACGGGCCTGGATCCGGCCCGTATCGAGGATGTGGTGTTCGCGCATTCCTACGCCAACGGCGAAGTGCCTTGCACCGGCCGCTGGGTAGCGCTGCAGGCCGGCTTTCCGATCAGCGTTGCCGGCATGCAGCTGGACCGCCGCTGCGGCAGCGGCCTGCAGGCGATCGCCACGGCTGCGATGATGGTGCAGACCGGCGTCGCCGATGTCGTGATGGCCGGCGGCGTCGAGAGCATGAGCAACGTGGAGTACTACACCACCGACATGCGCTGGGGCAAGCGCGCCGGCACCGTGAAGTTCCACGACCGTCTGGAGCGCGGGCGCGAACGCTCGCAGCCCGAAGCCCGCTTCGGCCGCATCTCCGGCATGATCGAGACAGCCGAGAACCTGGCACGCGACTACGGCATCTCGCGCGAGGAGGCCGATGCCTTTGCGCTGCGCAGCCATCAGCGCGCCACTGCCGCTTGGTCCAGCGGCAAGTTCGCGCAGGAAGTGGTGCCGGTCAGCGTGCCGCAGCGCAAGGGCGAGGCGCTGATCGTGAGCGAGGACGAGGGCATCCGTGGGGATCTCACCATCGAGCAGCTCGCACGGCTCAAGCCCCTGATGAAGGACGGCATCGTCACTGCCGGCAACGCCTGCCAGCAGAACGATGCCGCCGCCGCCTGCCTGATCGTGGCCGAAGACAAGCTGGAAGCGCTTGGCCTGGCGCCCATCGGCTACCTGCATAGCTGGGCCGTGGCTGGTTGCGAGCCGTCGCACATGGGCATTGGCCCCGTGCCAGCCGTCAAGAAGCTGTTCGGCAAGAACGGGCTGGGCTTTGACGACATGGGCCTGGTGGAACTGAACGAAGCCTTTGCCTGCCAGGCGCTGGCCTGCGCCAAGGGCTGGGGCTGGAATGATCCGGATCGCTTCAATGTGAACGGGTCCGGCATCTCGCTGGGGCATCCGGTGGGCGCCACCGGCGTGCGCATCATGACCTCGCTGATGCACGAGCTGGGCCGGCGCGGTGCGCGCTACGGCCTGGAAACCATGTGCATCGGCGGCGGGCAGGGCATTGCCGCCGTATTCGAGCGCGCCTGACGCCGCCACTACGCCACTACGCCACTACGGACCGGACCGCTCCCATGACCTATCCATTCCTCAACCGGCTGCGCGTGATCGAAAGCTCGGCCTTTATCGCGGCGCCACTGGCCGGCCTCACGCTGGCCCAGTTCGGCGCTGACGTGATCCGCGTGGACATGATCGGCGGCGGCATTGACTACATGCGCATGCCGCGCATGCCGCAGGCCGGCGGCAAGGGACGCAGCCTGTACTGGACCGCGCTGAACAAGGGCAAGCGAAGCATCGCGGTCGACCTGCACAAGCCCGAAGGGCGTGAACTGGTGCAGGCGCTGGCGACGGCGCCCGGGCCGGATGCGGGCGTACTGCTGACCAATATCGGCACAGCGTGGCTCGCGCACGAGGCGCTGGCCGCGCGGCGCGCGGACATGATCAGCTGCACCATCCAGGGCAACGGCGACGGCAGCACGGCGGTGGACTACACCGTCAATTGCGCCACCGGGTATCCGGCTGTCACCGGCGGCGGGTCGCGCGAGCGGCCGGTCAACCATGTGCTGCCGGCCTGGGACATTGCCTGCGCCTACCAGGCCGCCTTTGCCGTGGTCGCCGCGGTGGAGCAACGCCGGCGCACGGGCGCAGGCGCGCAGCTGAAGCTGGCGTTGTCCGACATGGCCTTCACCATGCTGTCGCATCTTGGCCTGCTGGCCGAGGCCGAATTGCTGCAGCAGGAGCGGCCGTCGATCGGCAATCACCTGTATGGCGCCTTCGGTCGCGACTTTGGCACGCTGGACGGCGGCCGCCTGATGGTGGCGGCGATCTCGGCGGGCCAATGGAAGGCGCTGGTGGAGGCTTGCGGCATCGCCGGGCAGGTGACTGCGCTGGAGCAGCGCACGGGCCTGAACCTTGGTGACGAGGCCGATCGCTTTGCCTGCCGCGAGGCCATTGCCGAACTGGTTGCACCCTGGTTTGCCACCCGCACGCAGGCAGAGGCGGAGCGCCTGCTGGAAGCGCGCAAGGTCTGCTGGGGCCGCTACAGCACGGTCGGCGAGTTGCTGGCCGGCGATCCGCGTGTCAGCCTTGCCAATCCGGTGTTCGAGCGCATTGCGACCCCAGGGATCGGCGAACATCTTGCGGCCGGCGCGACGGTGCGGGTTGCGTCGATGGAGCGCGAGGCAACCATGCCTGCTGCGTTGCTGGGCACGCATACCGACCAGGTGCTGCATGAAGTCCTGGGGCTGGATGGCGCCGCCGTAGGCCGGCTGCATGATGCCGGGGTGGTGGCGGGCCCGGAGCGGGACCCTACGGCTGTTGCTGATTCTGGTGCTGGCGCGTGCGCTCGTGCGTGAGCCGCATCAACGCGCTTGCCGCGTCCTCCAGTGCGCCGCTGTTGTCGATCACCGTCAGCCGGCACCCTGCCGGTACGGCGAACGGCTCGCCGGCGCGCTGCAGGCGCCGCACGATGGCTTGCTCGTCCTCGCGGCCGCGCAGCCGCAGGCGCTCTCCCAGCACGTGCAGGCGCACGCTGACCTGCACGGCGTGCAGGGCCGGATAGCGCGCGTGGGCGGCGGCCAGGTGCTCGCGTGACCCGTTCACGACCACGCACAAGCCCTGCGCCAGCCAGTCGTCAAGCTCGGTCCCAATGCCGTAGCACAAGCCGTGGCTGCGCCAGTGCAGCGCAAAGCCGCCTTGCGCCACGCGGTGCTCGAACGCCGCGGGGGTGATCGCCACGCTGTCTTCATCGGCGCTGCTGGCGCGGGTGATGTAGCGTTGCGCCACGCGTACGCCGGCATCATCCTGCAACTTGTCGCGCATCACGCGCAGCAGCGAGTCCTTGCCGCTGCCGGAGGGCCCCATCAGGTAAACCAGGCCGCTGCCGCGCGGGGCTTCGGCGCAGGGCGCGGCGATGTTGGCGCGCACCGCGGTGCGCATGGCCTTGGCGCTCATGCCGTGGCTTCCAGCAGGACCGCTCCGGCGGCATCGGTGGTGCTGCCGTCAAAGCCATAGTGGCGGGCGGCCAGGAAGGGCGCGTCCGGCGCGCTCTGCACGAACAGGCTGACGTCGCGTACCGTCATCGGCTGCAGCAGCAGCGGGCCGCTCGCGGCCTGCAGCATGGCGATGGCGCTGTCCTGCTCGGCTTGGTCGAGCAGCCCCGTGAGCGTGATGTGGAAAATAAAGGTCTCGAACGCGTACGGGTAGCCCCACGCATCCAGCATGCGCCGGGCTGGCTCGCTCAGTTGCCCTGGCTTGCGGCGTGCCAGCTCGGCGGGGGTGGGCGGCGCGCGGAAGCTGTCGAACTCGCGCACCGCTGCGTCTGCCAGCGCGTGCATGCGCGCATTGGCGCTGGCGTCGCCGCCGAGGCACCAGGCCAGGAAGCCCCGCAGGTTGTGCAGCGCTAGCGGTACCGCGAAGGGCTGGCGGTCCAGCGCGAAGACGCGCATGGCGGCGTCCAGCCCGGCAGGCGTCTGGCCATCCGCCAGCCGGAACGGGGCCTTGAGTGTGGCATGCAGGCCATAGTGGGCCGGTGCTTCCGTCCAGCGGGCGATGCGGGCAATGCGGCGGGCATCGTCGGGTACGGTACGCGCAATTGCCTCGCCTGTTTCGGCGCTGCGGCCCAGCCATTGCTCGCCCACCAGCCGAAAGGGCGCGGCGGGGTTGAGGTAGATGGCGTAGCGGTAAGCCTGTGGCAATGGATTGTTCGACATCGGGCTCGGCATCCTGGTCATGCGGGTCAGGCCGCGCGCCGCTCGCCGCTGGCCTGCACCAGCGGGAAGGCACGCGTGGCGTGGTGCAGCACACCGCCGACAATGGCGGCGCAGACCTGGGGCAGGGCGGGATCGCGGTCGTCGACGATGATGGCGTCGGCACGCAGGCCGGGGCTGAGCGCGCCGCGGTCGTTCATGCCGGCGGCGCGCGCCGGGTTGCGCGAGACCAGGTCCCAGGCGGCCGGCAACGGCAGCACGCCGAGCTGTGCTACGCGGAACGCGGCTTGCAGGGGCGCCGGGTAGTAGTAGTCGGAGGCCAGCACGTTGCACAGCCCGGCGGCGATCATCTCGGTGGCATCCGGGGCGCCGGTGTGGCTGCCGCCGCGGATCACGTTGGGCGCGCCGAATACAGCGTGGTTGCGCAGCGCGTGGGCGGCGCGGGCCACATCCACGGTGAGCGGGAATTCCGCCACGGTGCAGCCTTGCTGGTGATAGCGCTGGCGGGTGGCGGCGTCGCCGTCGTCGTGCGAGGCGACCTGCAGGCCGGCGGCACGGGCGGCGGCAATCAGCCGGGCCACGCCTTCGGGCACCTCGCTTGCCTGCGCGGCTGCTTGCTCCAGGCGCTGGCGGAAGATGACCGGATCGCACTCCGCGCGGTCCGCGTACTGCGCCAGCTTACGCGCGTCGTGCAGGCGGGTGGCCATCAGCGGCAGGTGGTCGTTGATGGCCAGGAAGCGCACCTTGCCGCTATCGATCCAGGCCAGCGCGGTTTCCAGCCCGGCCAGGTGATGTGCCTCGAAGCGCAGGTGCACATGGTGCTGCGCGCCAAGGGTGCCGCGCATGCGCTCCAGGCCGTCGAACATGCGCTGGGCGTAAGCCTCGCCGCGCAGGCCGCCTTCCCACGATAGCGTCACGCCGTGCAGCTCGGTGGTGATGCCATGCGCGAGCAACTGGCGGTCCACGTCGAACAGCGCGCTGGTGTACGGAAAGCTCACGCCGGGGCGCGGCATCACGGCACGCTCGAAGGCGTCGCCGTGAATGTCCACGATGCCGGGCAGCACCAGCAGGTCGCCCGCATCGAGGGCAGGCCCTGCCGTGCTGGCCGGCCCCGCCAGGCAACCGTCGCGGAACGCGAAGGCGGCCGGCGCAATGCCGTTGGCGGTGAGAACGCGGCGGCCGCTCAGGCCGGCAAGGGTGGGGTGAGGTGCGTGATTGGTATCCATGCTGGCGACCTTAGCGCGGGCAAATGACAAACAGATGTCTAGACCAATTTGATCGGTAGGGCGTGTATCCCAAACGGCGGACGATTGCGCATTTTAGTCCTGGTCGGTTACGGTCAGCTGGACCCAGTCGCCGGCAAAGCGCACCACGCTGTATTGCAGCGGCGCGCCCTCCAGGTCGACGTTGAGCGCCTCCACCTGCAGGATCGGCCGCGTCTTGGGCTGGTTGAGCTGGCGGGCCACCGGCGCCGTCGGCATGGCGGCGGTGATGCGCGACCACTTGCGCGTGTAATCGGTAATGCCGTAATGGGCAAACGCCTTGGAGATCGACAGGCGCGCGCGCAACTCGGCGTCCATGTCCGGAAACCGCGTGGCATCGAAATAATGCTCGGCCACGTCGATGGTGCGGGCTTCGGCTTTGCCCAGCATCTGCACGCGCAGGATGGGCGCGCTGCGCGCCAGGCCCAGGTGCTTGGCGATCTCGGGCGCGCGCAGTGTTTGCGATTCCAGCACCTCGATGTGCCCGCGCATGCCCTGGCTGGCCAGGTTCTGCGAAAAACGCGTGCGCCGCCCGATGGCGTAGTCGATGGCGTGTTCCTGCACGAAGGTGCCGCGGCCTTGCTCGATGCGCACCAGCCCGTTTTGCTCCAGCTCGCCCATGGCGCGGCGGATGGTATGGCGGTTGACGGCGAAACGCGTGGCCAGCTCCGGCTCGGGCGGCAGGCGCTCGCCCGGGACATAGAGCTTGTTGCGGATGTCGAGCGCCAGGGCCTCGCCGATCTGGCGCCATACCGCAACTCCCGAACCCCGCTCGACTTCCTGTTCCACCATCGTGCCCTGCCTTTTCGTCATCCTGCGTTAATCATTCGCATGCTTCAATAGGATGCGATTGTGCCTCAACCTGGCCATGCCGTGCACGGGGCCGAAGCGCACGGCAGGGCGTCATGAAAGCTTCATCTGGCTGTGTTGTAGTTCGGCCATGGATGGTATTCTACATCTAAACGTATAGACGTATAGGGGATGTGAAATGGATCGAACCGATACCGAAGCGGGCACGCAGGCAGGGGCGGCGGCCCAGCAGCGAGCGGCTCAAGCGGCTCAAGCGGCCCGAGCCGCCTGGCTGCGCGTGCTGGCTCTGGCCGCTCCGGATGCCCTGGCGCAGGCCGTGGGCCGCCTCGGCGCGCTGCCGGCCTACCGCCTGCTGCGCAAGCCGGAGAGCGGTATGGCCATGGTGCGGGGGCGCGCCGGCGGCACGGGGGCGCAGTTCAACCTCGGGGAGGTCAGCGTGACGCGCTGCGCGGTGACGCTGGAGCCGGGCGTGGTCGGGGTGGGTTACGTGCAAGGCCGCACCCACGCCCAGGCGGAGCAGATCGCCGTGCTGGATGCGCTGCTGCAGTTGCCCGGTTGGCATGCGCGCGTGCAGGCCGAAGTGGTCGCGCCGCTGGCCCGGGCGCGCACGGCGCAAGGCGAACACAAGGCCGCCGTGGCGGCGCAGACAAAGGTGGAGTTTTTTACCATGGTGCGTGGAGAGGACTGAGATGCCAGGCCAAACGATTGCCGCCCAGACGGCCGGATACGACAACGTGCCCCCGGGGCGGCACGGCGCGCTTGCGCCGATGCTGCTGCCCGGCTTCGACGATGCGGTGCAATCGGCGCAGCGGACCTTCCGCGCCGCGCTGCATGCCATGTCCCACCCGGGCAGCATCGGCGAACTGGCCGAGCCGTGCGGCGTGCCGCAGGGCTTGTCCCCGGCCTTGAGCGCGCTGCTGCTCGCGCTGGTCGACAGCGATACGCCGCTGTGGCTGCCGCCCGAGACGCCCGAGGGCGTGCGCGCCTTCCTGCGCTTCCATTGTGGCTGCCCGCTGGTGGCGCAAGTGGCGCAGGCGGCCTTCGTGGCGGTGCCGGCCGGCCATGCCGTGCCCGATCTGGTGGCTTGCGCCCAGGGCGATCCGGCGTACCCGGACCGCTCCGCCACGTTGCTGATCGAGGTCGCCTCGCTGAACGGCGGCCCCAAGGTCACGCTGCGCGGCCCGGGCATCGAGACCCACGCCACGCTGGCCGTGCAAGGCTTGCCGGCCGATTTCTGGACCCAGTGGCAGGCCAACCATGCGCGTTTCCCGCTCGGCGTGGACGTGCTGCTGACCAGTGGCAGCGCCCTGTGCGCGCTGCCGCGCACCACCCAAGCGGAGGCTTGACATGTACGTTGCCGTCAAAGGGGGCGAGCGCGCCATCCTCAATTCGTACCGCATGCTGGACGACTACCGCCGCGGCGACCGCCGCGTGCCGGAGCTGACACTGGCGCAGGTGCGCGAGCAAATGCCGCTGGCCGTGTCGCGCGTGATGGCCGAAGGCTCGCTGTACGACCCGCACCTGGCCGCGCTGGCGATCAAGCAGGCCGCGGGCGACCTGATCGAAGCCGTGTTCCTGCTGCGCGCCTATCGCACCACGCTGCCGCGCTTTGGCTATTCGGTGGCGCTCGATACCGGCGCCATGCGCTTGCAGCGCCGGATCTCGTCCACCTTCAAGGACGTGCCGGGCGGGCAGGTGCTGGGGCCGACCTACGATTACACCCAGCGCCTGCTCGACTTCACACTGGAAGCCGAGCGCGACAATGCGCCGCTGCCGGCTGCGGCAACCACGCTGGATGCGCGCATGCCACGCGTGACGGACCTGTTGCGCCAGGAGTCGCTGATCGAGCCGGAGACCGTGCCCGAGCACGATCCCGCGCCGCCCGACCTCACGCGCGAGCCACTGGCGCTGCCCGCGGCGCGTCCGGCGCGCTTGCAGAACCTGGCTCGCGCCGATGAAGGCTTCCTGCTGTCGATGGGCTACTCCACCCAGCGGGGCTACGGCAACTCGCACCCGTTCGCGGCAGAGATCCGCTACGGCGAGGTGGAAGTGGAACTGTTCGTGGAGGAACTGGGTTTTGCCGTGACCATCGGCGAGATCGAGGTCACCGAATGCCAGATGGTGAGCCAGTTCGCTGGCAACGCGCAGGAAGGGCCGAGCTTTACGCGCGGCTACGGCCTGGTGTTCGGCTATGGCGAGCGCAAGGCCATGTCGATGGCGCTGGCCGACCGCGCCATGCGCGCCGCCGAACTGGGCGAGGCCGCCGACGCGCCCGCCAACGACGTGGAGTTCATGCTCTACCACAGCGACAACGTGGAGGCCTCCGGCTTCGTGCAGCACTTGAAGTTGCCGCACTACGTGGATTTCCAGACCAATCTCGAACTGCTGCGCCGCCTGCGCGCCGAGCGCGGTCAGGGCGTGCCCTCCCCGGCGCCCACGCCGCCCGGGCAAGACGATGCCGTCATCTCCCAAGTGCTGGCGCAGGAGGCCATCGCATCATGACCGACACCAATGCCAACACCGTCGTGCGCGACGAACACTACAACTTCGGCTACCTGGACGAATCCACCAAGCGCATGCTGCGCCGCGCGCTGCTCAAGGCGGTGGCCATCCCCGGCTACCAGGTGCCCTTCGGCAGCCGCGAGATGCCGCTGCCCTACGGTTGGGGCACCGGTGGCATCCAGGTCACCGCCTCCATTATCGGCAGCGACGATGTGCTCAAGGTGATCGATCAGGGCTCTGACGACACCACCAACGCCATCAATATCCGCCGCTTCTTTGGCCGCGTGACCGGCGTGCAGACCACCGAGCGCACCGCACAAGCCACCATCGTGCAGACCCGCCACCGGATTCCGGAAACGCCGCTGGCCAAGGGCCAGATCATGGTGTTCCAGGTGCCCATCCCGGAGCCGCTGCGCTGGCTGGAACCGAGCGAGACCGAGACCCGCACCATGCACGCGCTGGCCGAGTACGGCGCGATGCATGTCAAGCTCTACGAGGACATTGCCCGCCATGGGCGTATTGCCACCACCTACGACTACCCGGTGATGGTCAACCAGCGCTACATGATGCGGCCGTCGCCGATCCCCAAGTTCGACAACCCCAAGCTGGACTACAGCCCGGCGCTGATGCTGTTCGGCGCGGGGCGTGAGAAACGAGTCTATGCGGTGCCGCCCTTTACCAGCGTGAAGAGCCTGGACTTCGACGACCATCCGTTCGCGGTGGAGACGTGGGATGGCTGCTGCGAGCTATGCGGCTCCACCGACAGCTATCTCGATGAAATCATCACCGACGACGCGGGCGGGCGCATGTTCGTCTGCTCCGATACCGAGTACTGCGCCACGCGCCAGGAGCAGGGTGAGACCGGGCCGAACGGCACCGCCGCCCACGCACGCAAGGAGGCCGCATGAGCCGCACCGATCCGCACCAGCCGCTGTTGTCCGTGCGCGGCCTGACCCGCACTTGGGACGGCGTGCATGGCTGCCACGATGTCAGCTTCGATCTGTTCCCCGGCGAAGTGCTGTGCGTGGTGGGCGAGTCCGGCTCGGGCAAGAGCACCTTGCTGCAGGCGGTGTCATGGCAGGCCGCGCCGGAATCCGGCAGCGTTTGCTACGACACCCGCGAGCAAGGGCTGGTTGACCTCGCCACGCTGTCCGACGCACGGCTGCGTCTGCTGGCGCGTACCGACTGGGGGTTCGTGCGCCAGAACGCGCGCGATGGCCTGCGCATGCGGGTGAGCGCCGGCGCCAATATCGCCGAGCGCCTGATGGCGGTGGGCGGGCGCCATTATGGCGAGCTGCGCGAAGTGGCTGGCACGTGGATGGAAAAGATGGAGCTCGACCTGGGCCGCCTGGACGATGCGCCGACCAGCTTCTCCGGCGGCATGCAGCAGCGCCTGCAGATTGCCCGCAACCTGGTGACGCATCCGCGCCTGGTGTTCATGGACGAGCCTACCGCCTCGCTCGATGTCTCCGTGCAGGCCCGCCTGCTCGACCTGCTGCGCCGGCTGGTGGCGGACCTTGGGCTGGCTGCCATCATCGTCACCCACGACCTCGCCGTGGCGCGCCTGCTGGCGCACCGCACGCTGGTGATGCAGGGCGGGCGCGTGGTGGAAAGCGGCCTGACCGACCAGATCCTCGACGATCCGCACCACCCGTACACCCAGTTGCTGGTGTCTTCCATTCTGCAGGGCTGATCATGACGCAAGACGCCTACCACCATCAAAGCACGGCCGCCGACGCCCAGCGCATCCAGGTGCGCGGCCTCGGCAAGACCTTCATCCTGCACAACCAGGGCGGCACGCGCCTGCCCGTGCTGCAGGCCATCGATTTCGACGCTGCCGCCGGCGAATGCCTGGTGCTGGCCGGCAGTTCCGGCGCGGGCAAGAGCACGCTGCTGCGCTGTCTGTACGGCAACTACCTGGCCACCGAAGGCAGCATCCGCATCCGTGACAACGACGCGTGGGTGGAGCTGACCCGCGCGCCGGAGCAACGCATCCTGCAATTGCGGCGCGAGGTGATTGGCTATGTCAGCCAGTTCCTTCATGTGATCCCACGCGTGAGCACGCTCGATGTGGTGGCCGAGCCGCTGCAGCAGCGTGGCGCCAGTGCCGACGAAGCGCGCGAGCGTGCCGCGGTGCTGCTGGCGCGGCTGCAGGTGCCGGGCCGGCTGTGGAGCCTGCCGCCCGCGACGTTCTCGGGCGGTGAGCAGCAGCGCGTGAACATTGCGCGCGGGCTGATCGGCGGCCATCCGGTGCTGTTGCTCGACGAGCCGACCGCCTCGCTCGACGCGGATAACCGCGCGGTGGTGGTGGCGCTGATCCGCGAGGCGCTGGCCGAGGGCCGGTGCCTGGTCGGCATCTTCCACGATGAAGCCGTGCGCGAGACGGTGGCCACCAGGCTGCTGCCATTGCACCCGCCGGCTGTCATGGAGGCTGCGCCGGTCGGCAAGCTTGCGGCTGTCGCGGGCTGAGCCATTCATTTTTCCCGTATTCACTCGTTCCCAATCGCTCCCGGAACCGACCATGCTTCCTGCTTACCTGACTCATGCACGAATCGTCCTGCCCGACGGCGTGCTAGCCGACAGCGCCTTGCTGATCGATAACGGCCACATCGCGGCCATCGAGCCCGATGCCGCCGCCGTGCCGCGTGCCGCCCAGGTGATCGACCTGCGTGGCCAGACGCTGCTGCCCGGCCTGGTCGACCTGCATTGCGACGCCATCGAGAAAGAAGCCGAGCCGCGCTCGCGGGTGATGTTCCCGCTGGATTTTGCCGTGGCGCAGATCGATCGCCGCAACGCCGCAGCGGGCATCACCACGCCTTACCACGCGGTCTCGTTCGCGGGTAACTCGTTCGGCGTGCGCAATTTCGACACGGCCGGCGAGCTCGTGCGCGCCGTCGCCGCCTTTCGCGGCCACAGCCTGGTGGATAACCGCATCCATTGCCGCTATGAGGTCACGGACGCCAGCGCGTTGCCGGTGCTGGAGCAACTGGTGGAATCCGGCCTGGTGGACCTGGTCTCCGTGATGGACCATTCGCCCGGGCAGGGCCAGTTCAAGACACTGGAGGCCTACCTGGCCTACATGATGGGCAACCACGCCATGAGCCGCGAAGAGGCCCATGCCGCCGCCGCCAAGAAACTGGTGGAGAAGGACGGCGCACTGGACCGGGTTGAACGCCTGCTGTCACTGGCCGCGCGCACAGGGGTGCCGGCCGCGAGCCATGACGACGACTCGGCACAGCGTATTGCCACCATGCATGCGCTGGGCGTGCGCATGAGCGAGTTCCCGATCAACCTGGAGACGGCGCAGGCCGCCAAGGCAAAGGGGCTGCCGACCATCCTTGGCGCGCCCAACGTGCTGCGCGGCCAAAGCCAGAGTGGCTCCATGCGTGCCATCGACGCCATCAACGCCGGGGTGGCGGACTGCCTGTGCTCGGACTACCAGCCATCCACGCTGATTGCCGCCGCCTTTGCCGCGGAACGCCTCGCTGGCCTGAGCCTGCCGCAGGCTGCCGCGCTGGTCAGCGCCAACCCGGCCGCGGCTTGCGGCTTGTCCGATCGCGGGCGCATCGGGGCCGGGCTGCGTGCCGACCTGGTGGCGGTCGCCATGGTGGCCGGCCAGCCGCTGGTCACGCATACGTGGTCATCGGGACGGCTGGTGTTTGCCGCGCGCTATCCGGCGGGCGCCCTGGCGGCTGACAGCTCGGGGGGGGTCCAGATGCCGGCGCCCGACGCACCAGGCGAACCAAGCCGCGCGGCAGCATGACCATGGCGGCCGATATTGGCAACGGGTGGGCCGAATCGCCGCAGGCGGGCAGTGTGGCCGCGGTAAGCCTGAGTGCCACGCACACCTTCAGCAAGACGGTGACGCCAGTCATCCGCCTGCTGGCCGGGCTGGGCGTGGAGGGTGACGCGCATCTGGGGGAAACCGTCAAGCACCGTTCCCGCGTGGCGGTGGACCCCAGCCAGCCGAACCTGCGGCAGGTTCACCTGCTATCGGTGGAACTGCAGGCGATGCTGCAAGCCGCAGGCCATGCGGTGGCGCCCGGCGCGCTGGGCGAGAACATCACCACGCAGGGCATCGACCTGCTGGCGCTGCCAACGGGCGCGCGGCTGCACCTGGGCGAGACCGCGCTGGTCGAGATCACCGGGCTGCGCAATCCCTGCGCGCAGATCGAGCGCTTCCAGCCGGGCCTGCTTGCGCGGGTGCTGGGTCGGGACGATGAAGGCAAGCTGGTGCGCAAGGCCGGCATCATGGGCATTGTCCTGGCCGGCGGACTGGTGCGCGCGCACGACGCGATTCGCGTGACGCTGCCGCCCGAGCCTCACCGCAAGCTGGATCGGGTTTGAGCAGGACGCGAGGATGAGGGTACGGGTGAGGGTGGAGCAGCCCTAGCGGTGCGACGCGCGGACCGTTCCGTGGTGGGAGCCGTGCCAGTCGCCCGGTATGTCGGGGAAGATCTCGCACTCGCCGCGCACGATCAACTCCACCGTCGCGCAGACGCCCTTGACGCCACGCGGGCCTACGCAGACCAGGCTGTGCGGGTGTTCCGAATGATTGGGAATGGCGTACACGCGCATCCCTTCCTGATACAGGGGATGGGCGGGCAGCCTGGCGTTGAGTAGTTCGACAAAACGCAAGGGGCTTACAACCGGCTTTTCCATCTTGCTCTCCCATGGAGCATGGGCGCGACCTCCGGAGGGCTCCGGACGGGCCGAAAGTGCTTGGAGAACGGACTGGACGGGCGGCGGGGGGAGCCCTCCGTCCATGTCACCTGCACAAACCAGGAATGTGGCCAGGACGCCGCGGCAGGCGCGGAATACGGCGCAAAAGCCGCTTACCGCGGCGATCGATTCAAGGGGCCACGCCGTAAGGTTAGGCGATTTACTGGCGGGATCAAGCTTGCCGTCGGCGTAAAAGAGCTAGTAGGACGAAGGCGGCACTCAGCGGCCGCCATCGCAGCTCGGGAAGGCCACCTGGCGGGCTGAGGTATATTCCACGGGTGGCAGATACGCGCCTCTTACCGATTTCCTTTTCCGCATGAACGTTACGCCACCCCTTGCCACCACTGGTGCTGATCCCGAGGCCGCTTCCTTCGCCGCATTGCGCGCGCACTACGATGGCGTCGTCCTGCCGCTCTGGACCGGGCCGGGCTGGAACGCCACGATGCAGCTGCCCTATGAGGCGCTGTCCGGCGCCGACCAGCAGCCTCTGCCGGTGGCGCGTTACCGCGCCATGGCCTGCGCGCGCCAGCTCTATGTGTTTTCGCAGTGCGATGGCACCGATGAGGCCGCCCATGCCGCGCGCCTGTTCGCATCGCTCGGGGGCTGCTTTGCCGATGGCGGGCAGGGTGGCTTTATCTACAGCATCGATGCGCAGGGACAGCCTCTGGATACCACCAAGGACCTGTACACCCACGCCTTCGTCGTCTTTGCCTGTGCGGCGTATTTCAAGCGGTCGGGCAGCACGCAGGCGCGTGCGTTGCTGGATGGCACCACACGGCTGATCGAGGCGCGTTTCGCCACCGCGGATGGCCTGTACCATGCGGCGCTAGCGCAGGACTTTCGCCCACTGGGCGGGGCGCCCCAGCAAAACCCGATCATGCACCTGACCGAGGCCTACCTGGCGGCGTTCGAGGTCACCGGGGAGCGCTCTTATGCGGACCGGCTGGCGGGCATTGCCGCCGCCGTGCTGGCCACCTTTGTCGATCCGGCGACGGGTTGCATTGCCGAGTTGCCGATGTGCACCGATCGCGCTGGCAACCGGGTCGAGCCCGGCCATCAGTTCGAGTGGTTCTCGCTGCTTGCCAGCGCGCCCGCGTTGTTCGACGGCTCCGGGCTTGCGCAAGCGCTGGCAAGCGCCTTCGGCTTTGCCATGCAGCACGGCGTTGACACCAGCACCATGGGCGTAGCCGCGGCGCTGCATCTGGATGGCTCGCCCAGAGACCCGATCCAGCGCATCTGGGCGCAGACCGAATTCGCGCGGGCGCTGGCGGTGCGCGGCGACAGCGTGGCGCTGGCGCACCTGCAGGCCTGGCTGAAAGCCTACCCGGCGCGATTCCTGCACGCAGGCGGCTGGCATGAGTGCCTCTCGCCTGCCGGCAAGGTGGAGCGGGCGGAGATGCCTTCGACCACGCCATATCACCTTGCCACCGCCTACCAGGCGCTGCCGCAGGATTGACGGCCTGGCGGATCCACCATCGCATCAGCCGGCCGCGCGGCGGAGCAAACGGTCGAACTCGTTGCGCACGATGCGGTAAGACTCGCCGGAAAAGCCCTCCAGCCCAGCCCGGTCGATCACGGTGATATGGCCGCGGCTGTGGCGGATCATCTGGAGCTCCGCCAGCTTGCCCACCGCTTCGGTCACGCCTTCGCGGCGCACGCCAAGCATGTCGGCAATGGTCTGCTGGGTCACGTCGAGCTCATTGCAAGGCGAGCGGTCCAGCGCCAGCAGCAGCCAGCGGCACAACTGCGTGGTCAGCGAGTGGTGGCGGATGCAGACGGCCGTCTGCGACACCTGCGTGAGCAACGCCTGCATATAGAGCAGGGCCATGCGCTGCAGCGTGGGCAGCTCGGGGTAGATCGTGCGCAGGTCGCTCGCGGCGACGCGAAACCCGGTGCCGCTCCTGCGTACCTCGATCCGGTTGGGCATGGTCTCGGCGCCGGTCAGCGCGGGCAGTCCCACCAGCCCCTCGCGGCCCACGGAGGCCAGTTCCACGGTGGCGCCGCTTTCCTGCAGCGACATCATCGAGATCACCGCCGTGCTCGGGAAATAGAGATGCCGGATGCGCTGGCCGGAATCGCTCAACAGTTGCCCTGTGCGCAGGCTGACGCTATCCAGGCGCGGCAGCAGCAAGCGGCGCTCGTGCGGCGGCAGGGCGCCTAGCAAGTGATTGGCGGCCAGATCCAGTTCGGTATCGATCATCCCGTTGTCTCCCGAAGTCGAAAGGTCGCGGCTGCTGCGCCAGCCGTTTGGTTTTTTCTCTGTTCGGTATGCCACGCAGCCGGGCTTGACCCGTTAACGTATTAAGCGTCATGCGTGCGCTTGCCGACACTGGCCGGAGGTTGGAGATCGCCACGGTATTGGGGGGATATGCTTTTGGCTGGATTCAGCCCCGGGTTCATACTTTTGACGGGGGGGTTAGGTGGCCGGGGCGCCGCACGGGGATGCGGCGGACGGATCGGCTCAAACAATCTAAAAAAACCTGTAAGTTCCTGTGGGTGGCGGCGACGAATGGGCACATTCACCCAGTTGGAGATTGCCATGTACCCGAACCTCACCAAGTCGTTCACCAAGTCACTGTTTGCCGCCGCCATCACCGGCGCGGTGCTTGCCCTGGGCAGCGCCCAAGCCGCCAGCCCGGCTGCCCACGGCGCCACCAGCGTGCGCGACATCTACAGCGACGGGGCGCGCACTGCGCCCGTGAACGCCTTCACCGATGGCGCCCGCGCCCGCATGGTGGATCCCTTTACCGATGGCGCGCGCATCGCCGGCCTGGACCGCACTGGTCCCTCCGCAGATCCGGCGCGCAGCATCGACCCGTTCGTCGACGGCGCACGCAAGCTCGATACGTTCACCGATGGCGCGCGCATCGCCGGCCTGGATCGCGCTGGCGTATCCGCCGATCCGGCGCGCAGCATCGACCCGTTCGTCGACGGCGCCCGCAAGCTCGATACGTTCACCGATGGGGCCCGCATCGCTGGCCTGGATCGCACTGGCGTTTCCGCCGATCCGGCGCGCAATATCGACCCGTTCGTCGATGGCGCGCAGAAAGTGGCTGGCATGGATACCCGCGGCGTTTCGGCGTCGCCGGCCCGCAGCTTCAACGTGTACCAGGATGGCGCGGATGCGTGAGCCGCGCGCGGTCCAATGCGCCGGGGCCGGCTACTCGTCCAGCCAGGACCCGCGCAGATCGCTCTTTTGCAGCAGTTGCAGCAAGGTTTCGGCGGGCCGGCTCAGGCGGCCCGCGCGCAGCGAGATGAACTCCACCTCCGGCAGCGCCGGCAGGCTGTCGCCGTTGACCAGCGGCGACAGCCCGCGCCCGGACAGGTATTGCGCGCGCACGGTAATGCCCAGCCCGCCGCGCGCGGCGGCGATGCAGCCCGAGTGACTGCTGCTGGTGCAGACGATCTGCCAGCGCATCCCGGCCTTGGCCAGCGTATCGAGCACGATGGCACGCGTGACACTGGGCTCGGGCACCAGGATCAGCGGCAGCGGCTGGCGCAGGTCCGCCACCGTGCCCGGCCGGGCTAGCCACTCCAGCTTGCCCCTGAACAACGGAGACCCGCGCCGGTCGCCTTCGCGGCGCTTGCCGATCATCAGGTCCAGCGCGCCGGCATCCATCAGCTCGTAGAGCTTGCCGGTCATGCCGATGGTGATTTCCAGCTCCACATCCGGATGCGAGTTGCGAAACGCCGCTAGCACATTGGGCAGGGGGCCCAGCGCGAGGTCATCGGAAGTACCCAGGCGCACGCGGCCCTGCAGGCGCGGCGCATTGAACTGGGACTCCGCGCGCGCAATGGCATCCAGGATCAGCCGCGCGTGCGCCAGCAGCGCCTCGCCGTCGGCGGTCATGGTCAGGGTGTGGGTATCGCGAACAAAGAGCCGGCGCCCGACGTGCTGTTCCAGGCGCCGGACGTGGTCGCTGACGCTGGATTGGGACAGGCCGAGCTGGCGCCCCGCGTCGGTAAAACTGTGCGCGGCGGCTACGGTGGCGAAGGTCTTGATCCAGACAGGATTGAGCATGCCGCATTGTCATCGGATTTTCCGATGACAGTCAATATACCTAGCGGGGTTCCCGATTGGCATGGCCGGTATTAACATCGGCAGCATTCCTGGCACTGGTTTTGCCCCGATCGCTTCTTCCACGGTCCACTCCAGATGCCGCGCCGGTCATTGCCCCTGATTGCCGGCACTTGCCTCGAGACGTACCAGATGACCAGCCAAACCTCGCAAAAGGCCATGTTGTGGATCGTCGCAGCGGGCTTTTTCATGCAAACGCTCGACACCAGCATTGTCAACACCGCGTTGCCCGCGATGGCGCGCAGCCTCAACGAAAGCCCCCTCGACATGAAGCCCGTGGTAGTGGCCTACACGCTGACCATGGCCATGCTCACGCCGGCCTCGGGCTGGTTGGCCGACCGCTTCGGCACCCGTCGCGTGTACTTCGCCGCGATCCTGATCTTTGTGCTGGGCTCGCTGTTCTGCGCGGGTGCGCAGAGCCTGGACCAGCTCGTGATTGCCCGCGTGATCCAGGGCGTGGGCGGCTCCATGCTGCTGCCAATCGGCCGGCTGGCGGTGCTGCGCAGCGTCTCCGGCGAGCATTACATCGCGGCGCTGGCCTTTGTCTCGGTGGCGGGGCAGGTCGGGCCGATCTTTGGCCCGGTGCTGGGCGGCTGGATCGTGCAGTCGGTGGCCTGGCACTGGATCTTCCTGATCAATGTGCCCGTGGGCGCCATAGGGATGCTGGCGGTCTTGCGCTACCTGCCCGACCACACCATTGGCCGTGCGCCACCGTTCGACTTTGTTGGCTGCGGCCTGTTGT
This sequence comes from Cupriavidus sp. GW822-FHT03E04, assembly GCF_058801495.1. Taxonomy (NCBI): domain Bacteria; kingdom Pseudomonadati; phylum Pseudomonadota; class Betaproteobacteria; order Burkholderiales; family Burkholderiaceae; genus Cupriavidus; species Cupriavidus sp. GW822-FHT03E04. The sequence continues at coordinate 242,850 of NZ_JBXANI010000010.1, forward strand.
CGCTTTGCATGGTGGCGTTCTCGCTGGCGCTGGACACCCCGCGCGAGGCAAGCCACGCGGCATGGAGCGGCAGCCTGTTCGCGCTGAGCCTGCTGTCCGCGCTGCTTTACATCCCGCATGCGCGGCGCCGTCAAAGTCCGCTGTTCCGGCTGGCGCTATTTCGCGAGCCCAATTTCAGCGTGGGCCTGGCCGGCAACCTGGTGTGCCGCATCGGCTCGGGTGCGGTACCGTTCCTGATGCCATTGCTGCTGCAGTTGCAGATGGGATATTCCCCGTTGCATTCGGGGCTGATGCTGCTGCCGGCCGCACTGGCCGGCGTGGTTGCCAAACGCTGGATCGTGCCGCTGGTCAAGCGCTTTGGCTATGACAACTTCCTGCTGGTCAACACGGTATTGGTAGGTGGCTCGATCGCCTCGTTCGCAGCGATTGCGCCGGGATGGCCCGTGGGCCTTGCCATTGCGCAGCTCGCTTTGTTCGGGGCCACCAACTCCATGCAGTTTGCTGCCATGAACAGCGTGACGCTCAAGGGTTTGAGCGTGGAAGACGCGGGCAGCGGCAACAGCCTGTTCTCGATGGTGCAGATGCTGGCAATCGGCCTCGGGGTCACCATCGGCGGCGGGCTGGTCAGCATGTTCACAGCCCAGCTGGGCGTGGCCGGCACAGCTTACCGGCTGGCGTTCTTCACCGTGGGCATGATCACGCTGCTATCGGCGCTGGTGTTCCGCCGGCTCGATGCCGAGCAGTTCGACAAGAGCCGCGGCCCGGCCAGCGTAGCCAGTCGCTGATGCCCCATGGCGGGACGCGGCGCATCGCGCGCCGGCTTGCCCCGTCATCACTCAGTCACGCCGTTCTCATGCAGCAGCCGCTCGCACTCATCGAGCAGGTCGCGCGCAAAGGCCGACTGGTAATTGGGGTCCAGCGCTTCCATCATTTCGTGGGCGGTGTACAGCCCGGCCTCGCGCGAGAGCGTGCCGGCGAGCTGGCGCGCGAACTGATCGCTCAGTTGCGACAGCAAGCGCCGCTCGGCCAGCGCCAGTTGCAGCTTGGAGCGCGACAGCCACAGGCTCGCCAGGGTGGCGCCCTGGGCATCGGTCATCCATTGGCGGTGCTCGTAGAATGCCGACAAGCGCTCGGCGGCGAGCGCAAACAGCAAGGCCTTGCGGGTATTGAAGTCGAGCTTGAGCGCGGGCGCTGGCGTGGGGGCGGAAGCGGAAGCAGAAGCAGAAGCAGAAGCGTCGGGGGGAGAGGTTTTCATCATGACTTGCAAATCGTGCGGTGGGGCGCGAGCCTACCACGCTATCCGGTGCCGGGGCGGCGTGCGTGCGGGTCAGGATTTCCCGGCCGCCGCGAAGCGCGCATTCAGCCAGGCGCCGATCGCCTTGATCTCTTCCATGCAGACCGAGTGAGACATGCGGTAGGTGTGCCATTCCACCTTGCAACCGAGTTTTTCCACGGTCTCGCGCGCCAGCAGGCCGAGCTGCACGGCCACCACATCGTCCTCGCTGCCGTGTCCGGCAAAGATCGGCGTGGCGCGGTTGGCTTCGCTGAACTCGGCGGCAAGCATTGCCGGCGCGGGGATATAGGTGGAAAGGGCAATGATGCCGCCCAGCGCTTCGGGATGCGTCAGGGCTGTGGTATAGGCCACGGCCCCGCCTTGCGAGAACCCCGCCAGCACCACGCGGTGGCTGGGCACACCGCGCTGGTTCTCGCGCGCGATCAGGGCGCGGATGGCATCGCGGGAGACCCGGATGCCGGCCTCGTCCGCATGGCGGCGGGCGTCATCGAGCGACTGGATGTCGTACCAGGCCGGCATGACGTAGCCGCCGTTGCAGGTAACCGGGATGGCCGGCGCATTGGGAAACACGAAACGCACGCCGGGCGCGGACGCCAGGCCCAGCTTCGGCACCACGGGCACGAAATCGCTGCCGTCGGCGCCGAGCCCGTGCATCCAGATGACCGACCACGTGGGTGACGGCGCGGTTTCGATTTCAATGGCTGGCAGCAGTGCGCTCATTTCGATGTTCCTTGTTCCCGGATCCTGATCGGGCCCCCTTGCCGGCACGGCGAGCGCGCTGGGCGCCACTGCCCGGTGCGGGGCAATGTGTCTGTGCGGATGGCATGGGGGTGGCCGCGTGAGGCGGCAAGTATCGCACAGCGCCGGCGCGGTGCCGGCGGCTGGGCAATCGGGAACGCTTCAGCAAGCGCCGCGTGTCATGCGAGCGGATGGCCGCGGCGGCTTCAAGCCGCGCGGCATGGCCTGACGGCAAACCGTCAGGCTGCTGAAGGTACGGTAGGCACCGTGATGAGGCCGGGCGCGGAGCGGGGCGCTTGCGCATGCTCCGCGGCAACGGGTGCGCGCCGCTTGTCCACGACGCTCTCGACGCCAGAGGCGGTCACCTCCTCCAGGAAGGCGACCAGGTCGCGGTAGTAGTCGACCTGCATCTGTGCCTCCAGCAGACGACGCTCGGCTTGGAATAAGGTAAGCCGCATTTGCTGCAATTCCCTTGCTGCGATTTTCTCCGGGGTGGGCGGACTAAACATGTCTGCAAGCGAACGCATGGCAACCTCCCGCTATCGACGGCTTCGAATTGAAGCTCCTGCCATGCAACCAATATAGTAAATAAAAGCGCATTTCAGGCCCTGTCGCGCGCCGTCCACACGGTCGATTGCCGGCGTGCAACGGCAGGAGTAAATTCATCGTCCGGTGTTTGCAAGGTGCCCGGCAGCGCTTACATGGCAAGCGTTCCCGGCTCCGGCTGTTTCATTTTTTCCAGGTAGCCGTGGATCTGCGCGACCACCGCCGCGCCTTCGCCCACGGCCGCCGCAACCCGCTTGGTGGAACCCGAGCGCACGTCCCCGATTGCAAAAATGCCTGGCACACTGGTCTCCAGCGTGGATGCCGGCATGGTGCCTTCATGCGCCGTGTCTGTGCCGGTCAGCACGAATCCCTTCGCGTCCACGCGCACATTGCAGCTGGCGAGCCATCCCGTATTGGGGTCGGCACCAGTAAACAGGAACAGATGCCGGACCGGCACCTCGGTCACGCGATCGCTGTCGCGCGAGCGATAGCCGATGGTGGCCAGGCGTTCTTCCCCGCCCAGGGCGACGATCTCCGTGCCGGTATGCAGTTCGATATTGGGCTGGGCCGCGATGCGCTCGATCAGGTAGCGCGACATGCTGGCCTCCAGCCCTGATGCCCGGATGAGAATGTGCACGCGCTTGGCGTGCGCGGCCAGGAACACTGCGGCCTGCCCTGCGGAATTGCCGCCGCCCACCAGCACGACCTCTTCGCCGTTGCACAGGCGGGCTTCCACCGGGGAGGCCCAGTAGTAGACGCCGCGTCCTTCGTAGCGATCGAGTTCCGCGATGGCGGGGTGGCGATAAGCCGCACCGCTGGCAATGACCACGGTCCGGGCCGCAATCTTGCGGCCATCGCTCAGCTCGATGCGCTGCGGATGCTCGCCGCAATGCAGCGCGCTCACCTGCAAGGGGATGGCAAGGTGCGCGCCGAACTTTTGGGCTTGCACAAAGGCCCGGCCGGCCAATGCTTGCCCGGAAATACCCGTGGGGAAGCCCAGGTAGTTCTCGATGCGCGAGCTGGCGCCGGCCTGGCCACCTGGCGCAAGGCTGTCGAACACCGCAACACACAGGCCTTCGGAAGCGGCATACACCGCGGTGGCGAGACCCGCCGGACCGGCACCCACCACGATCACATCGTAGATATAGTCCGGGTCGAATTCGGGCAGCAGGCCCAGGCAGGTGGCAAGCTGGCCCGCGTCCGGACATCGCAGCACCGCGCCGCCGGGGCAGATCACCAGCGGAAAGTCGCCGGGCGCGGCGGCGGTGAAATCGAGCAGGGCGCACGCATCGGGATCGGTATCCGCGTCGACCACGGTGTGGGGATAGCCGTTGCGCCGCAGGAACGCCTGCAGATGCAGCAGGCGCGCGTCGCTGCCGCGGCCCAGCAGCGTCGGGCCATTGCCGCGCTCGATCAGGCCAACGCGGCGCAGGATCAGCGCACGCATGATCCGCTCGCCCAGATCGGCTTCCGCGACCATCAGCGCGCGCAGCCGATCGGGTGGAATCGAGATGGCCTCGATGTCCTCCAGCGCCAGGCCGTCGACTAGCGCGGGCTTGCCCGATAGCTGCCCCACCTCGGCAAGGAAGTTGCCCGGCCCGTGCTCGCCGACCACCGACGCACGGTCGCGCGCGTCGCGCTGCAAGACGCGCACGCGGCCCCGCAATACAACCACCATGCCGTGGGCAGGGTCGCCGGTGCGAAACAGGTATTCATTGGCGCGCCACTGCCGCAGTGTGCCGAAATGCTGGAGCCGCACGATCTCGGCGGCGGTAAGCAGGGGCCACATCTGGTGGCGGCGCGACTCCATCGGGGAGAACGCCGCGGTGGCTGCCTCCTGCTCGATGGCCAGGCCCGCCGCAACAATGGCTTGCGGGCCAGGGGGTTCCAGGCTTCCGATAGCGGTGTCTGCGCTCATGGCTGTAAGGCCTCCCGGTGGCACCGCGCGGGCGCCGGTGCGGATGAGTCGAGTGCTGCTGATGCGTGCGCGGGGATGCCCGGGCATGGCCCGGAGAGTTTGCTCGCGATGCCGCGATGCGGCAATCCCTCGTTGTCCGCGCACCCCAAAAGCGTAGTACACGCGGGGCATCAAAGGGCTATAGCGCCAAATAGTGACTCATGAACACCTTCTTTGGTTTGTGCTGCTTATGCCATTGGTGGATATCGTAAGTACAACCTAGTAAAAACCCTTGACTATCTACTTACAGGTAGATAAGATGTGTTCCATGGATGCCGCAGCAAGGTAACGCCAAGCAGACAAGGCCCAGCCAGCCGGTTTCCAATGCAGCAAATGAGGAACAAAGACGAAAGTCATTTTTTTTGCTCCGCTTCTCTACCTAGTGATAGGTAAGAAGGCAGAAAAAACGACGAACCAGCTAAAACCCGGTCCCCGCGGCCAAAGCAGACCCCCGGACCCATGCTTCGATTGGAGAACATCATGAACACCAAGCTTTTTGCCAAGTCCCTGCTCACCGCCGCCACCCTCGCCGCAGCGTTCGCTGCTGGCCATGCCCAGGCCGCCGCAACCGTTACCGCCGACAAGTACGGCTATGAATACCGCACCCGCGACGTCTACAGCGACGGCGCCCGCAGCGGCAAGTTCGATACCTTCACCGAAGGCGCACGCGCCGGCAAGGCCGATCCGTTCACCGATGGTGCCCGCGTTGGCAAGACCGACCCGTACACGGATGGTTTCCGTACCGTCGCAGGCCTGGATCGCAGCGGTGTGTCGTCTGAACCCAGCCGCAAGTTCGACCCGTACACCGATGGCGCCCGCAATGACAAGCGCAACCCGTACTTCGACGGTGCCCGCAGCGGCGCACGTGACGTGTACACCGACGGCGCAAGGGCCTGAGTCAAAACCGGTACCTCTCAGGTCTCGATGACCGAAGTGCCAGACTGCATGCATCACCCCGCGGCGTCACCGTAACGACGCGCGGATACCAGGAGCGCATCATGAACCGTTGGCAGAGTTTCCGGATGTTGGCAGGCTGGGCGCTGGTTTGCGTTGCCAGCGGCTCCATGGCCACCGTAGTGGCACAGGCACTGCCGGCCTGAGGGTTCCCCGGGATCCACAGCATCCGTGGTAAAGAAGGCATATCGCAGCGTCCCCACGCTGCCTGCGAATCGGCGCGCCCACTGTGGCGCGCCGAAGCTTTTTCCAGTCCCCCGTGAATCCAGTCCGCATCCCTGCGCCTTGCTAGCTTGCCAGGCGCTTGCTCCATCCGCGCACAACGCCCGTTGTCAGGGCGGTGCCGGCCAGGATCACGGCGCAGCCCAGCAGCATCGAAGGGGAGATGCGCTCTCCCAGGAACAGCACACCCCACAACACACCGAAGGCCGGGATCAGGAATAGCGCGGTCATTGCCCGCGCGGGTCCCGCCTTGGCGATCAGGCGAAAGAAGAGCACATAGGCCAGCGCGGTGCAGGCGGCGGTCAACGCGCCCAGTGCCAGCCACGCGTGCGCGCTTGGCTGCGTGGTGGGCCACAGCCAGGCTGCAGGCGCGCACAGCAGCAGAGCCGATGCGAGCTGGCTGCCCGCTGCCACCGTCAGCGGCGGCACCTCCGCCAGGTACTTGCGGGTAAAGTTGGCGGAGAAGCCATAGAGCAGGGTAGCGGCCAGGCAGGCCAGCGCAGCCAGGCCGGCGGCCTTGCCCGCGGCGCCGTGGTGCAGCCCGGCCTTATCCCACACCAGCCACAGCACCCCGGCGAAGCCCAGGGCCAGCCCGGCTACGCGTGGCGCCCCCAGGCTTTCACGCAACCACAGCCAGCCGATCAGCGCGGTAAACAGCGGCGTGGCCGCGGTGAACATGGCGGAGAGCCCGGCCGGAATCGTCAGCGCGGCAAAGCTGAACAGCACGAAGGGCAGCGCTGAATTCGTGATCCCTACCACGGCGATCGCCCACCAGCGGCGGCGCAGGCCGGCCAGCCCGCCGCGCCAGGCCAGCAGCGGCAGCAGCAGCAGGGCCGCGCCGCCGGCGCGCGCGCCCGCCAGCGGCACCGCGCCAAACTCACCCGCACCCAGACGGATAAACAGGTAGGAGGCGCCCCACAGGGCGGCCAGCGACAGCAACATCGAAAGATCGGAGCGTTTCATTTCCAGGCACCTCATGGGGATGACAGGGCCAGGATAAGACGGCAAACTGGTACCTGAAAAGAACCAGGAACAAGGAAGTTTATGGATCCAGAATTCGCCTTCCCGATCCGCTTGCCGGCACCCGGCTCGCGCCATTTTCTGCGCAGCCTGCACGGCCAGCTCAAGGGGGCGATCCTGGACGGGCGCCTGCGCCCTGGTTTGCGCCTGCCTGCTACGCGCGCGCTGGCCCAGGCCTGTGGGGTGTCGCGCAACACCGTCGTGGCCGCCTACGACCTGCTGCTGAGCGAGGGCTATGTGGTGGCGCGCGATCGTGGCGGCACCTATGTGGCGGGGCTCTTGGCGCCCACGCGCGAGTCAGCCCCGCAGCCCGGCGCGCCCGAGGCTGAGCGCCGGCTGGCCGCGTTCTGGCGCGCGCCGCCCTTGCCGCCTCGGGAAGCTTCGCCGCTGGTGCCGCGCTTTGATTTTCGCGTAGGCGTGCCCAGCCTGTCGGGATTCCGGGCAGATCTGTGGGGGCGCCTGACGGCGCGCGCAATGCGGGCGATGACGCGTGCGCCGGTGGCCTATGCCGACCCGCAGGGGCAGCCCGCGTTGCGCGAGGCCATTGCCAGCCACGTCTCGTTTGCGCGCGCGGTCGCCTGCCAGGCTGGCGACGTGGTGGTCACGGCGGGCGCGCAGCAGGCCTTCGACCTGCTGGCCCGCGTGCTGGTGACGCCCGGGCGCACCGTGGTGGCGGTGGAGGACCCGGGCTACCCGCCGGCCCGCGCTGCCTTTGCCGCCGCCGGCGCCAGGATCGTGCCGGTGCCGGTGGACGCGCACGGGCTGGTGGTGGACCGGCTGCCTGCCGATACGCGGGTGATCTACGTCACGCCATCGCACCAGTTTCCCCTCGGCCATGCCATGTCGGCGGCGCGGCGCGCGGCCTTGCTTGCGTTCGCGCAGGCGCACGGCGCGGTCATCGTCGAAGACGATTACGATGGCGAGTTTCGCCACGGAGAGCGCCCGCTCGACGCCCTGCAGACCCTCGACCGCGCCGAATCCGTGTGCTACGTCGGGACCTTCTCCAAGAGCCTGTTTCCCACGCTGCGGCTGGGCTTCGTGGTGGCCCCGCGGTGGGCCCGGCAGGCGCTCACGCTGGCCAAGCAGTGCAGCGACTGGCATTGCGCTGCCGCTGCGCAGGACACGCTCGCCGCCTTCATCGCCGAAGGGCACCTGGCACGCCACGTGCGCAAGATGCGCCGGCTCTATGGCGTGCGCCGCCAGCTGCTGCTGGATACGCTGCGCGCGGATTTCAGCGGCCGGCTCGATCCGGTGCCCTGCGCCGCCGGGCTGCATCTGGCCGCGCTATGCGTTGGCCATGCCGATATCGAGCCGCTGGCGGAGCGCGCGAGGAAGCAGGGCATCGGGGTCTGGACCACGCAGGAGTACTACCTTGGCCCGCAGGACCGTGCGGGCTTGCTGTTTGGCTTCGGCGCGATCGACGAGGCGGGCATCGCGGCGGGGCTGAAGGCGCTGCGCAAGCTTTGGTGAGGGCCGGCGCGGTCAAGCCTAGATGCTCGCGGTGCAACTCTTGGCGCATTCGGTCGGATCGGAGGAGACATGGGGCATGGGCCGGAATCCGACTTTGAGGCGATATGCTCGGCACGCGAGCCTATCACAGCGTGGGCATGACCACCCCGATGGTGCGTACTCCGCGCTAACTCCGCGGCGATCGCGGCGCCTTCTTCGGCGGCGCTCCAAGGGCGCCGGACGCGGCGGCCTGCACGATGCGGCGGAAGGTTGGGCATTCCATGTGGCTAGGCGCCGGGCAGGCGGCGGCGTGGCGCAGGCCGTCGCGCATGGCGCTGAGCTTCTTGATCGTCCTGTCCAGCTCATCCGCCTTGGCCGCGAGCATCTGCCGGTCGATGCGCGGCTGCCCCTGCGGCGCGAACATGAGGGCAATTTCGTCGAGCGAGAAGCCGGCGGCGCGCCCCAGCGCGATCAGCGCCAGCCGTTCCAGCACGCCGGCATCGAACAGGCGGCGCAGCCCGCGCCTGCCAGTGGAGGCAATCAGCCCCTTTTCCTCATAGAACCGCAGCGTCGATGCGGGAACGCCGGACTGCTGCGCCACTTCGGCTATGTCTAGGCTTTTCACCCTCTTGACCTCAAGTCGACTTGAACTGGCACAGTCTAGCTTCCGCTCCCTGGGGCAGCAAAGGAAAACGATCATGGACGTCACACAACAGGCCGAAAGCGAGCAGGCGGCGCTCTGGAGGGGCCGCTCCGGGCGCGCCTGGGTCGAGGCGCAGGCGCTGCTCGACCAGATGTTCAAGCCCTTCGAAGACCTGCTCGTCAAAGCGGTCTGTGGCGGCGCCGGGCACCGGGTGCTGGATGTGGGCTGCGGTACGGGCAGCACCACGCTCGCCGTAGCGCGGCGGCTCGGCGCGAAGGGCCATTGCACCGGCGCCGACATTTCGGATCCGATGATCGCCGCTGCGCGGGTGCGCGCCGAACGCGAAGACATCACCGCACGCTTCATCCGCGCCGACGTGCAGAAACATGACTTCGAGCCCGCAAGCTTCGATTTGATCATCTCGCGCTTCGGCGTCATGTTTTTCGACAACCCGGTCCTGGCCTTCAAGAACCTGCGCCACGCCGCACGGGACGGCGCAGATCTCTGCTTTATCGCGTGGCGCAGCGCCGCGGAAAATCCGTTCATGACGACGGCCGAGCGCGCCGCTGCGCCGCTGTTGCCGAGCATGCCCGCCCGCCGGCCAGGTGCGCCGGGACAGTTCTCCTTCGCGGAAGGGCATTGGGTCTCTTCCATGCTGGAGGAGAGCGGCTGGGCCGAGATCGACATCCGGCCGCTCAACGTGGAATGCACCTTCCCCGAGAACGAACTGGTCGGCTACCTGTCCCAACTCGGCCCCGTTGGCCTGATCCTGCAAGAGGCGGACGAGCGCACGCGCATGCAGGTCATCGAAACGGCCCGCACCGCCTTCGATCCCTATGTGCACGGCGCTGAAGTTCGCTTCACTGCGGCCTGCTGGATGGTCAGCGCCCGAGCGCCGTTTGCGTCGGGCGCGCTGAAGGGGGCCACCCATGTCTGACGCAGTGGGCTACCCGATGTGCGCTTTCCTGATCGGGACGGGCGCGACCGTGGTGATGGACATCTGGGCCGCGGCTCGACAGTGGCTGCTCGGCATTCCTCCACTGAACTATGCCCTGGTAGGCCGCTGGCTCGCCCATCTGGCGCGAGGGCGCTTTCGCCACGATCCCATTGCCGCTTCGCCGCGCGTACGGGGCGAACGCCTGATTGGCTGGGTCGCCCATTATCTGATCGGCATCGCATTTGCGGCCGTGCTGCTCGCTTTCTGGGGCCACGGCTGGGTCCGTCATCCGACGCTCGGCCCCGCGCTGATCGTTGGCATTGGCAGCGTGGCGGCTCCCTTCTTTTTGATGCAGCCGGCCATGGGCGCCGGCGTCGCAGCAAGCCGCACGCCGCGTCCCGCCGCCGCGCGCTTCCATAGCCTCGTCACGCACGGGATATTCGGCCTGGGTCTTTATGCGGCGGGCCGGGTGACAAGCTGGCTGGACACGTTGCCATGGCCGAGCTTTTGGTAGCAGCGCCAAGCGCGTTCTTCCCGCAATGCCTACGCGCCCCAAAAAGCGATTCAGCGGTTTATCCGCATAATCCATCGAAACTATCCATTTACCTTATATTGCCACGCTCCCTACACTTTGCGCCAACGCCCCCCTTAGCAGGGCGTACGACAAGAGAGGAGCAAGTATGGAGATCACCTTGGCGCGCCGCACGGCGGCGCTGGCGCTAGCTTTGCCGTTGCTCGCCTGCGGCGGCAACGATGAGAGCGCAAACACGGGCACCGCCGTCACGTCCACCGCGGCGGCCACCCCGGGCATGACGCTGACCATCACCGCGCGGGAAGACATGCCTGGCACCTATGGCAACGTAGGCGCCTACGAAAAACTCACGGGCACGCTCAAGGGCGAGGTCGATCCCGCCGATGCGCATAACGCCATCATCCAGGACCTGGCGCTGGCCCCGGTGAATGGCCGCGGGCTTGTGGAGTACACCACGGAATTCGTCATGCTCAAGCCCAAGGACATGAGCAAGGCGGGTGGCGTGCTGCGTTACGACGCGCCCAATCGCGGCAATATCCTGACCATGCCGAACCCCACCGCGGTGCCCGGGGATTCGCTCTACTTCGAACGCGGCTACGTGCTGCTGTACTCGGCCTGGCAGGGCGATGTGCCGAAGAGCTCGGCGGCAAGGCTCACTCTGGCGGTGCCGGTGGCAAAGAACAAGGACGGCACCAGCATTACCGGCCCGTATGCGGCGGAGCTGATCCCGAGCGCTGCCAGCCCGTCGATGAGCCTGCCGGGCGGCGTGTTCAACAGCACGATGATTCCCTATGCGCCAGCCAGCCTCGACAACACCTTGCCGGGCTACACGCTGACGCGGCGCGTAAACGAGACCGACCCGCGCGTGGCGATTCCCGCCACGGACTGGAAGTTCGCCACCTGCGATAACGCAGGCAACCCCTTCCCGGGCAAGTCCGACGCCGCCAACATCTGCCTCAAGGGCGGCTTCGTGCCGGGCTATCTCTACGAGATCACCTACGTGGCGAAAGACCCGAAGGTGATGGGTGTGGGCCTGGCGGCGCTGCGCGACACCATCACGTTTTTCCGGCACCAGGCCGCGGATTCGGCGGGCACGCCCAATCCGGTGGCGGGCGCGGTGCGCTTTGCCATCGGGCAGGGCACTTCGCAATCGGGCAACGCGATGAAGACCTTCCTGCATCTTGGCTTTAACCAGGCGCTGGATGGCAGCAAGGTGTTCGACGGCATCTACGCGCATGTGGCCGCGCGCCAGACCAATATCAACACGCGCTTCGCCGTGCCGGGTGGCGGCGGTGGCCTGCGCACCGACCATCGCGCCTTCGGGCAGACCGCGCCGCGCGGGCTGGCTGCCGACTACCACGACACGCTGGCGGGCCGCAGCGGCGGCGTCATGCAGCGCTGCACCGCTACGCAGACTTGCCCGAAGTTCTTCCTCGGCCTGTCGGGCACGGAGTTCTGGCAATTGCAGGGCTCGCCGGTGCTGACCGATCCCTACGGCTTTGCCGACCTGAAGCAGCCTGACAATGCGCGCATCTACTACTACGCCAGCACGCAGCACGGCGGCAAGTCGCCGCTGATCAGCTACGCGCCAGCGTCGACGGTGTACCCGGCAGGCTCCATGGTCGATTTTGCCGATACCTTCCGCGCGCTGTTCGTCGCGCTGGAAGACTGGGTAGCGCGTGATGTCGCGCCGCCGGCCAGCCAGGTTCCGGCCATCGCCGATGGCACGCTGGTGCGGCCCGATCAGCTGACCTTCCCCGTGACCAAGGGCATTACCTGGGCCGGCGCGGGCAGCAATGCTGCGATTCCCGCGCTGCAGTACCTGGCGCGCTATAACGGCTTCCCGCTGCTCGACTACGGCCCGACCTATCGCCCGCAGGATGAGTCCGGCATCCCGACCTTGCTGCCACCGTCGTACATGGGACGGGACTACGCCATCATGGTGCCGCAGGTGGACGCGCAGACCGGGCTGACCAAGGCCGGCATCCACGGCGTCGACGTGGACGCGCCAGTAGGCACCAGCCTGGAGTTCAACTACGTGGCCACGCCGGGCATTGTGGATCTGGTCAACCTGAGCGGCAGCTACATTCCCTTCCACAAGACCGAGGCCGCGCGCATTGCGGCTGGCGATACGCGGCCCTCGCTGGAGTCGCTCTACACCGACCAGGCCGGCTATGTGGCCAAGGTACAGAGCGTGGCCGCCGGGCTGGTGGCCAGGCGCTTCCTGCTGCAGGCGGATGCCGACCGGCGCGTGGCGAACGCGCAGGCGAATCCCGTGTTGCCCTGAGCGAAGGGGCCTTTGAAGGGGCTTTTGAAGGGGCTGTGATGCGGCGGGCGGGGCGCTCCGCCCCGCCTAGCCTGGAAGCCTGGCTGCGGTTCCTGCGCCTTGCCATCCGGGGTCCGCGGCAAAGCGCTCCGCAAGGAAGTCCAGCATGGTGCGCAGGATTGCCGGCATTTGCCGGCGCGATGCGTAGACGCCGTGGATGCCAAGCGCCTGCGGTTGCCACCCGGGCAGCAGGGCCACCAGTTGCCCGCTGTGCAGCAGCGGCGCGGCAGAGTAGAGCGGCTGCATGGCAATGCCGGCGCCAGCCACCGCGGCGGCCAGCAGCACGGTCGATTCATTGGCGCTGAGGTTGCCCTGCACCGGCACCGCCAGCGTTTCCCCCGCGCGTTCCAGTTGCCACAGGCTTTTGCCGAAGTACGAGTAGGTGAGGCAGTTGTGCATGGCGAGGTCTTGCGCCTGGCGTGGCATGCCATGGGCGGCGATGTAGGCAGGCGCGGCGCAGATCACCGAGGCGCAACTTGCCAGCGGGCGTGCGATCAGGTTGGGGTCGAGGTCGTTGGTGATGCGGATCGCCAGGTCGATGCGCGTCTCCACCAGGTTGACCGCCTGGCTGGCGATATGCAGGTCGACGGCGGTTTCCGGATAGCGTTTCAGGTAGGCCGTCACGGCCGCGGCAAGCACGGACTCGGCCAGCGATTGCGCGCAACTGATGCGCAGCATGCCGCGCGGCATGCCCGCGCGCTCATGCTCGGGCCGTGCCATCTGGGCGGCGATCTCCAGCATCTGGCGGCAGCGCAACAGCGCTTGCTCCCCGGCGGGTGTCAGGCTCAGGCTGCGCGTGGAGCGGTGCAGCAGGCGTTGCTCGGCCCAGGTTTCCATCTGCGCGAGATAACGGGTGACCATGGCGCGCGACATGTCCAGCGCCTCGGCGGCGGCCGTCATGCTGCCGCGTTCGGCAATGGCGACGAAGACTTCGGCGGCGGTAATGCGGTCCATGGGATGGGTTGGCGGGTGGCGTTGGTGTAGCTTGTTGCCCTATTTAATCGATTTATGCAACAAAGATGTTCATTCTATGGGGTTTTTGTACCGGTCTGTGCAAATTATGCTGGCGGTTTCCTTGATCCCCAGCCATGTGAGACTCCCGATGCGCTCCAGCCTGACCCTGAACCGATTCCTGCGCGGCCTCGCCACCGCCTTGTGCCTGGGCATCGTCGCCAGCACGCCCGCAGTGGCCGCAGCCGCGCTCAAGCTGGAGGTCTACAACCCCGGCACCAAGAGCATTTTCCCGGTCTCGTCCGAGCTCGTCACCGGCGCGCACGACGCGGTGCTGATCGACGCGCAGTTCCAGCGCAACGACGCCGAGGCGCTGGTTGCGCGCATCCGCGCCAGCGGCAAGAACCTCACCACCATCTACATCAGCCACAGCGATCCGGATTTCTACTTCGGGCTGGACGTGCTCAAGGCCGCGTTCCCGGCGGCCAGGATCGTTGCCACGCCGCAAACGGTGGCGGCCATCCAGGCATCCATGTCGGGCAAGCTGGCTTACTGGGCCCCGATCCTGAAGGACAATGCGCCCAAGGCGCTGGTGCTGCCCGAGCCGCTGGCCGGCAATGCCATCGAGCTCGAGGGCAGCAAGCTGGAAGTGCTGGGCCTGGACGGCCAGGCGCCGGAGCGCACGGTGGTGTGGATTCCGTCGCTCAAGACCGTGGCCGGCGGCGTGGTGGTCTTCGGCAAGAGCCACGTCTGGGTGGCCGATACGCAAACACCGGCCTCGCGCCAGCACTGGATCGCCATGCTTGATCGCATCGCGGCTAAGAAGCCAGCGCGGGTCGTGCCCGGGCACTATCTGGACGATGCGCCGCAGACGCTGGCGTCGGTGCGCTTCACGCGGGACTACCTGCGCACGTTTGAGCAAGAGGCGGCGCGCGCGCCGGATGCCAAGGCGCTGAGCGCGGCGATGCAAAAGCACTATCCGCAGCTGGGCGGCCTGGACTCGCTCGATCTGAGCGCCAAGGTCATCAAGGGCGAAATGCAGTGGCCCGCAAAATAACGGCGGTGCGCCAAGCCGCGTTTCGCGATGCGCATGACGCCTGCATCAAATCTCAGGAAGCATTGATCATGTCCGGTCTCACCCTGCATTACATCTACGACCCGCTGTGTGGCTGGTGCTACGGCGCCGCGCCGCTGGTGCGTGCCGCGCGCGACGTGCCTGGCCTCGCGCTCGCGCTGCACGGCGGCGGCATGCTCACGGGCGCCAACCGCCGCCGCATCACGGCGCAATGGCGCGACTACGTGATGCCGCACGACCGCCGCATCGCCGCGCTCACCGGCCAGCCGTTCGGCGAGCGCTATTTCGAAGGCTTGCTGCGCGACGAGAGCGCGATGATGGACTCCGCGCCGCCTACCACCGCGATCCTGGCCGCGCAGGCGCTGGGCGGCGTCGGGGCCGCCGCCGATCTGCTGGCGCGCCTGCAGCATGCGCACTATGTGGACGGGCTGCGCATTGCCGATGCGCAGGTGCTGGCCGATCTTGCCGGACAGGCCGGACTGGACCCGCAGCGCTTTGCCGGCCTTTGTCTGGACATTGGCGGTGACAAGACGCATGCGCATATGGCCGCCAGCCGCGCGCTGCTGAACCGTCTGGGCGGGCATGGCTTCCCCACGTTTGCGCTGCAAAACGGCACCGATCAATTTGCGGTGCTGGACGTGGGCCCGTTCCTTGGCGACGCGCGGGCGTGGCAGGAGAGCCTGGCGCGGGCGGTTGCGCGGCAGGGCGGGCGCATGGAGGCGGGCAGCCAGGATGGCGCCGGCGGCCCGGCTTGCGACGCGCAGGGTTGCGCTTTGCCGGCGCAAGGGTAAACTTCGCGCCCGCATTGCCGTTATACCAATCGACGTCCCGGCACACAGGCTGCGCCGGTTCCGTCGATTGTCGTTTGCACGCGGCTTGTCCTTTCGTCGGGACGAGCGCCGCACGAGACGGCATCGACCCTACACCCGCACCCTACATGCCGCACATCCAAGGCCCTCCCGGAGAGACCGAACTTTTTCGCACGCTTGTACTCGGCGTGACCGATTACGCGATCTACGCGCTGGATCCCGCTGGAACCGTGAGCAGTTGGAACCCCGGCGCGCAGCGGGCCAAGGGATACACCCGGGATGAAATCCTGGGTGCGCATTTCTCGTGTTTTTACACGCCGGAGGATCGCGCCGCAGGGCTGCCCGAGCAGGCGTTGCGGCAGGCGCGCGAGGCAGGCCGCTTCGCGGCGGAAGGCTGCTGGCGCTTGCGCAAGGATGGTTCCCGCTTCTGGGCCCACGTGCTGATCACGCCGATCTTCGATCGCAAGGGCAAGCAGCTTGGCTATGCCAAGGTCACGCGCGACATGACGCAGCAAAAGGCCGACGCCGAGCGCATTGCGGAGGTGACACGCACGCTGGACCTGGCTCTTGCGAACATGTCGCAGGGGCTGTGCCTGTTCGATCCGCATGGCACGATCATCCTGACCAATCGCCGCATGGAAGACATCTTCCGCGGCGCGGGCGCGGCGTTGGTGCCAGGCGCGGATTTTCTCGCCCTGTGCCGTACCATGGCTGGCGCGCGCGAGAGCGAAATCGCGGCACCAGGCGTGCTCGCCAGCCGCCTTGGCGGCGATATGCAGGCCGAGGCCGGCCAGTCCGACGACCGTGCGGAGCAATACGCGCAGGCGCTTTGCGAGCGGCACCGCGAGATCCTGCGCCGCCACCAGCAATGGCGCAGCGTGGAAGCGTTGCCCGACGGGCGCGCCATTGCGCTGTCGCACAGCGCCATGGCTGACGGCTCGTGGGTGACCACCTGCGAGGACGTGACCGAGCAGCGACGCATCGAAGCCAAGATCCAGTACATGGCGCGCCACGACGGGCTTACCGGCCTGCCCAACCGCAGCTATTTCAACGACTACCTGGACGAAGAACTGCAGCGCGCGCAAAGGCAGGGCAGCCGGGTGGCAACGCTTGGCATCGACCTGGATCGCTTCAAGGAAATCAACGACCTGCACGGGCATGCGGCCGGCGACACTGTGCTGCGCGCGGTGTCCCAGCGCATCGCCAGCCAGCTGGAGCCGGGCGAGTTCATCGCTCGCATCGGCGGCGATGAGTTCATTGCCGTGAAGCGTTTCGAGCGGCAGGCCGAGCTGAGCGACTTCAGCGCGCGCCTGGTGACATGCCTGAGCGAGCCGGTGCGGCTCGATGGCTTTGACCTGACCACGGGCGCGAGCATCGGGATTGCGATCTATCCCGGCGACGGCACCCATCGCGACCAGCTGGTCAGCAATACCGACCTGGCGATGTACCGCGCCAAGGGCAGCTTGTCCGAATCGATCTGCTTCTACGAAAGCCGGATGGACGAGGCCGAGCGCGAGCGGCGCGCGCTGGCCGGCGAGCTGTGGACCGCCATTGCCGCCAACCAGTTCGTGCTGGACTACCAGGTGCAGACCGCCATTGCCAGTGGTGAGGCCATCGGCTGCGAGGTGCTGTTGCGCTGGCATCATCCCGAGCGCGGGCTGATCGCGCCCGACAGCTTCATTCCCCTGGCCGAAGAATGCGGCGCCATCCTGCCGATCGGCGAATGGGTGCTGCGCACCGCATGCCAGGAAGCCGCGCAGTGGACGTTCCCGCGCAAGATCTCGGTCAACCTGTCGCCGGTGCAGATCACCCACGGCAACCTGGTCACGCTGGTGGCGCAAGTGCTGGAGGAAACCGGGCTGGCGGCGGGACGGCTGGAACTCGAAATCACCGAGTCGACCATCATCGGCGACAAGGAGCGGGCGCTGGACATATTGCGCCGCATCAAGGCGCTGGGCGTGACCATTGCCATCGACGATTTCGGCACGGGCTACTCGTCGCTCGACACGTTGCGCTCCTTCCCGTTCGACAAGATCAAGCTGGACCGCACCTTTATCGCGGAAATCTCCGACAGCCAGCAGGCCAAGGCCATCATCCGCGCCATTCTGGCGCTGGGCCAGAGCCTGGCGATCCCGGTGCTGGCCGAAGGCGTGGAGACCGACGAGCAGCTCAGCCTGCTGCAAGCCGAGGGCTGCGACGAAGCGCAGGGATTCCTGCTCGGGCGCCCGCAGCCGCTCGAGTATTTCCGCCGCGCCCACGCCGTGGTCGGGCCGCGGCTGGTGACGACGCAGACATCGGAACGCTAAGAGGCGCATCCGGCGCATGCGGCGCATGCGATGCTTCCTGTGCGCGCATGTCGCGATCCGTGCGCTTGACGCGCGGTCCGGGCCGCACGCGGCGCCTTTGCGCGGCGGTGGAACTCGCCCGCCCGCCAGCCACTCTCATTGCTTGTCGGCAGCTTCCCGCGCTGCCGCACAGGTAAAAACCGGGAGGGGCCGTGGCACCACGCATCACCGTCGAAGGCGGCCAGCCGGCAGGCCAGCCTCATGTGCGCGAGGTGGACGACCCCACCGGTGGCCAGACACTCGCCCCGCACCGCTTGGCAGGTTGTGCGCACGCCGATCCGCTCACGCCCGCCGATCGCTACCAGGAGTTGTTCGTGGCGGTGCAGATGGGGCGCATTTTTCCCGACAGCAAGACCTTCACCGACGCCATGCCCCGGCAGGACCCGGCCACCATCCTGGCCGCCTACCGAGCTCGCGCCAGCGCAGCCGGCTTCGACCTTGCCGCCTTTGTGCACGCGCATTTCGTGCTGCCCGAGGTGCCGCGCAGCTGCTACGAGTCCGACCCCAACCAGCCGCTGGCCGACCATATCGACGGGCTGTGGGCGGTGCTGACCCGGCATCCCGCGCAGCACCCGCCGCAATGCTCGCTATTGCCGCTGCCGCATGCCTACGTGGTGCCGGGCGGGCGTTTCTCCGAGCTCTACTACTGGGATTCGTACTTCACCATGCTGGGCCTGGCCGCCAGTGGGCAGGCCGGCTTGCTGCGCGGCATGGCGGACAACTTCTCCTACCTGCTCGACACCTATGGCGTGATCCCCAACGGTACCCGCAGCTACTACCTGAGCCGCTCGCAGCCGCCGGTGTTCGCGCTGATGGTGGAGCTGTTCGAGGAACACGGTGTGCAGGCCGAGCTGGGCTTCTTGCCACAGTTGCGCAAGGAGTACGCTTTCTGGATGCGGGGCGCCGACTGCCTTGCGCCGGGGCAGGCGTGCCGGCGGGTGGTCAGGCTGGCCGACGGCAGCCTGCTGAACCGCTACTGGGACGAGCGCGACACCCCGCGCGAGGAAGCCTATATCGAAGATATCGGCACGGCAGCATTGGCCGCCCGGCCGGCCGCCGAGGTATTCCGCGACCTGCGCGCCGCGGCCGAATCGGGCTGGGACTTCAGCTCGCGCTGGCAGGAACCCGGCGGCGGGCTGGAGAGCGTTCGCACCACGGCGATCCTGCCAGTAGATCTCAATTGCCTGTTGTTCAAGCTGGAGCACAAGCTCGCCGAACTGGCCCGGGCCGCTGGCGATGCCGACGCACCGGTCTTCGCCCAGCGCGCGCAGGCCCGCCGGGAGGCCATCGACCGGTTCATGTGGCGCGAGGCCGAGGGCGCCTACTTCGATTTCGACTGGCAACGCCACCACGCCCGCGCCAACCTGACGGCGGCGACCGTGGTGCCGCTCTACGTTGGCGCGGCCACTCCCGCGCAGGCGGCGCGGGTGGCGCAAACCGTGGCCGCGAGGCTGCTGCAGCCCGGCGGCATTGCCACCACGGAGCACGTCAGCGGCCAGCAGTGGGACCTGCCCAACGGCTGGGCGCCGCTGCAATGGCTGGCGATCGGCGGCTTTGCGTGTTCCGGGCAAGCGGCGCTTGCGCACGAGATCGCCCATCGCTGGCTGTTGACCGTGGCGAGCCTTTACCAGCGTGAGTACAAGCTGGTGGAGAAGTACGCCCTGCAGCTCACAGAGGACGGCGCCGTAGGCGGCGGGGGCGGCGAGTATCCGCTGCAGGATGGCTTTGGCTGGACCAACGGTGTGGTGCGCAGGCTGCTGCAGGAGCACCCTACGCATGTGGCGTGCCGCTGCCGCGCGGGTGTGAAGTCCGTGAAGGCGTGAGGCATGAAGGCGTGGCTTCAGCGGTGGCTGGCGCCGGTTGCGCCCAGCCACCGCGCCACCGTGGCAGCCAGCCAGGCCGGATCATCGTGCGGCAAATCGTGCCCCGCCCAGGGATGGCGGCGGTGCTGCGCGCCCCATGCTTCGGCCAGGCGCGCAGAGCACACCGGGTCGACCAGATGATCCGCCGCCGACGACAGTACCAGCGTCGGGCAGGCCGGCGGCGCACCCGGCGCGTGATAGCGTGCCGCGGCCCATAGCTGGCGCAGGGCATTGGCCCGGCTTACCGGCGCACTGGTGCGAATCGCGCACCAGTGCGCCACATCCGTCGCGAAGGCCGCGCTGGCGTTGCAGGTCAGCCGGTAGATGATGCGCTCGCAGTAAGGTGCGTTGTGCCAGCGCAGCGCCATGCCCAGCAGTGCGGGCCAGTTGCGCGTTGGCAGCCGCTCGGCCACGCTGCAAAAGGGTCGCATGCTGGTGTTGACCAGCACCAGCGTGCCGATCTCCTCCGGGTGCTGCTGCGCCCACTGCGCCGCCACCATGGCGCCCAGCGACATCGCCAGCAGCCGGTACGGCCGCGCCAGCCCCTGCCTGGCGGCACGATCGCGCAGGAACGCCACCATGGCAGCTACGTTGGCCGGCGCGCGCCCGGTCGCCTCAACGCCATTGCCAGGCAGGTCCAGCATGGTGACTGGCCCGATGCCGGCGTGGGTTTGCAGCACGCCCGGCAAGACGCCCCAGTGGCGTGTTTCGCGTGTCAGGCCGCGCAGCAATATCCAGTCGCTCATCCGGGCGGCCCCCAGGGCCACTGCGCGTTGGCGCGGTCGAGCAATTCCTGGCGGTGTTGCCCGCGTGGCAGCCAGCGCTCGGGCGCATAGGCCACGCGGGCCAGGAAATCCAGCAGGTTGGCATGCCGGCGCAGCACGCGCGCGGTGCGGTGCGCCTTGACCGGGTTGAAGAAGCCCTGGCGCGAGAACAACTGGCGGGGATTCTTCTTGATCCACAGCCACGAGCCCAGCTCCAGCGTCATCGGCAGGAAGATATTGCCGGGCGGCGTGTGGTCGTAGGCCCAGTCCCACAGGTCGCCGTGCAGCAGGTATTGGCGGCTCTGCGGCTCGAAGGCATAGCCATGGTGAGGATGTGCCTGCTCGAACATGGTCTTGAGGGCAAACATCTCGGGCAGGTGCGGCATTGGCGCGGCGGTGCGCGCGTAGGGAAACCAGATGCTGTCGCCCCAGCCGTAGCCCGAGTGGCAATCCAGTGCGAAGCTCAAGGGCCGGCCCTGCAACTGTTGCTCCACCACTTGCAGCATGGCTGCGCTTTCCACCTCCATGGGCGCGCCGAGCTTGCCGCGGTACCACGGCAGCCACGCCCCCACGCGCTGGCCGCCGGCCAGCAGCGGCACCCGGCCAACCGCGTCTTGTGGCGCGTTGCGCATCAGGTCCACGCCATTGGGGTTGGCGCGCGCGCCCGCCCACATGCCGCCCGGGTTGACGATCGGCATGAACAGCAGCCGCACGGATTGCAGCTGGCGCTCCAGCAGTTCGTCCCACTCCAGGCGCCACAGCAGCATGCGCATGTAGTCGAGCAGCAGATGCGTGCCGATGCGCTCCAGGCCATGGATGCCGGCAAAAAAGCCGATGGCGGGCGCGTGCGGATCGTTCGACCCGATGCTGGCGGTGTACAAGGGAAAGCACTGGCCGCCTGCCTGCACCTCGCCAACGCGGCGGGCATCCAGGCGGCTGGCGCCGGCTTCCAGGATGCTCTCCAGTTGCTGCATTTCAGCAAAACTGCCTGCGTTGGGTGGCTGCGCCATGGGCGAGGGCGGCTCCTTGGGGGGGCGATGCGATGGTCGATTGTCAGGGCGTCAACGTCAATATAGGCGCTGGCGGCCGGTCAGGTAACAAAAGCGTGCCCGCCATCATCCCCCGGTTTTGTGAAAGCCCCGTGACTGGCGCCGGGTGTCACGGGTGTCACGGGTGTCAGGCCGTGGCCAGCGCCGGCTCGGCCGAAGCAAACAGCATCAGCAGGGGCCAGCCGCGCGTGTTGGCCAGCGCGCGCAGCGCGGCGTCCGGGTTGGTGGCCACCGGGTGGCTCACGGCTTCGAGCAGCGGAATGTCGTTGCGCGAGTCGCTGTAGAACACGCTGCGCTCGAACTGCGCCCACGCCATGCCGAGCGATTCCAGCCACTGCGCCACACGTGTGATCTTGCCCACCCCGAAGCTTGGCACGCCATCTACCGCACCCGTGAAATTGCCCGACGCGTCGCGCCCGGCCTCTACCGCCAGCAGGTGCGCCACGCCCAGCGCTTCGGCGATCGGCTCGGTGACGAAGCGGCAGGTGGCGGTGACGATGCAGCAAAGATCGCCGGCGTCCTGGTGCGCGGCCAGCAGCGCGCGCGCCTCGGGGCGGATGGCCGGCGCGATCACGTCGCGCATGAAGCCGCTGCGCAGGCTCTCCAGCTGTGCGTGCGGATGACGCGCCAGCAGGCCCAGGGCGAAGGCGGCGTGGCGGTGGAAGTCCAGGCGTCCGGCGCTGTACTCGGCCAGCCACAGCGCGTTGTTGGCCTCGACTTCGGCGGCATCCGCCGCGCCGGCCTCCACCAGGTAGCGTGCCCATTCATATTCGCTATCCAGCGGTAGCAAGGTGTGGTCGAGGTCAAACAAGGCAAGGCAGGACATGCGCCGTCTCCGGTCGGAAAAGCGGCAAGCATGCCTACCGGCAATGACCCACGGATGAAGTGCGGCGCAAGAATCCCAATACGGATATCAGGGATTTTTGCCGGCGCTGCGCAGCTAGCTCACGCTGCTGATGGCACTTACGCTGCCTTGCGCGGCGCAAGGCATTCCAGGAAGGCCCCGATCAGCCGCGTATGCGTGCGGCCCTGCAGGCAATAGAGGTATTCGTGCAGCACGGGCGGCTGGCTGGCAAACTGCACAACGCACAGCGCCGGGTCGCGCGGCACTTCCCCCAGCGGCACCACGCTTGCGCCAAGGCCCTGGCGAATGGCTTCGTAGATGGCTTCGCGGCTGCCGATGACGGTGCTGGCCGGCAGTGGCAAGCCGGCGTCGTCCAGCGCGGTCTCGGTGGCCTTGCGCGTCATCGAGCCGTGCTCGCGGATCAGCAGGTGGCAGGTTGCCAGCTGCGCCAGGCTGACCCTGGGCGCGCGCGCCAGCGGGTGGGCTGGGTTGACCACCAGCACCATTGGGTCGGTGGCCAGCGTGATGCGGGCCAGCCGATCGTCGACGACGGCGTGCGAGGAGACGGCGACGTCGATGCGGTACTCGATCAGCGCATCCAGCATCTGCTGCGAGTTGCCGATATCGATGCTGATCTCGATGGCGGGATAGCGTTCGCGAAACGCGGCCACGCTCTTCAGGATGTAGTAGGGCCCGGTAGCGCCGATGCGCAAATGGCCGAGATGCAGGTTGCCGGCATTGCGCAGCAGGAAATCCGCGCTGCCTTCGTGCTGCATCAACTGCTCCACCACCGGCATCAGGGCCACGCCGACGTCGCTCAGGTCGACCCGGCCAGCGCGCCGGTAGAACAGCTCCACGCCGTAGTTCTCTTCCAGCTGGCGGATGCGGCCCGTGACCGTGGGCTGGCTTACGCGCAACTGCTTGGCAGCAGTGGTGATGCTGCCCTGCCGTGCCACTTCATAGAACGTCGTCAGCAGGTCGCCGAGCATGGGGGATTTCCGTGGGAATTATGCAAGCGCGCCAGTCTAGCCGCGATTTATGACAGTTCTTCGCCGCGCGGCCACGGGCGCGGCGGCGCGGCGAAGAAGCAGGGATGGCAGGCAAGCCCGGGCCGGTGCGTGCGGCCCAGGCTGCGTTCAGGGCACCGCCCGTGCGGGCTTGCCCTGGGCGGGGTCGGAGATGCCGTCGGCGCCTGTCTCCAGCCGGCCTGCAAAACGGCGCCGGAAGCTGCCCTGGGTGGTTGTCACGACGAAGTCGTACCAGTTGCCCTGCAGCCCGACGGGCCAGTGCTGGTCGAGCTGCTTGCCTGCCGGGATGTCGAAGGTCCAGGGGCCGTCGTCGCGGTAGGCGGCGGGCGTGACGGTAAAGGTGCAGGCCGTGGCGCCGGTATTGATCATGGTCAGGTAGACCGCGGCATTGGCGATGTCGTAGCACACCCGGATCTCCGGCGCGGTGCCGCCAGCTGCCGTCACGGTGCTGACGTCGCCCTGGAAGGCGCGATGGAAGCCGTTCGGGCCCAGTACCCACAGGTCGTATTTGCCGTTGTCAGCGGAGAAGACGTCCCAAAGGCCGTTAAGCTGCTTGCCTGGTTCGACCGCATAGCGGCGCGGCACGCGGTCCAGGTGCAGACGGTCATATACGTGGAAGACCGCGGTGGCGGTGCCCGTGTTGCTGAACAGCAGCCACATGCCCCTGCTGTTGGGATCCTGGCGGCCCGGATCCTCACGGCCGCTCACATGCAGCTCGTAAGGCAGCGCGCGCGAGGGCCGCGTGCCCACCGGCTGGGTGGCCGGGTTGGCGGTCTGGAAGGCTACGGTCGGCAGCGCAACCGGTGCCATGCCTTCCTGATCCGTGCGCACCTTGTCGGCAACGGTCTTGGTGCGGTTCGGGATCACAGGCAGCGCCGCGCTGTTCGGGCTGACGAAGTTGAACGCCGACAGCATGTCGCCGCAGATGGCACGGCGGTACGGGCTGATGTTGGTCTCGGCGACGCCGAAGCGCGCCTCCAGGAAACGCAGCACCGAGGTGTGGTCGAACACCTGCGAGTTGACCCAGCCACCGCGGCTCCACGGCGAGACCACGTACATCGGCACGCGGGGGCCAGGGCCGTAAGGATGCATGTCGGTGTGGTACTCGCCGTCGGTGGCGACGGTGGACTTGCCGGCGAGCACGCCGTTGGCGTCGTAGGCAGGCGCGCAGGGCGGCGGCACATGGTCAAAGAAGCCGTCGTTCTCGTCGAAGTTGATCAGGAGCACGGTCTTGCTCCAGACGGCCGGGTTGGCCGTCAGCGCATTGAGCACTTCCTGCGTGTACCAGGCGCCTTGCACCGGGCTGGAAGGCCCCGGGTGCTCGGAGTAGGTCGCCGGCGCCACGATCCACGACACCTGCGGCAGGCTGCCCGCGGCGATGTCGTCCTTCAGCGCTTGCAGGAAGCCGCCGTCCGGCATGGTGTTGCCGATGCCCTTGATGAGCGGGTTGATGACGTCGTCGGCGATGGTATAGGCCGGGTAGGGGCTGCCATTGGACGTATTGCCCCGCGCCTCATTGGCCTTGCGGTACTGCACGAAGCCAGCCAGCGGGTTGTCGGTGAAGTTGTCCGGCATGTTCTGGTACAGCTTCCAGCTCACGCCCGCCGCCTGCAGGCGTTCCGGATACGTGGTCCAGCGGTAGCCGCCGGTGGAAGCGCCCATGGAGTCGCCGCTGTTGTCGATCACCGGGCCGCCATTGGCGCCGGTGGGGTCGTTGGTGCCGGTCCAGTGGAACAGGCGGTTGGTGTTGGTGCCGCCATGGAAGCCGCAGTGGTAGGCGTCGCACAGCGTGAAGGCGTTGGCGAGTGCGAACTGGAAGTCCAGCTCGGTCTGGGTGTAGTAGCCCATCGACTGGGTGTTCTTGTAGGTGGGCCACTTGTTCATGCGGCCCAGGTCCCAGGCGTTCTGGGCGTCGGGGTAGCTGTGCGGCGTGCCGCTGACGCGTTGCGCATTGCCGGCCGTGCTGTCGAGGTGGTACGGCTGCACGATGCGGTTGGTGTAGGCCTGCTGCCAGACATTGAGGCCGCCAGCCAGCGGGATCGGGAAACGATCGCCAAAACCGCGCACGCCCTGCAGCGTGCCGAAGTAATTGTCGAAGGAGCGGTTTTCCTGCATCAGGATCACCACGTGCTCCACGTCGCGGATGGTGCCGGTGGCGTTGTTGGCGGGAATCGCCAGCGCGCGCCGGATCGACGGCGGGAAGGCGGCCAGCGCCGCGGTGGCGGCGGCGCTGCCGCCGGCCATCTTGAGGAATTTGCGTCTGCTGTGAAGGCTCATCTTGGTGTTTAGCTGGACTGTTTGGTTCGTGCGGTGGGCAGGGCCGGTGCCCTGCGGTGCGCTGCTGTTAGGGACGGGTCGCCGCTGTTGGCGGCTGCTCGTTAAGGCGCGCAGCGCAGCTGCGGCGTGGCTGCGGGCGGCTGCCCGGGCTGCGCAGGATCGGCGGGCTTGCTGTCGGTGGAGTCGCCGCCGCAGGCGGCCAGCGCGGCGCACAGCGCCAGTGCCGCCAGCCAGCCTGGCCGGGCAAAGAAGGAGATCGAAGGCTTCATGATGATGTTTGCTCTCGGGGTGAATGGGTATCAAGGGTTGAGCGTGGACAGCGGCTGGCGCGAGCCGGCAATGGTCTGCAGCTCGGCCAGGCTGAGCTGGCGTGTCCACATGGCCAGGTCGTTGAACTCCATCACGCCCTTGAGCGCGCCGCCGTTGTTCGGCACATAGGCATGCGTGGCATCGTCATTGAGGCCCCAAGCCTTGGTGGCCAGGCCGTTGAGCTTGGTCACGTCGGTGTTGGCGATGGCCATGTTCTCGCTCTTCTGCAACCCGAGGACCGGATCCATGACGTAGGCGCTGAATGTCTTGGCCGTGGCGTTGATCGACAAGGCCAGATAGGTCCACTGGTTGGCGCTGAACGTCATGCCCTTAATGTCGTCGCGCTTGCCGCCGCTGCCGATGTTGAAGCTCACCGAGCAGCTGCCCCACAGGCCGATCGCGATGCCCGGGTTGCTGCCGGAGGTCCAGTCCTTGTTGGCCAGGATCGGCTCGCCGGTGCCGTTGCCCTGGGTGCAGTCGGACCTGAACCAGAAGCCGATGGTGAATTGCGGGGCGAGTGCGATATCGGCGCCGCTCTGCGTGAGCCGATAGGCATCGATTCTCGAATCGACCTTCAGCGCCTTGCCGCCGAAATTGTCACTGCTCAGCGAGCCGCCATCGGTGCCGGGGACCCAGGGGCCGATGGTGGTAGTGCCCTTGCTGTCGGTTGCCGGCAGCGTCTCGAAGCTGTAGTAAGCAGCCAGGTTGTTGCGCAGCGTGTCGGCCAGCACGATCGGCTTGGCGTAGTTGATCTGCGCCAGCAACGCGGTGGGCACCCCGTTGCGCACCAACGTGTAGTTGAAGCGGTACACGCCGCTGGCCGGCGCGGTGATGGTCTTGTCCTCATAGGTGGACGTGCCGGCGGGCAGCGTGGCGATCTGCACGCCGTCGCGCAGCAGCGTCATGTCGCCGGTGGCGGTGGTGGGGTTTTGCCATGACAGCACGACCGAGGTGTTGGTGCTGCCCACCACGGACTGCAAGGCCCGCACGCCCGCAGTGCCGGCCAAGGCCGAGCCGTCGATCTGGTACGAGGCGGCGGGCAGGGCCACGCCGACGTGCGCGAGCATGGTGGGCAGCAGGTCGGCCTCGGTCGGCAGTGCCGCCAGCGCGTCCGCGTTGGCGGGCGCGGCCGGCAAGTTGCTGGCCACCGCGGTGTTGAAGGGCTTGTTGAGCGCGATGAAGGTGGTGCGGTTTTGCACCGTCGGCAGCGTGGTGGTGGAACCCGTCGCGTCCAGGCCGTGACTGGTGGTCACGGCTACCAGCCAGTCCTCATCGGCGTTGGCCTGGCGGCTTGCCTGCACGGCGGCCAGCAGCTTGCCGAGTGCCTGGTCGAAGGCGGACAGCGCGGTGGCGTAGCTGCCGCCCTGGAAGCCTTGGGCGGCAGCGGCCAGGCCGGGCGCGCTGAACTGGGTGAAGACCACGTCGTAGCCGGACTGCACCAGCTTCACGCCCTCTTGTGCCACGCAGTTGTCGTCGGCGGTGCAGTCGCGCATCGAATCGAGATTGCCCGCGGTCACGTCGGCCTTGAGCAGTGCCGGCAGCACGGGCGCGCTGGAAGCGACGCCGCGGCGCAGCCGGCTCGAGCTGGCGTTGGCACGCAAGTACTGGAACAGGCTCGGCGTGCGCATGCCGCTGGCCACGGCAACGTCGTCGCTGACGCCGTGGCGGTTGGCCCAGTTGCCGGCGAGGACCGTGGCCCAGCTCGGGCCGGCAAGCGGAGCCTGCTCGGTGGTGGTGCCGAGCCGGCCGCCGGTCGATGCTGGCGTGATCGACAGCGTGGCCAGGTTAGGCAAAGTGCGCTGGCCGATGCCGCTCTGCAGCTGGCTATAGGTGGCGCCGTCCACGCCGACCAGCAGCACCTTCTTCTTGCTGCCGACACTTGCGCCGCTCAAGTTGTTCTGATCGGGTGCCACCACTGCCGGCGAGTCGCTGCCGCCGCCGCATGCCGCTACCGTGCCCGCCAGGGCCAGGCCACATGCCATGCGTGCCTGCTGTTTCCATGCCATATCCGGTTCCTCTTTTCTGTTGTCCAACGCGGCGCGCCGCTCCGGCGGCGCGTCCGATCACGCTCCCCGTGACGCGTTGGCAGAGTAAAAAAAGGGGTTGTCATGCGGGTGACAGGGAGGCAAAGAATGCTGATGCGCCCATTTGCATTCTTGATGGGACAGGCGCGCAGAGGCACAGGCCCTGCCTGGATGGCGGGTTGGGGGACGAAAAAACGAGGAAAGCGCGGCGTCAGGAATGACCGCGGAGGACGACGAAGGGAGAGGAAGCGAGGCGTAAGGCGGGATGTAGTGCGGGGATCAAACGTGCTGCGTTGCCCTTGTCATGGCGACGTGGGCAACGCAGCGGCGGCGAGCGCCGCGAATGTCAGGCCTTGGCTGCCTGCGGGGCCGCACCGCTAGGCTGCGTGCTCGGGCGGCGGACCATCAACGCCAGCAGCGCGGCCACCACGCACGCCGCGCCTGCGGCGTACAGCGCCGGTGTATAGGTCAGCAGCAAGGTACGGGTAAGACCCGCGCCAAACGCAGCCGTGGCGGCGCCGACCTGGTGGGCGGCAAAGATCCAGCCGAACACCATCGGCGCACGCTCCTTGCCGAATACCGAGCCTGCCAGCCTGACCGTGGGCGGCACCGTGGCGATCCAGTCCAGGCCATAGAACATGGCAAAGATGGACAAGCCGTACAGCGTGAACGTGGAGTGGGGCAGCCAGAACAGCGACAGGCCGCGCAGGCCGTAATACCAGAACAGCAGCTTGCGGCAGTCATAGCGGTCCGACAGCCAGCCCGAGAGAATGGTGCCGACAAAGTCGAACGCGCCCATCATCGCCAGCGCGCCGGCGGCCGGCACGGCGGCCATGCCGAAGTCCGCGCACAGCGAGATGAAGTGCGTCTGGATCAGGCCGTTGGTGCTTAGCCCGCAGATGAAGAAGGTGCCGGCCAGGATCCAGAAGGTCTGGTTGCGGGCGGCGTCGCGCAGCACCACGAAGGGCCCGCGCAAGGTCAGCGGCGCGGGCGCGCTGGTCGGTGCCGGCGCGGCTTGCACGTGCACTGGCACTTCACCGAACGCAGCCAGGCCCACATCGGCGGGACGGTTGCGCATGAAGCAGAACACCAGCACGGCCAGCACCGCGCAGGCGCCCAGCACCGGCAGCACCGCGATGCGCCAGCCCATATGTTCGATCAGCCAGGCGGCCACGGGCAGGAACGCCAACTGGCCGGTGGCCGAACTGGCGGTCAGGATGCCGATCACCAGCCCGCGGCGCGCGCTGAACCAGCGGCTGGCGACCACGGCCGCGAGCACCAGCGCGGTCAGGCCAGAGCCAATGCCGAGCATCAGGCCCCAGGCAATGAACAACTGCCACAGCTCGGTGGCCGCAGTGGCCAGCGCCATGCCGCCGGCAATCAGCGCCAGCGCGGCCCACACCACGTTGCGCACGCCGAAACGCTCCATCAGGATCGCCGAGAACGGGGCCATCAGGCCGAACAGCGCAAAGCGAAACGCGAGGATGGATGAGATCTGATCCGTGTCCCAGCCCATCTCGCGCGTCAGCGGCTTGAGGAAGGCGCCGGGCAGGCCGAGTGCGGCCGAGGTGGTGAGCATCACGCAGAAGGTGATGGCGGCGATCAGCCACGCGTAGTGGATGCCGCGCCGGTCGAGCCGGCTGGAAAGTGCTTGAGCGAACATGGGTCGGGTTCCGGGGGGGCGTTTGGTTTGTCTTGGGGCGCTGGCCCTTGCTGTTACTGCGGATTCGGGCCCAGGAGCATGTCGCGCGCCGCGGCCAGGATGTCTTCGGAGATGGCATCGCCTTCGGTGGCACGTGCCAGCGTCATGGCGCCCACCAGCATGGCCAGTTGTCCCAGCGCCAGCTTGCGGCGCTCGGCCGGGTCGGCGTGCTCGACCGTCTTCATCCAGTCATCGACCATGACCTTGAAGCCGTCGATATAGACCTGGCGCACCGGCTTGTCCGCCGGCTCGCGGGCAATGTCTCCAGCGAGTGCCACCGCCGCGCAGCCTTCGCCGCGGTTGGCGCAATGCGCCGTGGTGAGGTAGGCCTCCACCAGGTTGGCGCGCATCGCTTGCTTGTCGCCTTTGGCGCGTTCGATGCGGCGCGACCAGCGCTGCGCGGATTCCTCGAAGGCGCGCTTGCTCGCCAGCGCGGCTAGCGCGTCCTTGGACGAGAAGTGCCCATAGAAGCCACCGTGCGTGAGGCCGGCGCCGGCCATCAGTTCGGCCACGCTCACGCCGTTCAGGCCGCGCTCGCGGAATAGCTTGGAGGAGGCCTGCTCGATGGCTTCCCTATGCTTGTCGGCCTGCTCTCGTGATGCGCGCGCCATATTGATCTCTCCTGCTGAAACTTTGCTTGACCGGATTTTATATGACGACCATAATTTATTCAATAGATGTTGGTCATCATTTAAACCGGCGTCGCCGCGCGGCATCGCAGATGCGGGCAGCGTCGCTTTTCTTTTCCTCTGTATCAGGAGAATCCGTCATGCAGAACCTGTTCGATCTCACCGGCCGCGTTGCCGTCATCACCGGCTCCACCAAGGGCATGGGCCTGGAAATGGCCCGCGCGCTGGGCGCCTCCGGCGCCGCGCTCGTGGTATCCGGCCGTGACCAGGCCGCTTCCCAGGCGGTAGCGGCCGCACTGGAGGGCGAGGGCTTCAAGGCCAAGGGCATCGCTTGCGATATCGGCAACGTGGAGAGCGTCCAGGCGTTTGCCAGGCAAGCGCTGGACGCCTACGGCCGCGTGGATGCGCTGGTGCTGAACGCGGCGGGCAGCGGCACGGCGGGCGCGCTGCTGAGCCAGGGCCCGGAAGTGTTCGAGCAGGCCATGGCGGGCAATGTGCGAGGCAACCTGGTGCTGGTCAATGCGTTGGCGCCGCAGATGATCGAGCGTGGTGACGGTGCCGTCATCTTCATGTCGAGCATCGCCGCCAAGCGCGGCTCGGCCATGCTCGGCATGTACAGCATCACCAAGGCCGCAACGGACGGAGCGGTGCGCAGCCTGGCGCTGGAGCTCGGGCCGAAGGGGATCAACGTGAATGCGATCAACCCCGGGCCGGTGCGCACGGAGTTCTCGCGCGAGGCGCTATGGGGTAACCCCGAACAGGAGGCACGCCTGGCCGCCGCAATTCCCATGCGGCGGATCGGTGAGGCGAAGGATGTAGCGGGGCTGGCGGTGTTGCTGGCATCGCCAGCCGGGCGCTTTATCCACGGCCAGAGCATTGGCGTGGATGGTGGACTTTCGGCGTGAGCCGCTGAGGGTCAAGGATCAAAGGTCAACGGTCAACGGTCAAAGGATCGCGCCCCGCAGATGCCGGGGCGCCGGGCCGCAAACGCCCCTCAGCTATGCATGCCTGCCAGCCGCATCAGCAGGCGCAGCAGTAAAGCCGCCACGCCCAGCGCGGCCACGCTGGCCACCCAGATCAGCACCATCCAGCCGACCCGCTTGAGCCACGGCCTGGGCGCATCATCCGGCGGTCGCCGGCGGTGCTGCGTCGCTGGCATCAGTGATAGCCCTCGCCGTGTTTCACCTTGCCTCGGAACACGTAATAGGCCCACACCGTGTACATCAGGATGAAGGGAATGATGAACAGCGCGCCCACCAGCGCAAAGCCCTGGCTTTGCGCTGGCGAGGAGGCGTCCCAGATCGAGATATCCGGCGGCACGATATTCGGCCATACGCTGATCGCCAGCCCGCTATAGCCCAGGAAGACCAGCGCCAGCGTGTACATGAACGGCGCCAGGTGCGCATGCTGCTGCAACGAGCGGATCAGCCGGTACATGGCAAACGCCACCAGCAGCGGCACCGGCGAGAACCAGAACAGGTTGGGTAGGCTGAACCAGCGCTCGGCAATGCGCGGCTGCGACAGCGGCGTCCAGATGCTGATGACCGCGATGACAGCCAGCAACACCCAGGCCAGCTTGCCGGTGAGCTCCAGCATGCGCTCATGCAGCTTGCCTTCGGTTTTCATGATCAGCCAGGTGCTGCCCAGCACGGTGTACGCCACCACCACGCCAATGCCGCAGAACAGCGGGAAGGGCTGCAGCCAGTCCAGCGGGCCGCCCGAGAAGGTGCGCCCGGTCACCTTGATGCCGTCGATATACGCACCCAGCGAAACGCCCTGGAAGAACGCCGCCACCAGCGAGCCGCAGATAAACGCCTTGTCCCAGACGTGGCGCTCGCGGTCATTGGCCTTGAAGCGGAACTCGAACGCCACGCCGCGAAAGATCAGCCCCAGCAGCATGAAGATCAGCGGCAGGTAGAGCGCGCTGAGCACCACCGAGTAGGCCAGCGGAAACGCGGCCAGCAGGCCCGCGCCGCCCAGCACCAGCCAGGTCTCGTTGCCGTCCCACACGGGTGCCACCGTGTTCATCATGACGTCGCGGTCATGGCGGTCCGGCACGAAGGGATACAGCATGCCGATGCCCAGGTCGAAACCGTCCATCACCACATACATCATCACGCCAAAGAAGATGATGACGGCCCAGATCAGAGAGAGGTCGATGCCCATGATGATCAGCTCCTGCTATCGGCCAGGCGGTTGGTGGAAGCGACCGCGCCAGGCACATCGCCTGGATCGTCCACCGCGGAGAGCGGTCGCGCCGGCGTGCCTTCCACAGCGTGTCCGCCGTCGGGTTCCGGATCGCCCTCATGCTCGACCGGGCCCTTGCGTACCAGCCGCATCATGTAGGCGATGCCCACGCCGAAGACGAAGAAATAAGCCACCACGAACAGCGCGAGCGAGAACGCCAGTTCCGGCACGCCGTGCGGCGAGACCGCGTCGGCGGTGCGCATCACGCCGTAGACGACCCACGGCTGGCGCCCGATCTCGGTGGTGAACCAGCCGGCCAGGATCGCGATCAACCCGGTCGGGCCCATCCATAGCGCCATGCGCAGGAACGCGCGCGCGTGGAACAGCTTGCCGCCCCGGCGCAGCAGCAGGCTCCAGAGGCCGAGCAGGATCATCAGCATGCCCAGGCCCACCATCACGCGGAAGCTCCAGAAGATGATGGTGGAGTTGGGGCGGTCCTGCGGCGCGAACTCTTTCAGGCCCTGGATCTGGCCATCCAGGCTATGGGTGAGGATAAGGCTGCCCAGGCGCGGGATTTCCACCGCGAAGCGGGTTTCCTCGCGCGCCATGTCGGGCCAGCCGAACACGATCAGCGGCAGCGGTTCGTCGCCGCGGTTTTCCCAGTGGCCTTCGAGCGCGGCGATCTTGGCCGGCTGGTGCTTGAGCGTGTTGATGCCGTGCATGTCGCCAATGACGGCCTGGATCGGGGCCACGATCAGCAGCATCCACATGGCCATCGACAGCATCTTGCGGATGGCCGGATTGTCGCGCCGGCGCAGCAGGTGCCAGGCGGCGGAGGCGCCCACGAACAGCGCGGTGGCGAGGAAGGCCGCCACGCTCATATGCAAGAGGCGGTAGGGGAACGACGGGTTGAAGATCACCGCCAGCCAGTCCACCGGCACCACCCGGCCATCGACGATCTCGTAGCCCTGCGGGGTTTGCATCCAGCTATTGGAGGCCAGGATCCACGTGGCCGAGATCAGGGTGCCGAGCGCCACCATCAGCGTGGCGAAGAAATGCAGGCCGGGGCCGACCCGGCTCCAGCCGAACAGCATCACGCCCAGGAAGCCGGCCTCCAGGAAGAACGCGGTCAGCACCTCGTAGGCCAGCAAGGGGCCGGTCACGCTGCCGGCGAAGTCCGAGAAGAAACTCCAGTTGGTGCCGAACTGGTACGCCATCACCAGCCCCGAGACCACGCCCATGCCGAAGTTGACGGCAAAGATCTTGGACCAGAAGTGATAGAGATCGCGGTAGACCGTGTTTTGCGTGCGCAGCCAGCAGCCTTCCAGCACGGCGAGGTAGCTCGCCATGCCGATGGTGATGGCTGGGAAGATGATATGGAAGGAAATCGTGAAGCCGAACTGGATCCGTGCCAGGTCGAGCGCGCTCAAGCCAAACATGTCGTGATCTCCGTGGGGCATTGGGAACAGGCTTGGCCGGCCAGTTCGGGGGCGGTCCATTCACGTTGCGTTTCAGGCGCACGCGTACATAGAGTAGACCACAGGCCGAGCGCATAGAGGTGCTCTTTTTCGTGGGCTGACTGAGGGGGCGAAAGGCCGGGGGATGTGGCTCGCAAAAGGAAACCCGCCGAGGCGGCCGGGTTTGATGCAGGGATGTCCATGGATGGGGCAGCAGTGAGGCTGGGAGATTGGCGGCATGCCATGGACAACATGCTACCGGTAGCTTGCGGTGGATAACAGAAGCAACGGCTCAGAAAAAGACCGGATCAGATTTGAGAGCGGTGTCTTGTTTCGGAAGACGGCTCAGCGGCCGAGCCGTCGCCGGGCGGGCTGCCGCCTGAGCGCTCGAAGCAAAGCCCCCGGGGACTTGCACAGGCGGAGTCCTTGCCGGGGGCGTTCGCTTCACGTCACGTTGTTGCCGCGCGCGCGGGCGGCAGCGGCTGCGCTAGACGGCCGAGACCGAAGCGGCACCGCCCGACGAGCCATCCAGCACCGGCGGCGCGGTGACGATCGACTTCAGCCCGGGCTGCGCCGCGCGCAACTGGTCCAGCCGCGGCAGCGGACGGCGCAGTGCCTCCGACCCTGCAAAGGCTTGCTCCATGGCATGCGCCACGCCCAGCGTATGGTGATCGGCGCGGAAGCGGCCCACCACCTGCAGCCCGAACGGCATGCCGGCATGGTCCAGGCCGCAGGGCAGGCTGATGGCGGGGTGGGTGGTGAGCGTGACCACATAGGTAGGGGCCAGCCAGCGGTAGTAGTTTTCCTGCTTTTCGCCGTTGATGGTCTCGGCGTAGAGGTTGGTCCACGGGAACGGCGACACCGGCGTGGTTGGCGACAGGATCACGTCGTAGTCTTCAAAGGCGGCCTGGAAGCGGCCCAGGATGCGGGTCTGCTCGGCTTGCGCCCAGGCGCTGTCGACCAGCGACATGGCCGCGCCCATCTCATAGTTGGCGCGCGTGTTCGGGCCCAGGCTCTGCGGATCGCGCTGATAGGCCTCGTGCATGCCGGCGACAAAGCTCTCGGCGCGCAGCACGTCGAAACAGCGGTGCGCCTCGCCCAGGTCGAACTGGATCTCGTCGCAACTGCGGAACAGGTGACGCATGGCGGCGATCTTGTCGCGAAAGACCTGCCGGATCTGGTTGTCGACCGCGCACACGCCGAAATCCTCGGTCCAGCCGACCCGCAGCGAGCCCAGGTCGACATTGGCGGGCAGCAGGAACGACATCGGGTCGAGCGCATAGGTGAGCGGGTCGCTGGCCGAGACGCCGGCCGAGGCCGCCAGTTGCAGGCAGGCATCGGCCACGGTGCGGCCCATCGGGCCGACTACGGAGATGGGTGTCCAGCCCAGCAGCTTGCGCGAGCTCGGCACCACGCCAGGCGACGGGCGGAAGCCCACCACGCCGCATTTGGCGGCGGGGATGCGCAGTGAGCCGCCGGTGTCCGAGCCGGTGCAGACCGGCAGCATGTCGGTCGCTAGCGCGGCAGCGGAGCCGCCCGAGGATCCCCCTGCATTCAGGTTGGGGTTGAAGGGGTTGCCGGTGGCGCCCCACACCGCGTTGCGCGAGTTGGCGCCCGCGCCCATCTCCGGGATGTTGGTCTTGCCGGTGACGATGGCGCCGGCCGCGCGCAGCCGGGCCACCAGCACGTTGTCGGCGCTGGGCACGTTGTCGCGGTACAGCGGCGAGCCATAGGTGGTGAGCAGGCCGGCCGTGGCTTCCAGGTCCTTCACGCCCAGCGGCAGGCCATGCAGCAGGCCCAGCGGCGCGCCGTCGAGCACGGCGCGCTCAGCCGCGCGGGCTTCTGCGCGGGCACGCTCGTAGCAGGTGGCGGTGATGGCGTTGATAAAGGGGTTGACCGCCTCGATGCGGGCAATGCACGCCTCAAGCAGCTCAACGGGCGAGATCTCCTTGCTGCCGATCAGGCGGCGCAGCGCCACGGCGGATTGGGCAAGCAGGTTATCGGTCTGGGTCATGGTGAATTCTCTGGCAGGTAGGGGGAAGCGCCGCGCCGGCATGGCAGGTGCGGCGGCGTGGCATCCGGATCGCGCTAGCGGCTCAGCCCGCGCGCCGACACCGGCCACAAGCAGGCCACGGCCTGCCCGCGCACGCCAACGATCTCGTCGTACAGGTTGAGGGTGGGGTCGCAATGGCCAGGCACCAGCAGCACCTGGCTGCCGAGGCCCGGCAGGCCCGCTGCGCTGGTGCCGGGCACGGGCTCGACGATGCCGTGCTCGTCGTTGGCCGCCACATAGGCCAGCGCGTGGTCCTGGCCATTGGCGCCCCACACCAGCGGCAGGCCGGAATCCACCGCCATCGATTTCAGGCCCGCGTCCAGCACAACGCGCGGCGAGGGCCGCGTTGCCGCCGCCACGCTCATCACGGTGGTGGCGATAAACAGGCTGTGCTCGAAACGCAGCGCGCCGCTGTAGTCGTTGCGGCCGTAGTCGGCGTCCATGAAGATATAGGAGCCGGGCTGGATTTCGGTATAGACGCCGCTCTCCAGGTCGAACTCCACGCTGCCGCTGCCGCCGCCCGTCACCGTGGCGCAAGCCACGCCGGCCTCGGCCAGTTCGGCGACGATGTTGGCGGTACGCGCCGCGGCATCGGCTGCAGCCTGCCGGCGCGCAGCATAATCGCGCACATGCTGGATGCCGCCGTGATACGCCTGCAAGCCGCGGAACGCTAGTTGCGGGTGCGCGCCGATGGCTTGGACGAGGCGCAGCGCGGCAGGCGCGTCGGCCACGCCGCAGCGTCCCTGGCCCACGTCGATCTCGACGAACACCCCGATGCTGCTGCCGGCCTGCGCGGCGGCTTGCGCCAGCGCGGCGACCTGGCGCGCGTCATCCACGCAAACGCTCATCCGTGCATGCCGCGCCAGGCGGGCCAGCAGCGCGGCCTTGGCCGCCCCGGCAATCTCGTTGCTGATATGGATGTCCCTGACCCCGGCCTGCACGAAGGGCAGCGCCTCGCTGACCTTTTGGCAGCAGATGCCGACCGCGCCGCGCGCGATCTGCGCCAGCGCTATCTCCGGGCATTTGTGCGCCTTGGCATGCGGGCGCAGTTGCACGCCTGCGCGGTCGGCGGCTTGCTGCATTTGCGCCAGGTTGCGCTCAAAGGCATCGAGGTCGAGCATCAGCGCCGGCGTGTCGATGGCCACCGCGGGCTGGCCGACGACGGCGCAGGCGCCAAGCTGCAGGGTGGCGGAAGTGGAGTCGGGGAGCGTCATATGTCGGGCTGTCTTGGGCTGTCTCGGATCGTTCTGGAGGGCGTGGCGCCGCCTCGGGGGCGGCGGTGCTTGCGATGATGTGGGCTGGAGGCGGGCGCTGTCAAACCGAGCCCGCCACGGGCCATTTGGGTGCGCTTAGTCCGCCGTGATGTTGGCACGCTGCGCAATGGCGCGCATGCGCGGTAGTTCCTTGGTGATCAGCGCGGTCACCTCCGCGCCCGTGCCGTAGGACGGCTCGAAGCCATTGTCCAGCAGCTTCTTGCGCGTGTCCGGGTCGGCCATGGTCTCGGCCAGCGCCTTTTCCAGCTTCGCCTTCACCTCGGGCGCCAGGCCGCGCGGCGCTACCACGGCCAGCCAGGTATCCATATCGGTACCCGGGTATCCGCTTTCCGCCACGGTGGGCACGTCGGGCAGCAAGGATGAGCGCTTGGCGGTGGTGACCGCGATGGCCTTGACCTTGCCGGCGCGGATCTGCGGCACGGCGGCCGAGACGGTATCCACCGAGAACGGGATCTGGCCGCCGATCAGGTCGGTCATGGCCGGCGAGCTGCCACGGTAGGGCACGTGCAGCATCTTGATGCCAAGATCGTTCAGCAGCATCTCGCCGGCGAACTGCGCGGTGGTACCCGTGCCGAACGAGCCGTAGGAGAATTTTCCGGGGGTCGCCTTCACCGCCGCCGCGAGCTGCTTGAGGTTGTTGACCGGCACATCGCGGTTGGCCAGCAGGATCAGGCCGGTGCGCCCGGTCAGCCCGATCGGCTCGAAGCTCTTGAGCGGGTCATAAGGCAGCTTGGGATGGATGGCCGGATTGACCGTGAATGTGGTGCCCGAGCTGACCAGCAGCGTGTAGCCATCCGGCGCGGCCTTGGCCACCAGGCCGGCGCCCACGATGGTGCCGGCGCCGGGCCGGTTGTCGATCACCACGGTCTGGCCCAGGTGGTCGCCGAGCTTCTTGGCCAGCAGCCGGCCGATCACATCGGTCGCGCCGCCGGGTGGGAAGGGGATCACCATCTGGATCGGGTGCGTGGGGTAGGCCTGGGCCAGCGCGCTGCCGGCGGGCACCGCCAGGCAACAGGCGGCCAGGCATGCAAGCTTGAAGGTATGGACGGGTTTCATGCTGACTCTCCTGCGTGCGACGATGGGGGGATGGATGCTGGCGGTGAGCGGCTCAGGCCGCGAGCGCGGCCGCCTGGTCCAGAAAACCTTGGTACTCCGCTGGCGGCACGAACAGCCCGCCGGTGGTCCACACCAGATGCGTGGCTTGCGGCATCGCGGCTTCGAGCTGGTGCCGGGCCAGGTAGTCGCGCCCCGCCGGGCTCTCGCATAGCATGCGCGGCCCGCTGAAGCCGGCCGCGGCCGAGGGTTCGATGCGCAGCCCTTGCGTGCGCCATGCCATGGCCAGGTGCTCGAACAGGGTATCGTCCGCCACCGTGTACACGCCGGACAGCAGCGGGCGCATGACGGCAGCGGCCAGCTCCGAAGCGCGCGGCACGGCTAGCCCGTCGGCCTGCGTGCGGTTGCTCAGGCCAAAATCGTAGACGGACGGATTGCCTGCGCCAGCCATCATCTGCACCAGGAAGCAGGGCGACTGAGTCGGCTCGGCAAACACGCAGTGCACGTGCGGCCCAAACAGTTGCCGCATGCCGAAGGTGATGCCGGCCGGCGCGCCGCCCACGCCGCAAGGCAGGTAGACGAAGAGCGGGTGCGCGGCATCGACGCGGATCGCGTGCGCGGCGAGTTGCTGGCGCAGGTGCAGCGCCGCGGCGCTGTAGCCGAGCAGCAGCGACAGCGAGCGCTCGTCGTCCACGAAGTAGGTGAACTCGTCCTGCTGCGCCTGGCGGCGGCCGGCGGCGACGGCGTCCTCGTAGTCGCCAGCATGCTCCACGACTTCCACGCCACGGTTGCGCAGCCGCGCCTTCTTCCATGCCTTTGCATCCGAAGACATATGCACGGCCGCGCGAAAACCCAGCGCCGAGGCCATCACGCCAATGCTCAGGCCAAGGTTGCCGGTGGAACCCACCGCCACCTGGTAGCGCCCGAACAAGGCGCGCGCCGCAGGCTCCCCCAGTGCCAGGTAATGCTCCGGCCCGTTGTGGCCAGGGCCAAGCAGGCCATGGCGCAGCGCCAGGTTCTCGGCAAATTCCAGCACCTCGTGGATGCCGCCGCGTGCCTTGATGGAGCCTGCCACCGGCAGGCTGTGGTCTGCCTTGACCCACAGCTGGCCCTGGCTGTGTGGCAGCCCAAGGACCGCCTGCATCGACGCCGCGGCCACCAGGGGCGACTCGATGACGCCATGGGTCTCGGCCAGCTCGGGAAACAGCGCCGATAGCAGCGGGGCAAAGCGGGCAAAGCGCGCCTGTGCAGCCTCGACATCAGCTAGACTAATGCTATGCTCGCCGGCGGCCTGGACGGGCGGCGGCGTCCCGGCGCGCGCCGGATTGCACCAGAACAACGGCGTGGCGGCGGCCAGGCTGGCGCGCAGCGCTGCGGCATTGTGCGGGCCGGTTGCGGTTGATGGGTTCGTGGCTAAAGGCTGGTTCATCAGAAAGGGATAGGCTGCTGCGGGTTCCTGGGTGACTTCATTGTTGGCCTGCGCGGATTCGCTGGCAATCCATTTATATTTAGTGAGGCATTAGTTTTACTAATTGTTGGCTGAGAGCAGACATGCGTATCGGCGGCCACTGATGAGCCCCTTGTCATGAGCACCTTGTTATCGTCTTCCTTGCTGAGCTGGCTGCGCTGCTTCGAGGCGTCGGCGCGCCATTGCAACTTCACCCACGCGGCCACGGAACTGTGCGTGACGCAGGGCGCGGTCAGCCAGCAGGTGAAGCAGCTGGAGCAGTGGCTGGACCGGCCCTTGTTCCTGCGCACGCCGCGCGCGCTGGTGCTGACGCCCGAGGGCGAGCGGTTGCGCTTTGTGCTGCGCGAGTCCTTCCAGGCCATCGAAGGCACGCTCACCCAGCTACGCAAGCCGCGCGAGGCCGGCCCCATTGCGCTGAGTTGCGCACCGTCGTTTGCCATGCGCTGGCTGACCCCGCGGCTGGGCGATTTTTTCCGTGATCACCCCGAGGTGGGCCTGCGCGTCTATGGCGAGTTCCACGCGCTGGACCGCACTCGGATGGTACGCGATGGCATTGACGCCGCCGTGCGCTTCGACCTGGGTGGCTACGACGACCTCAAGGCCCGGCTGTTTCTCGACGAATGGCTGCTGCCGGTGGCAAGCCCCGCCTTTCTGGCCGCGCATCCCGAGTTGCGCAGGCCGCAGGACCTGAGGGGGGCCTGGCTGCTGCACGACGTGAGCCCGTGGGACGGCGCGCAAGCCTTCGAGGAATGGCGCCACTGGCTGCAGGTGGCGGGGGTGGCGGCAGAGGTGGGCGAACTTGACGCGGGCCAGCGCTTCAACCTGTCGCAGCTTGCCGTGGGGGCGGCGCTGGCCGGGCAGGGCGTCGCGATGGGGCGCTCGGCGCTGGTGCTGGAAGATATCGAGGCCGGCCGCCTGGTCGACCTGTTCGGCATCCATGCGCGCTCGCAGGCGTCTTACTTCTTCGTCTGCGCGCATGGGCAGACGCCGCCTATCGCCATGGTGGAGGATTGGCTGGCTGCCGAGGGCGCGCGCTTCGAAGCGGCGCGGGCCAAGGTGCTCGACGTGCAGGCACGCGGCGCGAAGGCCACCGGAAGGTGACAAAGCGCTCAATCCCCGGCATAGTTTGCGGCTTTCGTGCCGCATAGGGCGGCTTTCCGGCTTTCCGGCTTTCGGGCGTTCGAGCTACCGATGGAATTTCCTGTCCTGATCCTGGCGCTGGGCGCCATCGTGGCCGGCTTCGTGCAAGGCTTGTCCGGGTTTGCCTTCGGCATGGTGGCCATGTCCTTCTGGGTCTGGACCGTGGAGCCGCGCCTGGCCGCGGCGATGGCGGTGTTCGGCTCGCTGACCGGCCAGGTGGTGGCGGCGGTGACGGTGCGGCGCAGCTTTTCACCTCGGCAGTTGCTGCCCTTCGTGGCCGGCGGCATCCTGGGCATTCCCATTGGCGTGGCGATCTTGCCGGCGCTCAATCCCAGTGTGTTCAAGGCTTGCCTGGGCGGGCTGCTGGTCATCTGGTGTCCGCTGATGCTGATGTCCAGGCAACTACCCCACATCCGGGCCGGCGGGCGGGTGGCTGACGGCGTGATCGGCGCGGCCGGGGGCATCATGGGCGGCATCGGCGGCTTTACTGGCGTCATCCCGACGCTGTGGTGCACCCTGCGCGGGCTGGCCAAGGACGAGCAGCGCGCCATCATCCAGAACTTCAACCTGGCCACGCTGGCGGTGACCATGGCGACCTATGTCGGCACCGGCATCGTCACGCGCGACATGCTGCCCATGTTCCTGGTGGTGGGCCCGGCCATGCTGGTGCCCAGCATCCTTGGCGCGCGGCTGTACATCGGCATCAGCGAGATCGCATTTCGCAGGATCGTGCTGAGCCTGCTGACCGCATCCGGCGTGGCGCTGCTTTCTGCCTCGCTGCCGAAGCTGCTGGGGACGTTGCACTGATTGGCCATTGAGCCCTGGGCCCTGGGCTCGTGTGCGCAGCGGCTCAGGTGTGAAAGGTCTCGGTTTCGGTTTCCGCCTCCGCCTGCCCTTGCGCATCGAGGCCGCCGCGCTCGAACTCCGCGATCACCTGCGCTCCGAGCAGCAGCAAGGTGGCGGCAATCTCCAGGCTCAGCAGCACGACAATCGCGGTGGTGAGCGAGCCATACACCACGCTCACCTGCGACAGCGTGGCGAAGTACCAGACCAGCACGTGGCGCGAGACCTCCCACAGCAGCGCGGCGCTCACCGCGCCGATCAGCGCATGGCGCACAGACAAGCGGCCCACCGGCATCACCAGGTAGAGGGAGGCCAGTAGCAGGATCTCCCCCGCCAGCCCGAGCAGGTAGAGCAGGGTGCCGGAGACCCGGTCGAGTGACAGGTCGTGGCCCAGCACTTCCACATGCCGCGCGCCTAAGGCCTGCAGGCTGCCCGAGACCACCGTCACCAGCAGCAGGCCGACGCTGAGCACGACGATGTAGCAGTACGGCAGCACCGCCGATACCAGGAAGTGGCGGCGGCGGATCGCCACCCGGTGCACAAAGATCACCGACATGGCGTTCTCCAGCACCGTGAACGCCAGCGAGCTGAAAAAGATCATGCTCGCCAGCAGCACCCAGCCGATCACCCCGCGGTTCGCCAGGAAGCTGGCCAGCTCGCCCACCAGCGCGCGGGATTGTCCCGGCAGCAACCATTCCAGGTAGCGCGACAAGGTGGCCAGCAGCGATGCCGGGTCGATCACATGGGACAGCGCGATCACCATCAGGATCAGCAAGGGCACGATCGACAGCAGGGCGTAGTACGCCACCGCACCCGCGAGCAGCAAGCCCTGGTTGGCCCGGAATTGCCGGAGCGTGCGCAGTACGAAGCGCCACGGGTGTTTCAGCACCAGTCGGGCGCGCGCGTCGAGTATCTGCATGGCAGAGGATGTGTCAGTTCGTCATGGCAGGGGCAGCAGGAAAAAGCGCAGGCCACGGCGCGTTGCGGGTTGGGTTGTCTGGTTGGGAGGTCTGTATGACTGGCAGGGAGGTCACTTTCGCGGCGCATCCGTGTTCTCTCAATGTGGTGCATCGCGCGCCGCACGGCAAGCCGTGGTTGTCCTACACAGGCTTGCGGCATTCTCCGACAGAAACGCCGGCAGGCAAGGCTATGCTTGGATGAAGCATGGCGCGCGCTGCGCGCACAGGCCAATTGCCTCGCCGGCATTCACGCGACACGTACGCGACCATCACGACAGGAACCGCAATCCAATGGCTGATCTGAACGCCGGCCCCGCTGTGGCTAGCCAGT
Source organism: Cupriavidus sp. GW822-FHT03E04 (assembly GCF_058801495.1). Taxonomy (NCBI): domain Bacteria; kingdom Pseudomonadati; phylum Pseudomonadota; class Betaproteobacteria; order Burkholderiales; family Burkholderiaceae; genus Cupriavidus; species Cupriavidus sp. GW822-FHT03E04. The sequence goes on from NZ_JBXANI010000010.1 coordinate 285,901, forward strand.
CGTCTGTCTCCGTGGATGCCAGTGACGGCGCCGGCGAAGGCCAGCGGGCTCCTGCAGCCAGCCAGCCGCCGGCGCCGCCTGAAGCCGCGGCTGCGGGCGCATCGGCGGCCCAGCCTGCGGTGGCCGCAAACCTTCCCGTACCGGCCAGGCGCGGCGAAATGCCACTGACCATCCTCGCGGTGCTCGCGTCGCTCTACACGCTGCACCTGGCTAGCGCTTTCGTGATCCCCGTGGTGCTGGCGGTGGTCGTCGCCTACATGCTCGATCCGCTGGTCACCGTGCTGTGCGGCCGGCGCATTCCGCGCGTGCTCGGCGCCTCGCTGGTGCTGCTGGCGCTGCTGGCCAGCGTGGTCTGCTGCGCATACCTGTTGCAGGATCAGGTTGCTAGCCTGATCGACCGTTTGCCGGAAGTGGCCACCAAGCTGTCGCGCTCCGTGGGCGCCTTGCTCAGCGGAGACGACTCGATGGTGCAAAAGATCCGGCGGGCGGCCACGGTGCTGGGCGGCACCGGGCAAGGGCCGCCCGTGCGTGGCTCCCCGATCGTGGTGGAGCGCGCCGGGGATTCGCTCAACAATATCCTGCTGGCAGGTTCGGTCGGCGTCTTTGCCGTCGCCGGGCAGGCCGCGGTGGTGTTGTTCCTCGCCTTCTTCATGCTGGTGTCCGGCGACATGTTCAAACGCAAGTTCATCAAGATGGCGGGTACCACGCTTTCGCAGAAGAAGATCAGCGTGCACATGCTCGACGAGATCAACCGGCAGATCCAGCGCTATATGGTGATGCTGCTGGTCACCAACGCCATGGTGGGCGTGCTGACCTGGTTCCTGCTGAAATGGCTGCAAGTAGAGAACGCCGGCACGTGGGCGCTGGCCGCCGCGGCGTTGCACCTGGTGCCTTACTTCGGTGCGGTGCTCATCGCGGTTTGCATTGGGCTTGCCGCCTTCATGCAGTCGGGCGACTTCGCGCTGGCGGCCATGGCGGCAGGCGGCTCGCTGCTGGTCGCCACGCTGATCGGCGCGCTGGTGACCACCTGGATGACGGGGCGCATGGCCAAGATGAACGCCGTCGCGGTGTTCGTCGTGCTGCTGCTCTTCACCTGGCTATGGGGCACCTGGGGCGTGCTGCTGGCGATTCCCATCGCCGTGATCGCCAAGGTGGTGGCTGACCATGTGGAGGGGCTGGAAGTGGTGGCGGAGTTTCTGGGCGAGTGAGGTTGGCTCAATCCGCGGCCAAAAAGCGCGCCACCAGCACCGCCACATCGGGCGGGACCGCATCCGCCGCGCACGCCCTCAGATGCAGCGTCTGTCCCGTCGGCAGCGTCATTGCCGCATCCCGCTCGCCAAAACGCAGCGTGCCTTCGGCAAACACGCGCTCCTGGCAATCTCCCTGGCTCATCGACACAAACTGCAACGGCAGCGCTTGCTGCGGGCCATTGCCCGCGGCTATCCACAGCCACTGGTATTTGCGCGAACGCGGCGCATCGGCGGGCAAGCCGAGGCGCTTGATTTCCAGTACTGTGCCCGCGGCTGCGGTGAAGGCATGGAGAATCTCGCAGGCGGGCGATGCTGGAAGGGTTTGCGTCATGGCGGGCTGGATATCTGCAGGAAACTGGAGCGCGATTCTACCCGCAGCCGAGCGCGCCCGCGCCGCGCACGCCACGCATATCGATAGGCGAACACCTTCATTCCCTGCCCATGGCCGCGGCGCTAACATCGCTGCCAAGCGAGCCGGCATCACAAGTGCCGGTCGCGCCTTGATCACAGCGGCCAGCTTGCGCGCCGCCGCGCATCGGCGCGGCGCGCGAAGAGCCGCAACCCTGAGTGTGGAGCCTGCATGCAACGCCGTAGTCTATTCAAATCCATCGCCCTGGCCGCCGCCATGATCGTGTTGCCGGCCGCGCACGCCGCCGACCAGGTGGTGCGCCTTGGCACCATGAGCGGTCCCGACGCGCAGATCTGGGAGGTCGTGCGCACCGTGGCCAAGCGCAGCGGCCTGGACGTGAAGATCATCGAGTTCAACGACTATGCGCAGCCGAATGCCGCGCTGGATGCCGGGGACCTGGACGCCAACAGCTTCCAGCACCAGCCCTTTCTCGACAGCCAGATCGAGGCGCGGCGCTACAAGATCGCCAATGTCGGCCTGACGTACGTGGCGCCAATGGGCTTTTACTCGAAGAAGCTCAAGTCGCTGAAGGCACTGCCGGACGGCGCCAAGGTGGGCATCCAGAACGATCCCTCCAATGGCAACCGCGCGCTGCTGCTGTTGCAGAAAGAAGGCCTGGTCACGCTGCGCGACGGCGCCGGCAAGAACGGCAAGAACGCCACGCCGCTCGATATCAAGTCCAATCCCCGCAAGCTGAAGATCGTGGAACTGGACTCGGCCATCCTGCCGCGCTCGCTCGATGACCTGGCCGTGGCTTCCATCAATACCGACTACGCGGTCAAGGCCGGACTCAGCCCGGCCAAGGATGCGATTGCCACCGAAGACCTGCGCGGCCCCTATGCCAACCTGATCGCGGTGCGCACGCAGGACAAGGACAAGCCGTGGGTCAAGCCGCTGGTGGCGGCCTACCAGTCGCAGGAAGTGCGCGACTTCCTGGCCACGCAGTTCAAGGGAGCGATCTTGCCGGCGTTCTGACGGCGCGCGCTTTCGAGGGATAGCGCCGGCTATGCGGCCAGCGCTTCCTCGACAAACAGCAGGCGGTCATTGCCCCAGAACAATTCGTCGCCGACGAAAAAGCTCGGGACACCGAACACGCCGCGTGCTACCGCGGCCTCGGTGGCCTGCTTGAGCGCATCCTTCACCGCCGGGTCATCGATCATCCCCAGCACCTGGCGCGCGTCGAACCCGGCGGCTGTGAGCGCGGCGCCAATCTCGGCGGGGTCGTTCAGGTTACGTTGCTGCTCCCACATGGCGGCGAAGATTGTCTCCACATAGCGGTGGAACGCGGCTTCGTCCTGCAACTGGAAGCCGATCGCGGCGCGCATCAGCGCCAGCGTGTTGACCGGGAAATGCGGATTCTGCTGCAGGTTGGCACCGTACCGGCGCGACCAGCGCGCGGTGTCGGTCTTCGACCAGCGGCCCTTGGCGGGGATCTCCGCGGGGCTGTGGTTGCCGGTGGCCTTGAACACGCCGCCCAGCAGGATGGGCCGCCATACGATCTGCGCGCCGGTGCGCTGTGCCACGCGCGGCAATTCCTTGTAGGCCAGGTAGGAATACGGGCTGCCGAAGTCGAAATAGAATTCCACTTGCTTGCTCATATCGTCGTCTCCGCTTGTTGTGGTGTTTTTTTGCTGATGGCTTTCATGGCTTCCATGGTTTTGAGGCTTTGGCCCGCAGCGCTTACCACGGCTCGATCCACGGGCGGATATCTAGCTCGTGTGTCCACGCGTCGCGCGGCTGCTGGTGCAGCATCCAGTAGGTGTCGGCGATGTGCTCCGGATTGACGATGCCGTCGTCCTGCTTGGTGGCGTAGCGGTCGGGGAAGTTCGAGCGGATGAAATCGGTGTCGATGGCGGCGTCCACAACCAGGTGCGCCACATGGATGTTCTTCGGCCCCAGCTCTCGCGCCATGCTCTGGGCTAGCGCGCGCAGGGCATGCTTGGCGCCCGCAAAGGCGCTCATGCCATCGCGCCCGCGCAGGCTGGCGGTTGCACCGGTGAAGAAAATCGAGCCGTGCCCGCGCGGCAGCATCACGCGGGCGGCCTCGCGCCCCATCAGGAAGCCGCCGAAGCAGGCCATCTCCCAGACCTTGAAGTACACGCGGGATGTGGTTTCCAGCACGGAAAACCGTACATTGGCGCCAATATTGAAGATTGCCACCTCCAGCGGCGCGATCTCGCGCTCGATGCGCTCGATCAGCGCCACCGTCTCGTCCTCCTTGCGGGCATCGCAGGCAAAGCCGTAGGCCTCGCCGCCCTCTGCACGGATCTGCTCGACCAGCGGCGTGAGCTTGTCGGCGCTGCGGCGCGTCACGCAGGCGATATAGCCCTCGCGGGCAAAGCGGCGCGCAATCGCGCCGCCAGTGGCGTCGCCGGCACCTACCACAAGGATGGCTTTCTTGTTGGACATGACTTGTCTCCAGTCTTGGAATGATCCGCCGGCCATGGCCGGGCGGGCTTTCTGCGTTCGTGCCCACGCTGGCCGCTTCCATCGGAAGTGGATCCGGCATAAGATAAACGATCGTTTAGTAAACGAACGTTATGGTATGAATGCGGGTCGCGTCAAGCGGCATCTGCCCCAGGACAATCTCAGGAACTGCAATGCGTTATTCCGCAACTCACAAAGCTGCCACCCGCGAGCGGGTGCTGGAGGCCAGCGGCGCGCTGGTCAAGCGCGAGGGCTTTGCGTCGACCGGCGTTGACCAGCTGATGGGCGCCGCCGGCCTGACCGGCGGGGCGTTCTACAGCCATTTCGATTCCAAGCAGGCATTGCTGCGCGAAGTGATCGAGCGCGAGCTGCAGCGCAGCCGGGAGCTGTTGCTGCCCGACGGGGAGGCAGGCGATGGCGCCTGGCTGGCCAGGATGCTGGATTGCTACCTCACCATGGGCCATGTGCGGCATCCGGAGACGGGCTGCCCGTTGCCCAGCCTGGGCGCGGAGATCGCCCGAGCCGATGCGGACACGCGCCAGGCCTGCGAGGATGGCATGGTGGCCATGCAACTGGAGCTGGCGGTAAGGCTGGGGAGCGGGGAGGCGGCCTGGGGCGTCATGTCCCAGTGCGTCGGGGCGCTGATGCTGGCGCGCACGGTGGCCAACCAGGATGTGGCCAGGGAGATATTGAAGGGGGCACGGACGATGTTGGAGCGTGCTGGCGGTGCGGCGGGTGACGTGCGGGTGTAGCGCAACGCGCTTTGTTTTAACATGCGGGCTGCACATTCAGACAGGACTCCCACCGATGAGGAACGTATTCCTGATTCCCGTTGTTTCGGCCTTGCTTGCCTTTGGCAGTGCGGCCTGCGCCCAGGTCGATGACCAGTCGAAGCCGCAGGCGCTGATCCAGACCGTGACGCAGCAGTTGCTGCGTGAGGTGCGCACCCGCGCGGTCGCGCCGGGCGATATCCAGCGCATCACGACGATCGTGAACAAGGACATCCTTCCGTACACCGATCTGAACCGCACCACGCAGCTCGCCATGGGCCGTTACTGGCGCACCGCGACGCCGGCGCAGCAGCAACAAGTGGTGGAGCAGTTCAAGCTGCTGCTGATCCACACCTATGCCGGCGCTATCGCGCAACTCCGCCCGGACCAGCAGATCGAGTATCCACCGTCGCGCATCGAGCCGGCCGAGACGGACGTGGTGGTGCGCACGGTCGCCACCAATATGAAAAGCGGCCAGCCTGTGCAGATCGATTACCGTCTGCACAAGACGCCGGAAGGCTGGCGCGTGTATGACCTGAACGTGCTGGGCGCCTGGCTGGTGCAGACCTACCGGCAGCAATTCAACGACAGGATTCAGCAAAGCGGGGTGGATGGGCTGATCCAGTCACTGACCGAGCGCAATGAGCGGCTTGTGTCTGGCAGGCAGTAGGGGAGTCCAAGGGGCCATGCGGGCTGTATGCCTTGGATCCGGAGCGACTGTCCGGTTGATGGCAGCACCCGTGCGCCCAGTCAGGGCAAACCGCCGCATGACCCTGACGATTAGGCGGCCCGGCACCACCGGCCAGAATCCGGGCACACAGCGGCCCTTGCACCGTTTAGCCAGACTTGCTCTTCATTCAGTGGCAACGAGGTCGAAGGGGCGGTGTCGAAGGCAACCTGAAGTGCGTGCGCAACATGGGTATCTTCGATGGGAAGCTCCCAGGTCAGGAATAGCTGGATGCAATCCTGGTCGGGCGGAAAGTCGGCCGCGTTAAAACTGCCGCTGTGGCGTTGAATCACGCCATGGGGCTGGCAAGTATCGAATATCACCGCCGTACCCCGGGACAGGGGAATTCGAAGACCCAGCGAGGGAAAATGCAAGTCCTGGTCCCTGTCTTCGCTCAGGAAGAGATTGCAAAAGGCCGCACCGCCATACTGCGCACCATCATGGTGGTACCTCGCGCCGCGGCAGGCCATGAGGGCGACGTCGCTGCCGGCAAGCACCCCGGGCAGTCCAAGCGCGCACGCCCAATCGGACGCCGCCTGCACGCAGTGCACGTAGTCCGGCCAGCGCGCCCGCGCTCGTGCCAAAGGCATTGCCTCGACATCCCCGGGTTCCAGGACCATGCGGGACGATATCTCCCTGGCCCAGTCCGCAAGCAGGCGTGCAGGGGGCACAGGCACGTCGACCGTGCCGCATAACACGATGTCACTGACGCATCGACTGCGGATGCCGTCGCCGCTCCAGAAATAGGAAGTGAGGAGGTCTTGTGCTCGATGCTGTTGAGGGCGGTGGTTCATCTGTACCAGTGTCATGCGGCTGTATTGATACTGTAGCGGATCGTAGCGCGTCGGCCGCTGTTGGCTGTGGGTTCAACCGGTCAATGCCGCACACTAAGGGCTGTGAGAGCGGGGGGCTGCTGGTAAGCTCGCCGCTTGTAGTGTATTGCGATCATCCACGGGCCGTCTCAGGTAGCTCGCGGATTTCGAACCCCACTTTCGCGAGTGGGGAATCCACGCAACGATAGAAGAATCCTGATCATGGCTCAGCGTCGTATCGTGCTTACAATGCCGGCATCTGCCGCCGCAGCGTTTGAGGCCTTCCATAATCACGAGAAACGGTTGATATGGGACACATTGCTGTCGGTTGCTTATGTGGAGGGCGGCGGGACGCATCCCCACGTAGGTGCCATCACCACGAATCTCGGTCGTGGCTGGAAGAAACTTCTTGGCATGCGGACGCAATTCGTCAGCTACGATCCTCCCAGAATTGCCGCAGCGACCATCATTGCCCCTACCGGCCTGTTCGCATTCTGGGGCGCTTCGATGCGACACCGTGACCTTGGTCATGGCGCCTCGGAGCTGATTTACACATTCAACATCAAGCTACGCCCACAGCTGTTGGGGCGCATTCTGGATCCATTCGTGGCCAAGGTCTTCGAGTTGGAAACGCGTCGACGCTTTGCTGCGATGGCTGCCTACTTGCGACAACGGAAGCCGGGAGATGACTGACTGCATTGGGGTGGCGCTTCCCGCTGATCGGTTTCATCAAACTGCTATCTGTTGCATCGACCGGTTGAATCCTCACCCAGAAGCAGTTGTTCAAGAATGTCATCCTTTCCAATAGGCGCAGCCTGCTGCCGGGGGGGACGGCCGAAGCCGTATGGTAGTGTCCCGCTATATTTCCCTCCACACGCCTATCGAGGTCGCAATGAAAGTCAAACGCATCGTTGCAAATATCAGCACGCAAGCCGTAGGCGACGCGGAGGACTTCTACGGGAGAGTATTTGACCTCGACCTGCTGATGGATCATGGCTGGATTGCCACGTACGGGTCGTCGGAGAGGATGGAAGCGCAGATTAGTTTCGCTTCACAAGGCGGATCAGACACGCCGACGCCGGATCTTTCGATCGAAGTGGACGACATTGTCGCTGCACTTGAGCGCGTAAAGTCGGCAGGGATTCCCATCGAGTACGGCCCGGTCGACGAACCATGGGGCGTACGGCGCTTCTATGTTCGCGACCCATTTGGCAAGCTGATCAATGTGCTCGCTCACACCTGACGCGCAGGTCTGCTACGGGGGCAGGTGCGCTGGCAATGGCAGGCAACCGCAACAGTCAGCCAATTCCCGCCAGTCTTCGGGCGTCGAGCATCATGTTCGCGCCCAGCACAAGCAGAACCGCGCCCATGGCCCAGCGCTGGGCCAGCAGGAGTCCCGGCCGGCGGGACAGGAGGGTTGCCATGCTGCCAGAGCAGATTGCCACGGCGCCGTTGACGGTGGCGAACGCGACAATCAACGAGGACCCGAGCACGAGCGATTGCTCGAGGACGTTGCCGTTCCGATAGTTGATGAACTGCGGCAGAATTGACAGGAAGGTCATCGCCAGCTTGGGATTCAACAGGCTGGTGGTGGCGCCCATCGCGAACAGCCGTCGGGGGCGTTCGTGCGGCAGGTCGCGGACTTCGAGCGGGGAGCGGCCACCAGGCTTCACGGCCTGCCATGCCAGATAGAACAGATAGGCAGCGCCCACCGTGCCCAGGATGCTGCTGGCGTAGGGCACGCTCAGGAAAAATGCCGTGATGCCAAACGCCGCGCCAAACATATAGAAAAGGTATCCGAGCATGACGCCAGCGAGGGACACGAGCCCGGCCTTGCGTCCTTGCGCAATGGAGCGTGACATCACGTAGACCATGTTCGGGCCCGGCGTCACGGCTAGCATGCCCCCAACCGCTAAAAATCCGTAGATCGATTCCGCACCGTGCATTTTCGGGGTTCCCCAGTGGACATTGACCGCAGTATCCACTTGGTGAGCGGCCGAGTAAAACGGGTTAAACTGACTTTTTTATTCAGATTTTCTGATTAATATGAAAAAGCTTGATCTGGACGTCATTGAGATGGTGGTGGCGGTCGCCGACACCGGCTCGTTTGCGCGGGGGGCAGAGACCGTACACCGGTCCGCGTCGGCGGTGAGCATGCAGATCAAGGCGCTTGAGGAGTCGCTTGGGAAGCCGCTGTTTGTGCGGACCACGCGGCACGTGACGATTACCGCCGAGGGAAAGACGCTGCTGGACTATGGCCGTCGCATGCTCGCGATGCGGGAGGAGGCGTGGGCGTCGATCGTGCGCCCGGAGATGAAGGGGCGCGTCACCATCGGCGTGCCTGACGACTACGCCTCATCGTTGCTGCCGTCGGTCCTCAGACAGTTCGCGGTGGCGCACCCGCGAGTGGAAATCCGGGTGATCGGCATGCCTAGCAGTGCGCTCGTGCCATTGCTCAAGGACAACACGCTCGACCTGGCCTGCCTGACTAAAGCCAAGGGCATCGCCGGCGAATTCATCCGGTTCGAGCCGATGGTCTGGGTCGGGTCGGCCGTGAGAAAAGTGTGGAACGAGCGCCCGCTGCCCATCGCCGTGTTCGCCCATGGCAGCACGGCGCGCGCTAATGCCATCAGTGCGCTGCAGCGGGAGAACATCAAATACCGCATGTCCTACGAAAGCCCGAGCCTGCTGGGCCTTGTCAGCATGGTCGAAGCGGGGCTTGCGGTGGCCCCCCTGGCGAGATGCAGCGTACCCGGGCATCTTGTTCAGCTATCCCAGAGCGACGGCTTGCCACCACTGGCCGAACTCGAAATCGTCCTCGCCCGCAGCTCCCGGTCCGCGCGACCTCCCTGCGATTATCTCGCTGAGCAGATCCTGGTTGAATTGAGAACCTGAGGAGAACCTGAGCGATCACGCATGGTGAGGCGTCCATCGACGCCTGGAGAGGGGTAGGTCAGTCCGTGGCGGGTGTCAACGGCGGCAGCTTCCACGTGCCATTCATCGCCGCCTCGCTTGGCCCGCAGGCTTGGCCATGGTGCTGCAGTTTTGTGTTGTAGTTCTCGATCATCGGGAATGCATAGATATAGGCATCCCTCGCAATGGCACGGGTTTCGTCCTGCAGTTCTCGCCGTGTGAATTAAGCCTTGTGGCGAGCGCGATATCCGGAATGGGTGAGTCAGGCGGCACTTTCGGCTGATTTCACCTTCTACCCCGTCCGATATGAAATCTTTCAACAGGCATGCCGCGTGGCGCCATTGCGCGCTATGTTCAACTCCGAAGTACCGCTGCGTGCCGCGTGCCCCGGCGGCCTCCAAGTTATTTCGTATCCACGCTTTTTCACTTGTCAGGACAGCCATGCCAAATCGTCGGTTGATTCCCCGTTCCCTGCACGCGCTGAGCCTTGGCGCGGCCATGCTATTCGCACCGCTCGTCCACGCCGCGCCGCCGGGCCCCGTCGGCGTGGCGGAGGAAACCGTGATCTCCGGGCGCATCGTTTCGATCGATCCGGAATCGAAGGCGGTGCTGGTGCAAGGCCCGCGCGGCAATGTCGCCGAGCTGATCGGCGGCGACGAAGTCAAGAATTTCAAGCAGATCAAGAAGGGCGACATGGTCACGCTGACCCGCGCGGCGGCCGTGGTCACCACGCTGGAGCCGGTCGATAGCAAGGACATGCCGCTGGCGGAGTCGGTGGAGCGCACCGCGCGCGCTGGCGAGGGCGACAAGCCTGGCTTTGCGCGCGAGATCACAACCACGGTGACGGCGGAGATCACCAAGGTCGATGCGAAGCACCGTACCGTGACCTTCCGTGGTCCGCGCGAGACGCTGCGCACGGTGAAAGTCCAGGACCCCAACATCGACCTGGGCAAGCTCAAGGCGGGCCGCCTGGCCAAGCTCGTCTATCGCGAGGTCATCTCGATTGTGGTGACGTCGGCGCCGAAGTCGTAAGGCGCGCTGACAAGCCGGCTGGTCTGGCCGACTTGCGCATCGGTGCGCCACTCGGCGCCGAGCGAATTGATCCACGTGCGGCGGTAGCTGGCGTTCAGGTTGAAAAAGGCATCCCCGCGAAAATCCCCGACACGATGCCCTTTGGCAGCAGCAAGCCATTCCCGCTGACCCCGATTTCCGGGGTGAACAGGTTGGTATGGTCGTCGAGCTTGCGGCGAATCGCCAGACTCCTGCCGGGGCGCACGCTCCTTGAACAGCTTCTCGGTCGACAAGCCGCCGACCAGTTGCGCCATCGGTGCCATGCCGGTGGCGTACGCGGCACCCACCAGCGAGCCCATGCTGGTGCCGGCGATGCTGGGCTTGCTGGGTCGGGGTCTGCCTTTGGCGGGGTACACGATGGGCTTCTGCGCCTGGGCTTGCGTGGACCCAGTGGCACATAGCAAAAGACCAACGGCTAGGCGTTGCAGTCGCATGGCCTGTTCCTCGGGTGATCGGCGGTGCCTCATGCAATGGCGCTGGCTGCACCATCCAACCGCGCGTTTTCCATGTTCGATCATGACTGCGGGCAGGGCAATTGAGTGTTTTCTTTTTTGGCCCGTGGTTGTGCTGCAAAAGGTGGTTGGGCAGTGGTGTGGCTAGCGATGTGTCGGCTTGCCCGCCAGCGCTTTGCCTACGCCTCCACAAGCGCCTCGAAGCGCAGGGCAAGAAAGTCGATCAGAGCACGCACCGCAGGCAGCAGGCCCCGGCGCGAAGGGTACACGGCATGAATGACGCCGCCCTTTGGCCGCCACTCTGGCACCAGCATGACCAGCTGGCCTAGTTTCAACTCGTCCTCCACCACCATGCTCGGCAGCGCCACCGCGCCCACCCCGGCCAGTGCGGCCAGGCGCAGGGCCAGCATGTCGTCGGTGACCAGCCGCGGGCTATGGCGGATTTCCACGCTGGCGCCCTCCGGCCCCTGCAGCCGCCAGCTATGCGTGGGCTGCGGCGGGCCCCAGTCCAGCGTGGGCAGCTCGGCCACGTCGGCCGGCACGGCGGGCATGGTGCGGCCCGCCAGCAGCGCGGGGCTGGCCAGCAGGCACCACGCGCGGGTGGCCAGCGTGCGCATCACCAGGTCGCTGTCGCTCAAAGGCGGCACCCGCACCCGGATCGCCACGTCGATGCGCTCGGCAATCACGTCCACGCGGCGGTTGGTCGCCTCGAGATGCACGATGACCTTTGGGTAGGCCGCCATGAATTCAGCGATCATGGCGCCGATCCGCGCGTGCAGCAGCGCCACCGGGCAGGTCACCCGCACGATGCCCTGGGGCTCCGAGTGCGTCAGGTCGATGGCCTGCTGCGCGGCATCGGCCTCCACCAGCATGGCCTTGCAGTGCGTGTAGTAGCTCTGCCCGATCTCGGTCACGGAGAAATGCCGCGTCGAGCGCTGGATAAGGCGCGTGCCCAGGCGTTCTTCGAGTTCGCCCACGCGGCGGCTCAGCTTGGACTTAGGGATGCCCAACGCACGGCTTGCCGGCGCAAAGCCCTGATGGTCCACCACCTGGGCAAAGTAGAAAAGGTCGTTGAGGTCGGGATGCATCGGGTCATCGTCCTATCAATAGGACACTGAGGATAGCGCATGGAGGCTACCGGCGTTCCTGCCGCAGGCCTAAGCTGGTCTTCGTCAGGGGCAAAGCCTGCCCGCCACCGTTCAGGAGTTCCCATGAAGAAGATCAGCGGCACCTACCGTGCCCCGCATGCCCATTGGGTGGGCGACGGCTTTCCCGTGCGCACGCTGTTCTCGCAGCAAAGCCTTGGCAGTCACCTGAGCCCCTTCCTGATGCTCGACCATGCGGGCCCGGCTGAGTTCTCGCCTGCCGCCCGGCGGCGCGGCGTGGGCGAGCATCCGCACCGCGGCTTCGAGACGGTGACCATCGTCTACCAGGGCGAGTTGGAGCATCGCGATTCCACGGGGCAGGGCGGGCGCATCGGCCCCGGCGACGTGCAATGGATGACGGCAGCGTCCGGCATCCTGCATGAGGAGTTCCACTCGGAGGCCTTCACCCGCACCGGCGGCACGCTGGAAATGGTGCAATTGTGGGTGAACTTGCGCGCCAGCGACAAGATGGCCGCGCCCGGCTACCAGACCATCGTGTCGGCGCAGATCCCGTCGGTGCAGTTGCCCGGCGGCGCCGGCCAGGTGCGCGTGATTGCGGGCGAGTATCGGGGCACAGGCGAAAGCGCACGCGGGCCGGCACACACCTTCACGCCAATGGACGTATGGGACGTACAACTGCGCCACGGCGCGGACGTGGACCTGCCTGCTCCCGAGGGGCGCACCGTGGCACTGGTGGTGCTGCGCGGCAATGTGCTGGTCAACGGCAGCGAGGCCGCCCAAGCCGGGCAGATGGTGCTGCTCGATCGCGCGGGCGCCGGATTCGCGCTGGCGGCCACAAGCGACGCGCTGGTGCTGGTGCTGCATGGCGACGCCATCGACGAGCCGGTGGCGACCTACGGGCCGTTCGTGATGAACACCGAGGAAGAGATCAAGCAAGCGCTGCAGGATTTTCGCAGCGGCCGCTTCGGGCAGATCGAAGCGGCGTAGTCAGCGTCGGACGCTAACCCATTCGACGTCAATCGCAAATCGTGAGTCAATGAAAGGAGATTCTCATGGCAACCCCCTACAAGCGCCTGGACAAGAGCCAGGCCGCCGTCCTCCTGGTCGATCACCAGGCCGGCCTGCTATCGCTGGTCCGCGATATCGAGCCGGACAAGTTCAAGAACAATGTGCTCGCGCTGGCGGATCTGGCCAAGTATTTCAACCTGCCCACCGTCCTCACCACCAGCTTCGAAGATGGCCCGAACGGGCCGCTGGTGCAGGAGCTCAAGCAGACCTTTCCCGATGCACCCTACATTGCGCGCCCCGGCCAGATCAATGCCTGGGACAACGAGGATTTCACCAAGGCGGTCAAGGCCACCGGGCGCAAGCAGTTGATCATCGCGGGCGTGGTGACCGAAGTCTGCGTGGCTTTCCCGGCATTGTCGGCGATGGCCGAAGGCTACGACGTATTTGTGGTCACGGATGCATCGGGCACCTTCAACGAGATCACCCGCAACGCCGCATGGGCCCGCATGGAGCAAGCCGGGGCGCAGATGCTGAGCTGGTTCGGCGTGGCCTGCGAACTGCACCGCGACTGGCGCAACGATATCGAAGGGTTGGGCACGCTGTTTGCCAATCACATTCCCGACTATCGCAACCTGATGGCGAGCTATAGCACGGTGAAGGCTGGCAAGTAGCGTTGGACATACAGCCCCGCCCAAAAGGGCGAACCGGGTCGGGGCTGGGACGGGCCCCGCTTCTTGGTCCATGGCGCACGCATCTGCTGCCCACATTGCGCTACACAATGCAAAATTCTTGTTAAAAGTGGTGCGATTTCGGACTTGTCCGATGTGAATGGCGAACATTCTTCGGTGGCCTGACCCGCTACCCCGTGTTTGCGTTGGTTGACGTGTTGTCGCTCGCGGGCCCCTCACCTTTACCATTGCCGCGCACTGCGGCCCAGACATGGCAAACGAATCGACCGGCAAGGGCGGTCAGCAATCCTATTTCCTCGAGGTGCCCGCGCGGCCAGTGCCGCCGAGCTGCCGCCGAGCTGTCGGCGGTGTCAAGGATTCTGGTAAACAAGCCAACATCAAGGCGCCGCCTGGATACGAGCTTGCACACCGTCCCTGGTTCGAGAATGATGCTGGTCTGCAAAAATGCCAAGCTCCGGTTCTCCTGGTACGGGAGAGCTTAGTCTGCCGAAACCGGGTGCACTTCCGTAGGTGAGGAGCGATGTCTAAAGCGCGCGCAATTGGAACATCAATAGATGCTATCCGTGCTGCTGAGGCTGAATTGGGACGCACGCTACCCAGATCTTTCTCGGATTGGCTCTTAGTGAACAATGGGAGATCTTTGGTTCCACGACGCACATGCTCGTGCCGCTGGCGCGGCTGGACGAAACGCTGGTCGAAGCCGCGTTCCTGGCCACCGGGACCAACGGGCAGTCGTGCAGGTGCCGGCCAACACCCGACACGCCCGTCAACGGTATGTCGAAAATGGAGAGTATTGAATGATGGCAAAGGATTATTCGGTCTGGGACATTGATGAGTTGGTGGCGGCGTACGCCAACGTCCCTGACCTAGCCGAGACCGTGAGAACGGGTATGGAGGCGTTGTTCAAGTTTATGGAGACCGAGGGTCTGCTTACATGTCGCGTCACCGACGAGCAAGGTCAGGTGGTTAAACGGCAGATCATGGCAAGCCAGATAACGGAGGAAGGCAACCGACTCAGCAGTGGCCCCAAAAATCCCGTGCATAGATGGTTAGGTTCCAAGGGGGGACAGAAGAACCCGCCGGATCTGAAGATGCTGGAGAAGGCGCTGGCAGAAATCCGGGCTGGAAACTAAGAAAGACAAGGCGCGAGTAGGCTTCATTGGCACGTCAAAGGCCCCTGAACCAAGAACTGAGAATCCCATGTAACCAGTTCGCGTTGTTCGATGCCGAATTCGGCCAGTGGCACTTTGTGCCACGCGCTGCGATAGGCGAGCTTATGGAGGGAGTTACCTGCTTGGCCGATGGCTAGGGAAAATGGCGTTACCACGTCTAGCGTGCATGGCATTCGATCAGTATCGCGAATAGACCAGCCCATCGAGGGCCCAAAACGCCTCTGGTCACGAGCCTGGAGGAGAGCAGTGAAGCCAGCATCACTGACACCTGCCCGTGGAACGTGATGCGGCGATTCTTTTGCCTGCCTGCCGATGTGATCGCGTCCGACAACCCAGCGGTCGCCGACGCATCGAGTCGGAAGGCAGGATCTGGATTTGTCGCTATGACGCGGCCGGCCGTCTGCGATTCCCCCGGTCTCGCCTGCAAATCTCGCCTTGACATCCTTACGTACGATATATATCGTAAGATATGTTTTTCGATACGTAGGAGCTGCGACGATGCGTCACCACCCCATTCTGGGCAGGCTTAGCCATCACATGCTTGCCCATCTGTCTTCCCACTTTTCGTCCCACTTTTCGTCCCATTCCTCGCACCACGGCGAGCGCCATGGCCGCCAAGCCATTGGCCGCCACCACCACGGCGGTGGCCCCGGCGGCTTCTTTGGTGGCGGCGGCGATGGCTTCGACGGCGACGGCGATAGCTGGCGGCGTGGCCGCAAGTTCAGCTCGGATGATCTTCAACTCATGCTGCTGTCCTTGCTGGAAGAAAAGCCCAGCCATGGCTATGAGCTGATCAAGGCGCTGGAGGCCCGCACCAACGGCTTCTACAAGCCCAGCCCGGGCATGGTCTATCCGGCCCTGACCTTCCTCGAAGAACTTGGCTACGCTACGGTGGACACCGAGGGCAACAAAAAGCGCTATCAGCTGGCGGGGCCGGGCCTGGCCCATCTCGACGCCAACCGTGAGCGGCTGGCCCTGATGCTCAACAAGCTCAAGCACGTGGCGCGCAAGATGGAGTGGGTGCGGCGCGCGCTGTCGGGCGAAGCCGCCGAGCCGGGTGCGGCGGGCGTAGCCGCCGACGAGCGTGAAGCCGCGGGCGGCTGGCTGCCCGAATTCGTCGAGGCGCGCGTGGCGCTCAAGCGGGCGCTGCTGCTGCGCACCGATGCCACGCCGGACGAGCAGCGCCGCATCGCCGCCATCCTGGCGCGGGCAACCGCCGAGATCAACGCCGGCCAGGGCGGCCAGGGTGCCTAGTGCTGACCCGCATCCCGACACTCCACATTCCGTATTCCTCATTCCCCTCATTCCCGCCAACCAGGAAATCCATGACTACTCGCGATCTCACCGTGCAACGCGTTCGCCATGAACTCAAGATGCGCTTGCTGCAAGTGGTGCGTACCCAGGCGGTGTCGCCGCAACTGCTGCGCGTGACGCTGGCTGGCGAAGACCTGAAGGGCTTTGTCTCCGCGTCTTTCGACGACCACATCAAGGTGTTCCTCCCCGCGCCGGGGCAAAGCAAGCCCGCGCTGCCGGAGCTTGGCCCCAATGGCCCTGTGTTTCCCGAAGGCCAGCCGAAGCCCGCCGCGCGCGACTACACGCCGCGCCGTTACGATGCCGCCGCCGGCGAGCTCGATATCGAGTTCGTGCTGCATGGCGATGGCCCCGCCTCCACCTGGGCCGCGCAGGCTGCGCCCGGCCAGTATCTGGGCGTGGGCGGCCCGCGTGGGTCGTTCGTGATTCCCGAGGGCTTCGACTGGCACTTGCTGGTAGGCGACGAAACCGCGCTGCCTGCCATCGGCCGCCGCCTCGAGGAACTGCCGTCCGGCGTACGCGCGCTGGTGGTGCTGGCGGTGGACAACGCCGCCGCCGAAATCCCGCTGCCCAGCCGCGCCGACGTGGAGATCCACTGGCAGCACCGCGACAGCGCACCGGCAGATAGCGCCGCCGGGCTGCTGGAACAAGCCTTGCGCGAGGTCACGTTGCCGCGCGGCGAAGGCTATGTCTGGGCGGCTGGCGAGGCCGCGTCGATTCGCGCCGTGCGTCAGTACTTGGTGGGCGAGCGCGGCATCGAGAAGGGCCGCATCCGCGCGGCCAGCTACTGGAAGGCCGGTGCCGCCGCCGTGCACGAGAACATCGACGACTGAGCGGCGCATGCTGGGGGCAGTGCAAGCCTTGAAGGCCGGATCAACTGGTTTTACAATGCAACCGCCTCGCCATTTTGGCGCCGCATTCCGCGGCGCGCCGCATCTGGCGAGTGAAACGGAGTTGCACTATGGTCCGGCGAACCAGCCTGGAAGGCGCCGCATGTCCCGTGGCCCGCTCGCTCGATGTGATCGGCGACTGGTGGTCGCTGCTGATCGTGCGCGATGCCTTCGATGGCTTGCGGCGCTTTGGCGAGTTCCAGCGCAGCCTTGGCCTTGCGAAGAACATCCTTGCCGGCCGGCTGCGCACGTTGCTGGCGCACGGCATCCTGGAACAGGTGCCGGCCTCCGACGGCAGCGCCTACCAGGAATACGTGCTGACGCCGAAAGGGCGCGCGCTGTTCCCGGTGGTGGTGGGCTTGCGGCAGTGGGGCGAAGCGTTCTTCTATGCCCCTGGCGAGCCGCATTCCGTGCTGGTGGACAGCAAGGCTGGCAAGCCCGTGCGGCCGCTCGAGGTGCGTGCCGAGGATGGCCGGTTGCTTGGGCCCGACGATGCGGTGGTCCGCAAGGTCGGCGAGGACGCGTTGCAGTAAGTCCGGCGCCGGATGCATCGACCATCCCGCCCTTCAACACTGTTCAATACTGTTCAACACTGTCCGACACCTTCTCTCGCGCATCGCCATGCCGCAAACATCTCTCACCCCGCCGCCCCTTCTCGTCAGCGCCTGCCTGCTAGGCCAGCCCGTGCGCTATGACGGCCAGGCCAAGGCCCAGCCCGACGCCACGCTGGCCATGTTGGCGCGGCATTTCGAACTGATTCCGGTCTGCCCGGAGTCCATGGGGGGCTTGCCGACGCCGCGCCCGCCAGCGGAGATCGTCGGCGGCAGCGGCGCGCAGGTGCTGGCCGGCGCGGCCATCGTGCGCGATGCCACCGGTGCCGACGTGACCGCGCCGTTCGTGGCAGGCGCCCGCGACGCGCTGGCCATCGCCCGGCAGCGTCAATGCGGGCACGCGCTGCTCAAGGCCTTGAGCCCCTCATGCGGCAATCACGAGCACTACGATGGCTCGTTTGGCGGCGTGCTGCGCCCGGGCCAGGGCGTGGCCGCGGCGTTGCTGGCCGAGGCCGGCGTGCGCGTGTGGAACGAAAGCGAGATCGATGCCCTGATCCGCACGGCCGGCGTGCCCGGTGCGTAGCGGTGCCGCCGCCCAGCTTGCAAAAGCCGTAGACGCGGCCGGTATTCGCCGCTAAGATCTTTCCGGTCAGCCGCACCAACGGCTGGCAGCGTCGCTCGGACGGTTCCGGGCGCTTACGTTCAAGGAAAATCCATGTCAGCCTCCGCAGGCAAGCGTCGCTTCGCGCGTATCGATCGTCTTCCCCCGTACGTCTTCAATATCACCGCCGAGTTGAAAATGGCGGCGCGCCGCCGTGGCGAAGACATCATCGACATGAGCATGGGCAACCCGGACGGCGCCACGCCGCCGCATATCGTTGCCAAGCTGACCGAAGCCGCACAACGCCCCGATACCCACGGTTACTCGGCCTCCAAGGGCATCCCGCGACTGCGCCGCGCCATCTCGCACTGGTATCGCGAGCGCTACGACGTCGAGATCGATCCCGACACCGAGGCCATTGTCACCATCGGCTCCAAGGAAGGGCTGGCCCACCTGATGCTGGCCACGCTCGATCGCGGCGACACCGTGCTGGTGCCGGACCCGAGTTATCCCATCCATATCTATGGCGCGGTGATTGCCGGAGCCGATATCCGTTCCGTGCCCCTGGTGCCGGGCGTGGACTTCTTCGCCGAGATGGAACGCGCCATTCGCGGCAGCTATCCCAAGCCGAAGATGATCGTGCTGGGCTTTCCGTCGAATCCCACCGCGCAATGCGTGGAGCTGGACTTCTTCGAGCGCGTGATCGCGCTGGCGCGCAAGCACGATATCTTCGTGGTGCACGACCTGGCCTATGCCGACATCGTGTTCGATGGCTGGAAGGCGCCGTCGATCATGCAGGTGGAAGGGGCGAAAGACATTGCCGTGGAGTTCTTCACGCTGTCCAAGAGCTACAACATGGCGGGCTGGCGCATCGGCTTCATGGTAGGCAACCCGGATCTGGTGGCCGCGCTCACGCGCATGAAGAGCTATCACGACTACGGCACGTTCACCCCGCTGCAGGTGGCCGCCATCGCCGCGCTGGAAGGCGACCAGCAATGCGTCAAGGAGATCGCCGCGCACTACCAGACACGCCGCGACGTGCTGGCGCGCGGGCTGATCGAATCCGGCTGGCCGGTGGAGATTCCCAAGGCATCGATGTATATCTGGGCGCGCATCCCCGAACCGTATCGCGCGCTGGGCTCGCTGGAGTTCTCCAAGCAACTGCTGGCCAAGGCCAAAGTCTGCGTCTCACCCGGCATCGGCTTTGGCGATTACGGTGACGAATACGTGCGCTTCGCGCTGATCGAGAACGAGGCGCGTATCCGGCAGGCGGTGCGCGGCATCAAGGCGATGTTCCGCGCGGATGGGCTGGTGAAGGTGCCGGTGGACGAGCACCAGCCGCACGGCCACGCGCCGAAGCCCAAGGACTGAGTGCGTAGTTTTTCCGTATCCGCATGCACGTGACCACACGCCGGCGCCATGCCGGCGTGCAACCATCAGGCATGCCCTGATCGGCCAAGCATGGCCAGCGGGTGGGGCTCACGCGGCCATGCGCTGTCGAAGAACGACTGCACCATGGCCTTGCTGACTTCGCTCGCATCCTTCACGCGCCAGCGCGGCGCATTGTCCTTGTCGACGATCAGCGCGCGCACCCCTTCGATGAAATCGCCCTGCGTGAATGCGTGCGACACCACGCCGAGCTCCATGCGGAAACAATCGGCAAGATCCAGGTCGCGGCCGCGCAGCAGCAATTCCTGCGTGACCGCCATCATCAGCGGCGATCGCCCGCGCAGGATCTCAAGTGTGCGCGCGGCCCAGTCGGCATAGGCCGGGTCGGATTCGGCGGCCAGGCTCTCGAGCAGGCCGGCCACGCTGGCGTCTGCCCGGAAATGCCGCAGCACGGCAGGCAGCACTGACTGCAGCGGCGCCGCGGGCGCGCTGGCGGCAGGCGTTGCCTGCAGCGCGGCGCGCAGGTCCGCCAGCACGTCGCCTGTCCGGTTGATGGCTGCCAGCGTCTGCTCGAAGTGCTCCAGGCTTGCGGCAGGCACGGCGATGTCGGCCAGCTTGCACAGCAGCGTATCGGCAGCGCCAAGCGTCACGCCCGTCAGCCCGACATAGAGCGCCAGCGCCGGCGGCAGCTTCGACAAGAAATGGCTCGCGCCCACATCGGGCACCAGGCCGATGCCGGTCTCCGGCATGGCCACGCGCGAGCGCTCGGTGACCACGCGCAGGTGCGCGGCCTGCGCCAGGCCCATGCCGCCGCCCATGACAATGCCGTCCATCAGCGCCACGACCGGCTTGGGGTAGCAGTGCAGGCGATAGTCGAGCTGGTACTCGTGCACGAAGAACTGGCGATGCAGCGCCGTACCCGCGTGGAAGCTGTCGTACAGCGCGCGGATGTCGCCGCCGGCGCAGAACGCCTTGGGGCCCGCGCCGCGCAGCACCACCGCAGCGATGTCGTCGCGCGCGGCCCAGGCGGCAAGCTGTGCGTCGAGCAGGCCGATCATCGGGTAGGACAAGGCGTTCAGCTGGCGCGGCCGGTTGAGCGTGATCAGGCCGATGCCGTTGATCTCGACGAAGCACACCTCGTCTTCGGCGCTCGGCGCGGCTGCGGGGCGTTCCTGGGCGGCATCGTTCGGGTTCAGGCGCATGGCGCGGCTCCTAGGCATTGCGCCATTGCGGCGCACGTTTTTGCAGGAAGGCGTTGACGCCTTCGCGCTGGTCCTCGTCGTCGAACAGGTCGACAAAGCGCTCGCGCTCCAGCGCCAGCGCCGGGCCGCGCGGCACGCCCTGGCGCGCCAGGTGCACCAGCTGCTTGCTGTAGGCAGCCGCGCGCGGGCTCACGTTGCTGGCGCGCTCGGCCAGCCGCAGCGCCGCGTCCAGCGCCTGGCCCGTGGGCACCATCTCTTCCACCAGCCCGATGCGCAGCGCGGTGGTGGCATCGATGCGCTCGTTGGCCAGGATCATGCGCTTGGCCCAGCCCTCGCCCACCAGCCAGGGCAGGGTTTGCGTGCCGCAGCCACACGGCAGCAGGCCGACGCCGGCTTCCGGCAGCGCCATCTGGGCCTGTTCCTCGGCAATGCGCACGTCGCAGGCCAGCGCGCATTCCAGCCCGCCGCCCATGGCATAGCCGTTGATCGCCGCGATCACCAGGGGGCGTGCGTTTTGCAGCGCCTCAAAGGCGGCACCGAAGCGTTGCGCCATCAGCCGCGCATGGGCGCGATCGCCGTCGGCAAAGCCATTGAGGTCGGCGCCGGCGCTGAAGAAGCGGCTGCCGTCGCCGGTGATCACGATGGCGCGCACGCGCGTGTCCGCATTCAGCGTGGCCACCAGTTGCTGCAACTGTGCCAGCCCCTCGGCGTTGAACGCATTGGCGGGCGGGCGCTTGAGGGTGAGGCGGGCGATATGTCCGTCGATGACGTGCTCGATCATGCTTGCCGCTCCTCTTGGGCCAGGTACTGGCGGATCACGCCCGAGAAGTCGAGCTGTCCGTCGCCGGCCTGGCTCACCGCCTGGTAGATCTGCTGGGCCAGTGCCCCGAGGAACAGCGGTTGCCGCACGCTGCGAGCGGCATCCGTGGCCAGGCCCAGGTCCTTGAGCATCAGGTCCGCGCCAAAGCCGCCGCTGTAGCCGCGCGAGGCCGGCGCGGTCTCGATCACGCCCGGGTAGGGGTTGCAGGTGTCGGCGGCCCAGCAGCGGCCGGTGGAGGTGTTGACGATCCCGGCCAGCACGCCGGCGTCGATGCCCAGCTTGACGCCGAGCGCCATGGCTTCCGACACGCCGATCATGGAAATGCCGAGGATCAGGTTGTTGCAGATCTTGGCGACCTGTCCGGTGCCGGTGTCGCCGCAATGGACGATGTTGCGGCCCATGCCGGACAGCACAGGTTTCAGTTGTTCGAACAGGGTTGGTTCGGCGCCGACCATGAACGTCAGCGTACCGGCCTGCGCGCCGCCGGTGCCGCCGGAGACGGGGGCGTCGGCGATCGGGTTGCCTTGCTGCTTGGCCTCGACGGCCAGTGCGCGGATGGTGGCCGGGTCGATGGTGCTGGAGTCCACTAGCGGTACGCCGGGCCGTACGCCGGCAAGGACGCCTTCCGGGCCGAGGTAGGTGGCGCGGACGTGAGCGGCGGCCGGCAGCATGGTGATGACGAAGTCGGCTTCGGCGGTGGCCTTGCGGGCGGAGGGGGCTACGGCTGCGCCGTCGGCTTGCAGGGCTGACAGGGCGGTGGGGTTGAGGTCGAAGACGGTCAGGGTGTGGCCTGCCTTGAGCAGGTTGCGGGCCATGGGGGCGCCCATGTTGCCTAGGCCGATGAAGGCTATGTGCATGTTGGGTCCTTACTCTTGGTGTTTGGTGGTCGGTGTTTGGTGGTTGTGGCGACTGGAACTGCTTAACTGAAACTGCTGAACTTCAACTGCAGTTTCACCACCCCTGCGGGGCGGCGACCTACTTTCTTGTCTTGCCAAGAAAGTAGGCAAAGAAGGCG